>JBJEQV010000071.1:0-51435 GCA_051881915.1 Porcipelethomonas sp. | reverse complement strand
TGTTAGGACCTTCAGGAGTTTCGATAGGACACATTCTTCCGTAGTGGCTGTAATGAACGTCACGAACCTCAAATCCGGCTCTGTCACGGGAAAGACCGCCCGGACCGAGTGCTGAAAGACGTCTTTTATGAGTAAGCTCTGCCAGAGGGTTGTTCTGATCCATGAACTGCGAAAGCGGTGAGGAACCGAAAAATTCCTTGATCGCTGCATTGATAGGTCTGATATTCACAAGCGCCTGCGGAGTAACAGTTTCCATATCCTGAGTCTGGAGATTCATTCTCTCCTTGATGACTCTTTCCATTCTGGCAAAACCGATCCTGAACTGATTCTGAAGCAACTCGCCTACCGAACGGATACGTCTGTTTCCCAGGTGGTCGATATCATCAACTACGCCCACGCCTTCACAGAGGTTGAGGAAGTAGCTGATCGTTGCATATATATCATCGAGAATAATGTGCTTTGGAACAAGCTCATCAACTCTCTTTTTAATATTCTCTCTGAGTTCGTTCTCATCTTCTGAATTTTCAAGAATATCCTGAAGAACCTTGAACGATACCTTTTCATTAATTCCGAAATCCCTGACGTCAAAGTCAACATAGCCGCTGATATCAACCATGCCGTTGCCGAGAACCTTGACTTCCTTTTCCACCATTCTGATCGAGTTCTCGCCTGTTTCGGTTACGAAATATTCTTTGGATTCAACAGTAACAAATGCTTCATAAACACCTGCCTGCTCGATCTCCATAGCCCTGCTGTATGTGAGCTTTTCGCCCTCATCAGCCATAATTTCACCGGTAAGCGGATTTACAACAGGTCTTGAAAGGATATGTCCTGAAATTCTTGAACCGATACCCAGCTTCTTGTTGAACTTATATCTGCCAAAACGTGCCAGATCATATCTCTTTGCATCAAAGAACAGATTGTTCAGATGTGAAACTGCACTTTCGACCGTCGGAGGCTCACCCGGACGAAGCTTTTTGTATACATCAATAAGAGCGTCGGAATTATTCTTTGTTCCGTCCTTCTGGAGGATAGTCTGCGCAAGTCTGTCATCCTGACCGAAAAGCTCAAAGATCTCTTCGTCAGAACCAACGCCTATCGCTCTTATAAAAGTTGTAAGCGGAATCTTTCTGTTCTTGTCGATTCTTACGTATACAACATCGCTTGAATCCATTTCATACTCAAGCCATGCACCTCTGTTAGGAATAACGGTAGACTTGAAAAGGTCTTTACCTGTCTTATCCTTCTCAAAGGAATAATAAACGCCCGGCGAACGAACGAGCTGAGAAACGATAACACGTTCCGCACCGTTTACAATAAAGGTTCCGCTTTCCGTCATGAGCGGAAGATCGCCCATGTAGATCTCGCTTTCCTTGACATCACCTGTTTCCTTGTTCCACAAAGTAGCTGTCACTCTGAGCGGAGCAGCATAGGTAACATCACGCTCCTTGCATTCTTCAATCGTATATTTCGGAGTATCGTCGATCTTGTAGTCAACAAAATTGAGGACCAGATTGCCGTTGTAATCGGTTATAGCCGAAACATCACGGAAAACCTCCTTGAGTCCTTCATCCTTGAACCACTGATAGGAATTTTTCTGCACCTCGATAAGATTCGGGATCTCAAGAGCTTCATTGATCTTGCCGAAGCTCATCCTCACGTTTTTTCCAAGCTGCTTTGGTTTAACATTCACCATAGGCGGAAACCTCCTTTGTTCTTATCCGGATATGCTCCGGAACGGCTGTTTTTCCTTAAGGATTATTAAATCCGTATTTTTTGCAAAGACTCTTGACAGACATAGACTTATATGTTATACTATTCTGCCGGATAAAGTTCCGAGTCACATTGATACAGTTTATTATTATACATCTATATATTTTATGTGTCAAGCTTTTTCTTTCCGGCGCGGTTCAAAATCTACTTTTTGTACAAACAAAAAGTGTTTTTTTATACACATTTAGCTTTATAACGACCTGATTAAAAATATATTTTTTATGTGCAGATTTATCCTGCACTTTTTTTATTTCTTTTATCCGATAAATATTTACAATTTAATCCCGTCATGATATAATTAAGGTAAATAAAAATCCGGAAGGAGGGAGTACCGGTGAAAAAATATGCTGCAAAAGTCGATGAGGAAAAATATGATCACTGCCGGAACAGAATGAATGAAATAAACAGAAAATACAGATTCAGCTTTCTTTATTCGGTGGCAATGTTCACCGCTGCTGCTTTTTTATCGGTTTTCCGCTTCCGGTTTGAGGTCATTTCCGCAGTTGCATCGGTTTTTGATATTTCTGACGGATTTATAAGCAGCATGCTCGGCGGTCTGATACAGATCCTTTCCTGTGTATTTTTTACAGTCGCTGCCTATTTTGCATGGGCAAACTTTCATAAACTGAATATTGTCTTCATGCTTTTTTATCTTCTGATGTTCATGATGAGCATAAAAAACAAAAACTGGTTTTCACTTATAATCTCCCTGCCGGGAATCTTTCTTTACTGTATTTCCTCAAGTGCCCTTCTGGAGGAACGCGAGCTTTCACAGGAAAGTGGCTACCCTAATTTCCAGATCCCCGTCGAACAGATGATGAATGATGCTCCCGAGAAGGAAGAATACCGTGTCCCGGGCAATCCGGAGCTCAAATCAGATTATGATGATTTCTTTACGGGCAAAACAGATATTCCCGTAAGAGAAAATCACAGGGAGGACTGAATCTATGTTTGCAAAAATAAACAGTCTTGGTCTTTTCGGACTTAATGCATTCCGCGTAGACGTCGAAATAGAAATAAGCCGCGGCATACCTCTGTTTGAAATAGTCGGACTTCCGGATACGGTTGTAAAGGAAAGCCGTGAGCGTATCAAAGCAGCAATGCGCTGCTGCAATATTGAATTTCCTGTTGCAAGGGTCATGGTAAATCTTGCACCGGCGGGAACAAAAAAGAGCGGTCCTGTTCATGATATCGCAATTTTAATGGCTGTGCTGAAAGCCTCCGGATACATAAATGCAGATCTTGATGACGCATGCTTTATCGGAGAGCTTTCCTTAAACGGTGATCTTAGGGCGGTAAACGGCGTTCTGCCCATGGTTCTTCTCGCCAAAGAAACAGGAATAAAATCTGTTTTTGTTCCTGCTGAAAATGCTTTTGAAGCATCGGTTGCCGAAGGAATTGACATTTACGGGGTAAAGTCTGTCGGGGATATTATAAATCATTTTGTTTCGGGAAGGAAAATCAGGAAACAGGAAAAGTTCGTGCCGAACAATGAGACACGCATTTATCCGCTGGACTTTGCCGATGTAAAAGGTCAGTTGACTGCCAGGACAGCACTTGAAATCGCCGCTGCGGGAGGACATAACGCGCTTCTCATCGGAACACCGGGAAGCGGAAAAAGCATGCTTGCCAAGCGCATGCCGTCAATTCTTCCCGACATGACATTTGAGGAATCCATAGAAACAACAAAGATACACTCTATCTCAGGAATTCTCAATACTGATTCTCCTCTTGTGACAGTCAGACCGTTCCGCTCGCCCCACCACACAATTTCTTCAGCCGGGCTTGCTGGCGGAGGAGCTGTTCCCCACCCCGGAGAGATCTCTCTTGCGCATAACGGACTTCTCTTTCTGGACGAGCTTGCTGAATTCGACAGGCGAACTCTTGAGATCCTGCGCCAGCCTCTGGAAGATATGAAGGTGACTATCTCAAGATCTGCGGGAACTGTAACCTACCCTGCCTCAATAATGCTGATAGCCGCCATGAATCCGTGTCCCTGCGGTTATTTCGGGCATCCCAGCGGACGCTGCCGCTGTACGCACAAGCAGGTCACTACCTATCTTTCAAAAATTTCAGGTCCGCTCCTTGACAGATTTGATCTTCATGTGGAGGTATCCTCCGTTGATTTCAGGGACATTTCCTCGGACAAAAAATCGGAATCCTCCGAAAGCATAAGAAAACGTGTTTCTGCCGCAAGAGAAATACAGAATGAGCGGTACAGAAACTCCGAAATAACATGCAACGCAAAAATAACTCCCGATAAGCTCAGCGAATTCTGCCCGATGGACGATGCGGCAAAAAGCTACATGGGAAAAGCTTTTGACAGACTCGGGCTGTCGGCAAGGGCATACGACAGGATCGTGAAGGTAGCAAGGACCATCGCAGATCTTCAGGGCAGCGAAACAATAAAGAGCGATCATATCGGGGCAGCGATACAGTTCAGAAGTCTTGACAGAAAATACTGGAGCGCTGATTCCAAATAAATTAAAATATGCAATACGAAAAAGAAAGGCAAAACAAAATGAATAAAATCACAAATCACTTTGTCAGATATTATCATAAGCTTGACAAAGGACTGCTTATTGCAGTCACCGTCTGCGCCGCAATAAGTGTCCTTCTGATTTACTCCATGTGTCAGAACGGACTGAATGACCTGGAGCCCAGTTATTATATAACCCAGCTTGTAGCGACAGTGCTGGGCGTGGGAATATGCATCGTGGTTTCCTCGATTGATTACCACCATCTTGTAAAGCTCTGGTTTATCTACGTCCCCGTTTCCCTTGTTCTTGTAGGACTGACGTTTACAGGTCTGGGTCTTCAGCGAGCCGGCGCAGACGACAGAGCATGGCTCAATCTCGGTTTCACTACGCTTCAGCCGTCGGAAATACTGAAGCTTGCCTTTATTCTTACATTTTCCTACCACCTTTCGAAGGATTCGGAAAATATAAATCACCCTCTGCATCTTCTTTTTATAGTAATCCATGGAGCAATACCAATAGGACTTGTAGCCTTTCAGGGTGACTATGGAACAGCGCTTGTATTTATAGTTATGTTCATAGTAATGATGTTTTCGGCAGGTCTTTCAATCAAATATATCATTGCAGCGGCAGCGGCAGCTGTACCGGCAGTTTATCTTCTGTGGAACTACGGTCTTCAGTCAGTTCATAAAAAACGTATCCTCGTTCTTATCCACCCCGGTACAGACCCGATGGGACTTGAATATCAGCAGAATTTAAGCCTTGCCGCCCTGGGCTCGGGAAAGCTTTTCGGCAAAAAGCTTTTTAATGACGACTATGTAACTGTTCCGGAAATGCACAATGACTTCATGTTCGCTTATGTAGGACAGATCTTCGGATTTGTTGGCGCAGTTGTCGTAATACTGATCCTTGCATATATATGCATAAAAATCCTTCTGGACAGCCGCAGTACGATGGATCTTCTGGGAAAACTGATTTGTCTCGGAACCTTTGCGATGCTTTTCACACACTGCTTCATGAATATCGGAATGGTAATGAAGGTCATGCCGGTTATCGGTATACCTCTTCCGTTTTTCAGCGCAGGCGGAACAGCCCTTGTAAGTATGTACGTTGCAATCGGACTTGTTCTTAACTGCTACGCTCATAACAACAAAAAATACAGAATGTTCTATGACTATGAATAATAAAAGGATTATAAGCAGAATCGCAGAGGAAAAGGATTTTACAGCGTCCGGTATAGTCAGTATAATAGAACACGGTTCTCCTGAGGATGACAGCTTTCTTTTTGAAAAAGCAGACGCTGTAAGAAAAAGTGTTTACGGAAACAAGGTCTATGTCAGAGGGCTTATCGAATTTTCAAACTTTTGCAGAAATGACTGTTTTTACTGCGGAATAAGAAAAAGCAACAGGAATGCGGTCAGATACCGCCTTACCGAGGATGAAATTCTTGAATGCTGCAAAAAAGGGTACCAGCTCGGATACCGTACATTTGTCCTGCAAAGCGGAGAAGATCCATTCTTTACCGACGAAAAGATATGCTCTGTTGTCAGAAGGATCAAGGAAAATTTCAGTGACTGTGCTGTTACACTGTCAATCGGTGAAAAAAGCGAGGAGTCATATAAAAAGTATTCTGAAGCCGGAGCGGACAGGTATCTTCTGCGCCACGAAACAGCTGACTGTGAGCATTACAAAAAGCTCCACCCTGCTGAAATGGACTTTAAAAACCGTATAAGGTGCCTTGAAACACTGAAAAAAACAGGATTCCAGACCGGTGCAGGTTTTATGGTAGGCTCACCCTACCAGACAACCGGCAATCTTATTTCCGATCTGCTTTTCCTTAAAAGTTTTCAGCCCCACATGGTTGGTATTGGTCCGTTTATCCCTCAGGCTGATACCCCTTTCGGAAGCAAAAAACAGGGCAGTTTAAGAAATACGCTTGTTATGACAGCGCTTTCAAGACTTATTCTTCCGCATGCACTTATCCCTGCTACCACCGCTCTCGGAACAATACATCCGGAGGGACGCGAACTGGGACTCAAAGCAGGAGCAAATGTTGTAATGCCAAACCTTTCCCCTGTCAGATACAGAAAGCTCTATGCACTCTACGACAACAAGATCTGCACAGGCGAAGAAGCGGCCGAATGCAGACATTGTCTTGAATCAAGAGTAAAAAAAGCAGGCTATGAAATCGTTACGGACAGAGGAGATTTTATCCCCTGAAATCCCCTTTTTTATCATAAAAAACCAAAATGAAAAAAACAGTTGCAATTTTCAAAAAAAAATGGCATAATTATAAATAGTATATAACTCCGTCTTAGGACGGTTTAAATGTTAGGAGTAAAAAATGGAACATCAGCTTTGTTTAATTCTGAACTTCGGCGGTCAGTACAACCAGCTTATCGCAAGACGTGTCCGTGAGTGCGGAGTATATTGTGAGGTCAGACCTTACAACAAAATCACAATGGAAGAAATAAAAGAGCTTGCCCCGTCCGGAATCATTTTTACAGGCGGCCCGAACAGTGTTTACGGAGAAAAGGCGCCGACAGTTTCCGGAGAAATATTTGAACTTGGAATCCCTGTGCTCGGAATCTGCTACGGCTCTCAGCTTATGGCTCATGTACTGGGCGGAAAGGTTTCAACATGTATAACCAGTGAATACGGAAAAACAGAAACCACCTATGACAAAAGCTGTACCCTCTTTTCATCAATAACGGACATGCCTGAAAAAGCAGTTTCATGGATGAGCCATACAGACTACATCTCAGAGCTGCCTGAGGGATTCAGAGCTGTTGCTCACACTGAACACTGTCCGGTAGCAGCAATGGAAAACAAGGAAAAAAAGCTTTATGCAGTACAGTTCCATCCGGAAGTAAACCACACTGAATACGGTCTGGGAATGATAGACAGCTTTCTGAAAAATGTCTGCGGCTGCACAGGCGACTGGACTATGGAAAACTATGCCGAAACAGCTATCCGTGACATCCGCAGAAAGGTCGGTGACGGAAAGGTTCTTCTTGCGCTCTCAGGCGGTGTTGACTCGTCTGTTCTTGCAGCGCTTCTTTCAAAGGCTGTGGGCAGACAGCTTACATGCATATTCGTCGATCATGGATTCATGCGTAAAAACGAGGGTGACGAAGTTGAAGAAGCTTTCAGAAACTGGGATATCAATTTTGTAAGAGTAAATGCAAAGGACCGGTTTATGGAAAAGCTTAACGGCGTTTCCGATCCGGAAGCAAAGAGAAAGATAATCGGTGAAGAATTTATCCGTGTGTTTGAGACTGAGGCAAAGAAGATAGGCAAAGTGGATTACTTTGCTCAGGGCACGATCTATCCCGATGTAATTGAAAGCGGAGACGATGATGAAGCTGCTGTTATCAAGTCACACCACAATGTAGGCGGACTTCCCGATTATGTTGACTTCAAGGAAATCATCGAACCGCTGAGAATGCTTTTCAAAGACGAAACAAGGAATCTCGGACAGGAACTCGGACTTTCAGAAACGCTTGTATGGCGTCAGCCTTTCCCGGGTCCCGGTCTTGCAATACGCATTATTGGGGAAATCACAAATGAAAAGCTTGAAATCCTTCAGGATGCGGACTGGATCTTCCGTGAAGAAATAGCAAAAGCAGGTCTTGACAGAAGCATTCACCAGTACTTTGCTGTACTTACAGATATGCGCTCCGTTGGCGTTATGGGCGATTTCAGAACATACGACTATACGCTTGCGCTCAGAGGTGTTACTACAACCGACTTTATGACTGCTGACTTTGCAAGGATCCCATATGAAGTGCTTGAAACATGCTCAAGAAGGATCGTTAATGAGGTGAATTCTATTAATCGCGTTGTGTACGATATAACTACAAAGCCCCCGGCTACTATTGAGTGGGAATAAAAAATAAAACCCGGAAAATGCCGTAAATACGGTGTTTTCCGAGCCTTTGAAAATCTCTTGATAACAATTTGATAACAGGAAGCTGTCCGGAATTATTCTTCGTTTCCGGTGGCTTTGCGGTCACGCCACTCTTTTGAGGGTTCGTGTTTACCGCAGTCATCGGTCGTTTTCGGCCAGTTAAGCTTCCATTCTGTATATTCGGCCTTGCTGATCTTACCGTCAGCAAGGTCTTTTTTGCGTTGCTGCCATTCAGAAAAGAGGTCAGTCATAAGAATTGAACCGAAACATATTCCCTTGCGTGAATTTCCGTACTCATCTTCACAGTCCTGAATACTGATAGGATAATGTTCATCCAGTTCCAGAAGCATCAGCATGATACCTTCCGCTCCAAGCATTTCTTCATTACAGAGATACTGAGGATTGACGTCAAGCACTTCTGCAATCTTTTCTGTAAGAGCATACTTTGGTGTACGGGTTCCGGATTCATACTGTGCAATGCGGACATCGGCTGATCTGTCGTCAAATCCGACGGCAAGTCCCAATTCTTTTTGCGTTAATCCACGAAAATTGCGGATACGGTGTATTTTATCTCCGATCATAGACATGGCGTGACACTCCTTAAAAAACTGCATTATAAGATCAAGTTTGTTCTCATTATAGCATATTTGCTTAACTGCGTCAAGAAGTTGCAAACAAAAAAGTTTAGGAAAAATTTCAAAAAGCACTTGACAAGAACAAATTTGTTTAGTATAATAGTAGCAAGCAAAAAAGTTTAGTGTCGATTTTGCTAATACAGATAAACATAAAACAGAAAGGATTGACAAAATATGTCTGAGAAATTTATTAAAGCAAACGAAGTTGCAGAGGTTATGGAGATTTCCGTTCCTTATGCGTACAAAATCATTCGTAAACTCAATCAGGAGCTTGCTGATAAAGGTTTCATTACTGTGACAGGCAGAGTAAACCGTGAATACTTCAATGAAAGAGTTTACAGCATGAACACTCCGCATAAAAAGGAGGGAGAGGCATAATGCCCGTTTATAAGGATAAAAATGCCACCTGGTATGTTATGGTACGTTATGATGACTGGCAGGGACAGCGAAAGCAGAAATGCAAGCGCGGTTTTAATACGAAACGTGAAGCACAGAGCTGGGAAAGAAAATTTCTGCTCCAGAGTAGCAATGACCTTGATATGACTTTCAATGATTTCTGCGAAATCTATGAAAACGACATGAAAGGCAGACTCAAGCAGAATACATGGGAAAGCAAGTCACATATCATCAAGACAAAAATCCTGCCATTTTTCGGAGATAAGCCTATTCAGGAGATTCAGTCCAAAGATGTACTCGCATGGCAGAATCAATTGCTTCGTTATAGAAACGGCAGAGGTGAACCGTATTCAGAAACTTATCTGAAATGCCTGCACAATCAGTTGTCAGCTATCTTTAACCACGCTGTCCGTTTTTATGATCTGAAATCAAATCCAGCGGCTAAAGCAGGTGGTATCGGTGTCAAGAATGCAAAGGAAATGTCATTCTGGACAAAAGACGAATATCTGAAATTTTCCGAAGTGATGATGGATAAGCCTGTTTCCTATTATGCTTTTGAGATGCTCTACTGGTGCGGTATCAGACTGGGAGAACTGCTTGCACTCACTCCTGCGGACTTTGATTTTGAAAGTCACAAGCTGAGAATCAACAAATCTTATCAGCGTATTAAAAAGCAAGATGTCATTACGGAGCCTAAAACAAAGAAAAGTAACCGCATTATTGAAATACCTGATTTTCTCTGTGATGAAATGCAGGATTATATTGCGATGCTTTATGATGTAAAGCATGATGAACGCATTTTTACCATCACCAAAAGTTACCTGCACCATGAAATGGACAGAGGTTCAAAAGAGGCAGGTGTGAAACGTATTCGTATTCATGACTTGCGTCACAGTCATGTTTCCCTGCTGATAGAGCTTGGCTTTACCGCTGTGGCAATTGCAAATCGTGTAGGACACGAGAGTATTGAGATTACATATCGCTATGCACACTTGTTTCCATCTAAACAGACAGAAATGGCAAATAAGCTTGATGAAGTAAAGAAAGGCGGTGATGAAAATGTCAGCCAAAAACCTTGACAGCAAAGACAGATTCCGTTCCAGAACTATTGGTTTCCGTGTATCCCCCGAAGAAGATAAACTGATAAACTCAGCAGTAGCACTTTCGGGACTTACCAAACAGGATTATATTGTGAAACGCTTGTTAAATCGTGATGTAGTGGTGCAAGGTAATCCCAGAGTTTACAAGGCGCTGAAAAATCAGCTTGCTGAAGTACTTGCGGAACTGAAAAAGATAGAAAACAGTTCTGCGGTGAATGATGAGCTTCTGTCTACGATACAGCTTATTACTGTAACACTGGACGGCATGAAAGGAGAAAAATAATGCTTACAGAAAAAGAAAAGACCGCTCCATTTGCATCTGTTGGCGCAGATGCGGAGCAGTCATCAAAAAAAATACCACTGTTATTATACCAGAAAAATATGATTTCCGCAACCCTTATATTGATGATTACTTAAATAAGATGAATCCTTACTTTCTTCCCACAATTTCAATGAGTGAGTTGTACAACTGTGTTTACACAAAGAAAGCTCCGATTATTGACGGCTTGCTCTACCCGGGAACATACCTTTTTGTTGGTGCGCCGAAACTGGGAAAAGTTTCTTTATGGCTCAGCTTGCATACCATGTAAGCACAGGCACACCGCTCTGGAATTATACTGTCAGACAAGGTACTGTTCTATATCTTGCGCTTGAAGATGATTTTCACCGTTTGCAGGAGCGTTTGTACAGAATGTTTGGTACTGAAAGTACAGATAAGCTACACTTTTCAACATCTGCAAAGCATATTGAAGGCGGACTGGAAGAACAGATCAGAGGTTTTATCATGGATAATCCTGATACTTCGCTGATTATCATTGACACTCTTCAGAAAGTTCGTGATGCAGGCGGTGAGTCTTACAGCTATGCAAGTGATTATGAAATTATTACTAAGCTAAAAAAATTGGCTGACAGCTGCGGTATATGTCTTTTGCTTGTTCACCATACCCGAAAACAGCAGTCTGATGATAAGTTCGATATGATATCGGGTACAAATGGTCTGTTGGGTGCTGCTGACGGAGCTTTTCTGCTCCACAAGGAAAAGAGAACCTCATGTTCTGCAATGCTTGAAATATCAGGCAGAGATCAGCAGGATCAGAAACTCTATCTGAACAGAAACATGGAAAAGCTGTTATGGGAACTTGACCGTGCAGAAACTGATTTATGGAAAGAACCGCCGGAACCTTTGCTTGAAGCAGTCGGCAAGTTTGTGAACGAGAACAATCCTGCCTGGGACGGTACTGCAACTGAACTGATTGAAAAACTCTGCCTTGATTTTGAAATCAAGCCGAATGTACTTTCTATGAAACTGAATGTCAATGCAAGCAGACTTTACAATGAATACTACATTCGATATACAAATAAGCGTACTCACAGCGGAAGAATGATTCAGCTCCGCTATGACGAAAATCATCCGATACTGGTTAAGCCTGAACCTGATACGGAAACAGAAGACGAGGAATATCGGTACACACCTGTTGAGGGTGATCCGAATGCCTGCGAAATGTGGGTAAGGAGCAGCAGTCAAAATAAAGCCTTTAGCGAAATGACACCAGAGGAACAAGAAAATTTTCTCGCCACAAGCTACTGAGCGTGACGATGTGTGACGGTCGTGACGATGTTTGCGGGATATGTAAAAGACCGTCACCATCGACACGCATCGTCACGGCAGACTGCTCCGCCAGTAATTTCCTTTCAGGAATTTTCCCCGAAAGGGCGGCATATATACTTGGGCTGTGGGTATTTCCCCGGCGCAAGTATTATGGCGTTACAAACGGCGCAGCCCTTTGTAATCGGTGCTGCGCACCGTTTGTTTCTGTGATAGTTTCTATCGTTCGGAAACAATTTTATTCGTCCGTCATGGACATTTGCGTAAGCAATCTTAATACAGAGAAAGAGAGAAAGCTATGAAAGAAAAACGCATTTCATTCTGTCAGGGAAAAGGTTCTCTGACACACAATAACAGAGATTTTATTGCGGAGAATGTTGACCGCTCCAGAATCAAAGACAACATCACATTCATATCTCAGCCTGTCGGTGAAGCGTATGAACAGCTTTTCGGTGAATCGACAGAGAGATACAATGCTCGTCAGAAACGTAATGACAGAAAAATTCACGGTACATATTATGAGTCGCTGTTTCATCAGAAACCGTCCAGTTCTGTTGTGACCGCTGTCGATAAACGAAAAAGTTTTTATGAAGATGTTGTACAGGTCGGCAAAATGGAGGATTCGGGTATAGGTACAGAAGATGCAGAACTTGTTGCTGACTGTCTGAAAGAATTTATGGCAGGCTTTCAGCTGAGGAATCCTAATTTCTATGTTTTCAATGCAGTTCTGCACATGGACGAGGCAACTCCGCACTTACACATCGACTACATTCCTGTTGGACATTACAAGCGTGGACAAGACACGCAGAACGGTATTGCTCAGGCTCTGAAAGAAATGGGATTTGGTGAGGGCAAAGGTGCGATTGCCCGGTGGAGAGCGTCAGAAATTAAAGTCCTGAATAAGATATGCCTTGAACATGGGATTCAGCCACTCCCGCCGGAGAAATCCAGAGGGACAATGACGGTTGATGAATACAAGGAGCAGATTAAAAAATCTGAGGAACTCGCAACGGAAAATGCAAAAATCGAAGCTGAAATCGAACAGAAAAAGCAGGAGCGCAACGAAATCCTAAACTATCTGCCGGATCTTGAAAAAACGTCAAGGCTTGAATTTGCATTTGATGATCTGTGCAAGGAACTTGATGAGCTGATAAAAAATCCGATTTCGGCAATGAAATACCGTAAGCAAATTGCAGAAATCGCTTCTGAAATGAAAAAACGCATTATGGCAGCACACAAGGCAATGTACAAAAGTGAGAGTACGGTTTATGAAGTCCGGGAGGAAAACAGGAAATTCTCCAAAGAAAATGCAGATATTCGTGAGAGAAACAGACAGCTTTCGTCCAGAAACAGAGACCTTTACAAGGAAAATAATTCGTTGAAATCTTATACAAGTGAACTTGAAGAATTGGTCAGTCTTTTGGAGCGTTTTGAACCAGTTACTTACAAAAAAGTAAAAGCATTGCAGGAGCAGATTTGTTCACAGCGTGAACAGCAGATACAAAGCAAGCCTGCAAAAAGAAAATCACAGGAACTTGAATAATGGGAGGAATTTTATATGATTATCAGAAGTAAAGAAAAGATTTATAACGTCAGAAAAATGTACCTGTATGGGTACTGGACACCGATAAATGTGTGATCAGGCACTTTGATGCTGATACACAGTCGGAAACTGAGAAATGTTACAGTTCTGACCACATTCGCTATCATCTTAACTTTTCTGCGGAACATCACAAAGAAAGGCTGAGAAAGTTGGTTGACAGCGGCGAGATTGTTAGCTATCTTGACGATCTTGATGTCAAGGTTTCAACTGCTATTGAAAGTCAAGTGGAAAAGTGGCTGGATAATGATGAGGAATACCATGCTGCTTTGAATGACGGTGACCTACCAAAAGCTAATGGTCTTGCGAATATGGTAAGACTTTGTGCGAGGGAGGGAGTGTTTGAGGCTATGGTGTATGTGTAAAAATCAGACAAAAGCAGATGCTCATACATGGCAATTTTCAACAAGTTCTTGTGAATTTTATCTATATGTATTGACAATTTCAAGACGAAGGTGTATATTAAATATAGAATCAATAATACTACCAGAGAGGTGCTCGTCATAAAAATAAGTTACAAAAAGCTGTGGATACTGCTTATTGAAAAAGAAATATCGCCGGCGACGTTGCGAAAGGATTTGAATATTGCTACGGGTACTATGACAAAGTTGCGTAGGAATGAGGAAGTGGCTTTGTCTGTGCTTTTGCGTATATGTGAGTATCTTGATTGTAATATAGGTGATATATGTGATGCTATAAAATATGAAAATGATAATATATAGGCTACAGGGGTGATTATATGCCATTTTGTATTAACTGCGGTAAACAATTAGCCGACGGGACAAAATTCTGTTCCGAGTGCGGAACACCAACAAATAATGACAATTCAAAGCGCAAATCAATATATGACGGGGAAATACATAAATGTCCTAATTGCGGAGAAGTTCTGGATTCATTTGTTTCTAACTGTCCTGCTTGCGGATTTGAACTTCGAGGAACAAAATCATCAGAAACTGTTCAAAACTTTGCAAAAAGAATAGAAAATGCAATAAATGATGCTCAAAAGATTGAAATAATAAGAAGTTACCCCATACCTAATAATAAAGAAGATGTTTTTGAATTCATGATTATTGCTGCAACTAATTTCAATGCTGAACAAAGTATTAGCGGAAATGGAGTTTCAAAATCTGTATCTGATGCATGGCTTACAAAAATTGAACAGGGTTATCAAAAAGCAAGATTATTATTTGGAGATAATGCTGATTTTATTAAAGTTCAGAATATATATAACCAAACTCACAGTCAGATAAATCAATCGACAATAAAGGTTAGAAATAATAATATTGCAGCTATTATTTTACGAACAAGTGTAATGTGGTGTGGATTGCTTCTTTTTGTTCTGGCTTTCTTTTTAGATGTCATATCCAAAGCAAACACATCTATATTTCATTTTGGTGGAATGCTTGTAATGATTATAGGAGCATTTGTTATCGGAAAAAGGAATGCCGGACTTGCTGATGCTGGTGCTGGTATTGCTTGTGGTGTCATTTCGCTAATTATGGGGGCCTTACTACAAGAATTATTTAATGAAAATGGTTCTATTATGGAATTAACCGGAGGCGCAACATTAATAGTTATAGCAGTTATGTTTGTTAAATCGTTAAATTCAAAAAGGAAGTGATAACATGGGATTATTTAAAAGTAATAAAAGAACTGGCGGTTTTATGGATGAAATCCGCTGTGATGAACCATCATATCTTATCTGGAAATGGCATCCGTCTGGCGTTCAGCAGGGCGAAAGCAATCGTGAAAACGCAATTCGCTGGGGTTCTTCCCTTCGTGTAAAAGACGGCGAAGTAGCTGTATTTGTGTACAAGCAGAAAAACGAAACTATGCAGGATTTCATCGAAGGTCCCTTTGACCAGACTATAAAAACCGCAAATTTTCCCGTACTTGCAAGTATTGTTGGTCTTGCTTATGAAGGTGGTACTCCGTTCCAGGCTGAAGTATATTTTATTAATCTTGCGAATATTATTCAGACGAAATTTGCCGTACCGTTTTTTGATGTATATGACCCCAGATTTGCGGATTTTGGTGTTCCTGTCGCCGTCAGAGGTACTGTCAGCTTTCATATTTCTGATTACAGAGAATTTATTAAATTACATAAACTCAGCAGTTTTAATCTTGATGATTTTCAGAAGCAGATTCGTGACGCTGTAAGCCGATATGTAAAAGATACTGTCGCTAATGCTCCTACTGCTAATAATATTCCTGTCATTCAAATTGAAAGTAAGATTTCTTTGATTAACGATACGATAGAGTATGACATAAGTGAACGTTTGAAAGAAACATTCGGCGTTACTGTTTCAGGTGTTGATATCGGGGTAATTGAGATTGATAAAACAAGTGACGGATATGCCAGACTCATGGCTGTTACTCAGAATGTTACTACTGCTACAGTTGAAGCACAAACTGCTGCAAACATCAAAAATATTCATGATAAACAGCGTATTGAAGCTGAAAACTATGAGGAAACCTTGCGGATTCAGCGTGAAGAAGCACAGTATGCACAGCATAAGCAGACACAGAGTGCAAACTTTGCTGCATTCCAGACAGAAAAACAGGCTGAGGTCGGTATTGCCGGTGCAAATGCGTTAGGGCAAATGGGCGCTAATGGTGCCGGAAGTGTGGATTTAGGAGGTAGTGGAGCAGGCTTTAATCCTGCTGCAATGATGGCTGGTATGGCTCTTGGTGGTGCTGTCGGTCAGAATATGGCAGGCATGATGAATAATATGATGTCGGGAATGAGTCAGCAAACTACTGCGGGAACAACACCTCCGCCTGTTCCAACAGCTACATATCATGTTGCAGTTAATGGTCAGCCTACCGGACCGTTTGATTTAAATACATTAAAGCAGATGGCATTAGCAGGACAATTCACTTCTGATAGCCTGGTATGGAAAGTAGGTATGACCGAATGGATAAATGCTGGAGCTGTTGAGGAAATCAAAGAAGTGTTTAGTAAGATACCGCCGATTCCTCCAGTGAAATAATATTGTACTTATATAAATTACATTTCATAGTATTGTATAGGTATGGAATGTTTCAGCTTGAAGGCGATGAAAGAAACCTCAGTATTAGGATATTTTCTGATATCCACAATCATTATGCCTACGAGCAGCAAAACCGTTCCGGAGAATTTGCAGAAATTGTAATTTGAGGAAGTTGGGACAGGAATAAAGAACAATCGCCATTACTTAGAAAAGTAGTGGCGATTATAATACATATTATTTCAAGATTATTTAACTTTTTACTCTAAACTTAGAACTACGCAAAAAAAGCATATATAAAGTAAAACTAAATCTATTATGTCAAAAATAAGCCTAGTTAATCGCATATTTTACAAAAAAATAGTAAAAAGTTAAGATAACGCTTGACAAGCATAATAATATGGTATATAATACTAATTGTTGGAGGGAGTGTCATGAAAAACGCTATTTTGAAATCCATATCAGCGACGAATTTCGGACCTTTCAACGGTACGATAACTTTTGATATGGAAACATCTGTTCCAAAAGGGCAAATTATAGAAAATCATACTTTTTTTGCAGGCGATAATCAGCAATTCAATAAGATAGCCTATATTTACGGTGCAAACGGCTCTGGTAAGTCGAACTTTTGCAAAATAATATTACAGATACAGAGGGCTATTATGCTCTCGCCTATCAGAGCATCAAACAATCCTCAACTACTTGATATGCTTCCATTCAAGGATGAATTAGCAGCACAGCGAAACCATTTTAAATTTGACATTTCTAGTAAAGAACGATCTACATCATATGCTGTGCAAATAATTATCGAAGATGTGCTTTATACGTATTCTTTCTCAGTTGCTGAAAATCACGATATTTTATCAGAAAAGCTAACTAAAAAGAAACGGCGTACAGAAACTATCCTAAATCGCACATCGCCCAAATATGAGAGTATAACGCTTAAATCCGAGTTGAAGTCACTTCAAAATAATGTTCACGTGGTTAAGGATAATGCCCTTTGCTTGTCAATGGCATCATTTCTTAACAATGAAACAGCTACTATGATAGTATCAACTATCACGAATATTCAAGTAGTCAATATGGCTGCCATGAGAGGACTCTCAAACCTTGATGAAGAAACATTTTCAGCTAAAAAGAAAGAGGAGTACCTCAAAATACTTAAGAGTGCTGATCCTACATTGGAAGATATACAAGTTGAGTTCAATGAAGAAAAAGTCGAAAAGCGCTCGCTTGAATCAGAAGATTTTGAGAACCGTGCGGTTGTTCTAAAAAGCGTTAGGGTAGATGTTAAGTCAACACATAATATCTATGATAATCATAAAGCTGTGGAAAGAAGTGTACTTCCATTTTTACAAATTGAGTCTAATGGAACAATAAAGCTACTCAATATATTACCAACGATATTTGATACGCTTAGTACCGGAAATATTCTTATAGTTGATGAAATTGAGAACGGACTTCATCCTACAGTAGTCAAGAAGATGATTGAGCTATTTTATAATCCTGAAACTAATCCGTATAATGCTCAGTTGATTTGCACTACGCATAATGTACAACTTATAGACGAATCTGTTCAGCGAGATGAGGTTTGGTTGATGGATAAAAACACCTACGGAGAAAGTTCAATAATACACATCAGCGATATTCCTGGATTAAGGAATCATGATAAACTAGGTCAAAAAATGATACAAGGTGCTTTTGGAGCTATGCCTAATATCATTGTTGATAATATGCAATAAAGTGATTACATGAAAAAAGATGCCCGCATGAGGGGCATCTCTTAAGTCGGCAAAAGCATTACATTCAAAATATGATACTTTAGCCTGTGTAGCAACTTCTATTATATCATTTTTTCTCACGTAATGCAATAATTTTTTGTCGACAGAAAGTAAAAATAAAGCATGTAATCTCTTTAAAATAATTTTTAAGGAGAGTGGTCAATATGGCTACAAAAACAAAAACCGGGCAGAAAGCCCCTGTTTCAGGTCAGTACAAACCTGTTGGTGGAAATACAGAAGTTACACTTGTAAAAGGGAAAACCGTCCCTCCCACCTCAAACGGCGCAACTACATTCGTACTCGTCGACAAAACAAAGCATAGAAAGTGAGGAAATTGAATGAAGTTTATTCACACAGATTTAGGGAATCTTGAAAAAGGAAGAATTGTTGAAATTGTATTAAAGGGCAATGCAGCTAATGTACAACTACTTGATAGTACAAATTTTAACAATTATAAGAATGGAAGAAATTATCACTATACTGGAGGACTTGCTAAGCAATCTCCTATTCGTCTTGCAGTTCCTCATTCTGGTCATTGGCATGTAGCAATAGATATGAGAGGTTTAAGTGGAACTGTGAATGCATCGGTTAGAGTTCTGCCTACTGCGTTGCCTACTATAAAACAGCAACCGCCGCTTTCATCTATGCCATCTCTATTACATAACAGAGGTTTTGGAATTGATTGCGACATAGATGCTGATCCTGAGTACGATGTTTTCATCTCTCATGCTTCCGAAGATAAAGACGAAATCGTCCGTCCTCTTGCCAATAATTTAGTCGAAAAGGGCGTAAAGGTATGGTATGATGAGTTTGAAATGAAGATAGGAGACAGTCTTCGCCGTAAAATTGATAAAGGTCTTGCAAACAGCCGTTTTGGTATTGTGGTTATTTCTAAGGACTTCATCAAAAAGGGATGGACTAATTATGAGCTTGACGGGATTATAACCAAAGCAGTATCAGGCGAGCAAATCATTCTTCCAATCTGGCACAATATCACCAAAAAGGAAGTCATAGATTTCAGTCCTTCATTAGTGGATAAACTTGCCAGAAATACTGCCATTAATACAATAGAAGAAATCTCTAGTGAGATTGCTGATTTGATTCTTCAATAGTAACGGCAAAAATCAGATATTCCATATCCTATATGCACTTTAAATAATAAGTATTTCTGAAGAAGATACTGAACAAGCAACTATAAAGTGGATTTTCACGAGCATTCAAAATAACGAATAGGAGCATTTAGTGGGTTATGAACAGGATATACAAATGGTACAATAGCCTTTCAAAACAAATTAGGGATAGCATCATCATCTCTGTGACGATATTGGGCATGATTTCAACAATCTTATCTATACTCGGGATTTCATTGGGAGATTGTAAAGGATCTAGTTTGTTGTTACGAACCGGCATTGTTATTGTTGCGTTTTTAATAATATGTGCCATCACTTATATTACTTTAGGAAGAATCTTTAACAATTCGGTAAAACTAACTATTCGGCAAACATCGGTATCTGTTGATTGTGGAAATATATTTGAAGCTCAAGGCTTAAGAGTTATCGGCTGTGATACTCATTTTAATACCATCGTGGACGACATTGTAATATCGAAGAAATCATTACATGGACAGTTGGTTTTGGAACATGGGAGCAAAGATGAAATAGACAAAACGGTAGAGGCTGAAGCAAGGCGACTGGGGCTTAATAAGAATAGTGATGATTTGTATGATTTTCCGCTTGGGACAATAATTCCATATAATAGCAGCATTGACAATCATACATATCTAATGCTTGCAATGACAGAGTTAAATTCTCGTTATGAGTCTCATACAAACATGGCTAAGTATGAACGTATGCTCATGAAAATGTGGAAAGAAATTGACCGTGTATATGCAAGTCAAGATATAGCACTTCCTTTACTTGGCGCCGGTATTGCTAGATTTGATGATGGTCCAAAACATAAGGATGATTTGTTGAGGTGTATGTTATGTACTCTTAACAGCAGCGGTGTAAGTCTTAACTCAGGAGTCAAAATTATAATATACGGTGATATTGGAGACATTCCACTATATGAATATAAAGATATATTTCATACAATACCAAGGAGGTAGAATATGTCAAACAGAACAGCAAATTATACTGCATTTTATGTAGCAGAGCCTTTCAATGAATCTAATCTTGGGGCTAATGCTACACCAGACTTTCTCTATTATAATCAGCTCCGGGCATGGAAGGGAGCCGATAGCACTTTCCCATTTGTTGATGCCCATGCAAAAACGTATAATGTTCGTGATGGTAGTGAGTGGGAAACATTAAAGAAAAGATTACATGATAGGCTTAATGTATCAAAAAACATTGTGCTATTTTTAAGTGCCAACACCCAAAACAGTCAAGCTCTTCGAGAAGAGGTTGACTACGGAATTAACACAAAGGGACTTCCTGTAATTGTTATATATCCAGATTTCAAAGAAAAATCCGATATTTGGTGCTCGACTGGTATGCGAAAGCAGGTGACGGATTTATGGAATAAGTTACCGAAGTTTCGAGACAATATGGATAAAGTTGCTACACTTCATGTGCCGTACAAGAAATCACTAATTACTAGTGCGTTGAAAGATAAAGATTTTAAGGTGCAAACCATGACCGAAGCTGGAGCATATCACTATAAACTTGATTGATACTGATTTTATACAACCTTGCCTATAAATTATGATGTCCAAGTTATTACTTTGGCATTAAAGTCATGGCAACACAATGGCAACAAAAAATCAGACACTCCAAATCTGACATACAATTCAAATAATAAAAATACCACAAGCTAAATCGTCTAACGGAATTCCGTTAAAATCATCTTTTTAGGAGCGAGTGGGAATAATACCATTTCCAGTGTGAACGGCGCAGATACGCGATTTGCCGCACTTATTAAATGCTGTTGATACTATTTTGATACTAAAAAATACCCCTGACAGTAATTTTTCGTTACAGTCAGGGGTAAAATTCTGCTCTTGACAAATTGAACATTGTTCAGTATAATATAACTGAACAATGTTCAAGGAGGGCTTATGAGAAACAAAGAAGAAGTAAAAGAAGCAATCATTACCGCCACAACCGAGCTTATAGAGCAGTCCGGCGGCGACATTAACACAATCACCGCCCGTTCTATTGCCGAAAAAAGCGGAGTGGCACTGGGTCTTATAAACTACCATTTTGAAAGCAAGGAAAATCTTATTTCAATCTGCGTTCAGCGTATTATAAACAAGGTTCTTATGCGCTTTTCTCCAGACAAAAAGGACTACGCCGAAAATGACGGTCTTACCGATAAAGAACGGCTAATTTCCTTTGCACAACAGACCTTTGACTTTCTGTATGCCAACTACGCCATTGTAAAAATCTCAATTCTGTCCGACTTCAGAGGCTATCAGCCCCAAAGCAACTCAGCCCTTACACAGCTTGGTTTTAGCTTAGCAATCCGCAGTAATATCCCCGAAAGCCAAAAGCAGCTTATAGCATTTTCTCTTGCTTCGATAATGCAGACAGCCTTTCTTTCGGGAGAAAACTCAAAGGCGATAACGGGCTATAATCTTGCCGAAAAACCGGAGCGTGACCTGTTCATTTCCGATATCGTAACAATGCTTTTGGAGGGTGCAAATGAATAATAAAAAACTATATTTTCTTCTGCCATTCAGGTGCATTTTATTTCTGCTGATATTCATTATCGGCGCTGTCATTACGGGGAAAAGTCTTGATGAAATCAGCAATATCTGGTCTGTTGCCGCAAGCATAGTGAATGTTGTTACAATATTTTTCCTCGTCTTAATCGCAAAGAAAATGGGAGGCAGTTTTGCAAGGCTTATAAACTACGAAAAGGGTAAAACAAATCCAAAGCAGATTATTGCAATGATTTTTCTCGTTCTCCTTGTGGGAATTGGCGGAATGTATCTTGCAGGCTTTATCTGCTACGACGTTATACCCTACGCTCCGCCTATGATGATTGCTCCTATACCCTTACCTCTTGCAATCATCAATATCGCCATATTACCTGTATCAACTGCATTTGCTGAGGAGGGGATATACTTAGGCTGCGGCGTAAATCAAATCAAAAACAAATACGGAGCAGTTCTCGTTCCCGCCTTCTTTTTTGCATTACAGCACAGCTTTATACCCACGCTGGTTGACATAAGATACATAATCTACCGCTTTTTATCCTTTCTGCCCCTTACCATTATTATTTGTTGGCATTATCATAAGCACCGAAATCCTCTGCCGATTATGGCAGGTCACGCAGTTATTGATATGGCAACGGCAGCGCAGATACTGGCGACTTCATCAGTACCTGGGCTGTATGAAATGATGTGTGGAATGTGAGCAAATCATTTTTTAGTATCAAACGTTACTATTTTGATACTAAAAAACAACCCTGACTGTAATTTTCCGTTACTGTCAGGGCCTTTGTTACGCTCCGAAACCGTTCGAAGTGTCGTTTATATTAGTTATTATACCGAGAAGTTATAACATCCCGTTAACATTTTTAAATCGTATAATCCAGTTTTCTTTCATCAATAATACGCTTGGATTTATGCTCCGAACGTGTATCAAGACCGCCGTCAGGATAAACCTTAACTGTATACGGCTTAACACCGATTCTCGCTTTCAGTGCTGCAGATGCTCTTGCTGCAACTTCTTCATCGCTCTCAGGATTATCTTCATTCTTCTCAATTTCCACTGAATATTTGCATGTAAAGTCTTTTTCAAATACACGGATCAGGTATTCGCCTGTAATTCCGTCAAGCTCATGAATAACAGCTTCAATATCACTCGGGAATACATTAACAGCTGAAACAATAAACATATCGTCTTTTCTTCCGTTGATGTGAATCCTGCCATGAGTACGACCGCATTTGCAAGGGGTATTATCGATCCAGCCAATGTCACCGCTGCGGAAACGGATCATAGGTCTTGCATGCTTGCGGAGTGTGGTATATACAAGCTCTCCCACCTGACCGGGCGGCAGAATTTCTCCGGTATGGATATCTACCGTTTCAACAAGGATCTGATCCTCTGCAATGTGAAGTCCGTCTTTCGCTTCACACATTGCGGCGCAGGCGCCGAATATATCGGACAGACCATAGAAATCGTACAGCTCTGCTCCCCACAGATCCTCAATAGCCTTTCTTGTTGCATCAATAGAACCGCCAAGCTCTCCGGCTACAATAATCTTCTTGATCGACAGATCCTTCTTAGGATCAATTCCTGCTTTCTTTGCCTTTTCGCCAAGCTGCCATGCATAGGACGGACTTGTCCAGATTATTGTAGGCTGATATGTTTTGAGTATGTAAAGAAGTCTTTCGCTTGGAAGCGTTCCGCCCCAGATACATAGTGCTCCAAGATTCTGAGCTCCGATAACGTCAGGTCCGCCCACATAAAGCGAAAAGTTCAGCGCATGAACATAACGGTCTTTCGGTCTCATTCCTATCTGCCAGAACCATCGGCTTTCCGTATCCTGAAATTCATCAAAATCCTGCTTTGTGAACGGGCTCATTGTCGGAACACCGGTAGAGCCTGTGGATGTGGAAATAAATACAACATCTTCCTCAGGAACTGCACAAAGCTCTCCAAGAAACGAACCTACTCCCTGTGTTTCACGTTCTGTAATCTTATTGATAAAAGGAAATTTTGCAAGGTCTGAAAGCTCATGAATATCTTCCGGCTTTACTCCTGCCTCATCAAATGAACGCTTATAGTACGGAGCGTTATCATATGAAAATTTAACGATCTCTTTAAGACGCTCAAGCTGGAGCTTTTCAAGCTCATTCCTTGGCATTGTTTCTATCTCTTCATTCCAGTATTTCTTTTCAGCAGCTGTATTGCTCATAATATATGCACCTCCAAATATTCTGCAACAGTATCTCTGTTTCTGTAAATATTATACACCTATAATTCCTATTTGTCTAATATGCTTTAATAATAGCAAGCAATAGATTTTTTCTATAACTCATTTCATTCCTTAAACTCAAGATATTTTTTCAAAGCTTCAAGATACACTTTACCCATATCGCTGAGCAAAACATTTTTTCTCGTAATGTATCCTATTTCCATAATACTGCTCTCATCAGCAAGAGGAACAGCGGTATAATCCGATCCGTTAAGACTGCCGCAGATTATGCCGGAGCAGAAGGTATAACCGTTAAGCCCTTTCATAAGATTAAGCATTGTGGAACGGTCAGAAGCCTTAATGACTCTTGCATAATCATTTGTACTGAAAATCTCCTCAGCATAATAAAAAGAGCTTTTATCCCCCTGCTCAAAGGTAAGACACGGATAGCTTTCCAGATCCGAAAATGTTATCTCCTTTTCTTTTGCAAGAGGATGTCCTTTCCAGATATAAACATAAACACCGCAGTCAATAAGCTTATGAAATTCAAGGTGATTCGCATGAAAGATCTTGTTCATCATCTGCCTGTTAAAATCGCTGAGATAGAGTATGCCTACTTCACTTTTGAGAGTGGTGACATCTTCAATAACTTCAGATGTTTTTGTTTCACGAACAGCAAATTCATAATCACAGGTATCGAACTGCTTCACCATTTCAACAAAAGCTTTTACAGCAAAGGAATAATGCTGGGCAGAAACTCCGAACTTTTTCTTAACGCTGCCTCCTGTATACTTTTCCTGTAAAGTCTCATACTGCTGATACACCTGTCTTGCATACGTCAGGAATTCTATGCCGTCACTTGTCAGTGAAACTCCCCTGCCGCTACGGTTGAAGATCGTTATACCAATCTCCTTTTCCAGTTCCTTTACCGCACTTGTCAGTGACGGCTGAGCAATATAAAGCTGTTCGGCTGCTTTATTCATAGAGCCTGTTTCAGATATAACAATTACATAATGCAGCTGCTGTAAAGTCATTTTCCGCCTCTTTCCTTAATATATCACTTTCTCCATCTGAGAAGATAATTCTGAAATTTATTAAATAAAAATGTGACCGCAATAACAACGATCCCGATAACAAGCAGACCGGTTATAGTTCTGGTATAATCTCCGAAATCAGAGTAATACTTGACATAATAGCCCATTCCGTCCCTTGCGCCTATCATCTCTGCCGATGTCAGAAGTATAAACGAAACGCTCAGCCCCTGGTTGCAGCCCAGAAAGATCTGCGAAAGAGACGCAGGCAGAATAACCGAAAACAGCATGGATGATTTTTTCACATTAAGCACCCTTGCAGAATCAATGATCTTCTTGTCCACGTTCAGAACGCCGCTCATAGTACCTGCAAAAACCGGCCAGAATGACGCCAGAAAAATAACGAAAACAGATACAGAACGGAATGTGGGAAGCAATGCGATTCCATACGGAATATAAACAATAGGAGGGATCGCACTGAAAAATTTCGACAGATATGCAGCAGCACTTCCAAGTCTTGCATTCCAGCCCAGGATAAGTCCAAGGGGAATCGCAGCAATAACAGCAAGCAGAAAACCCTGAATTATAATCCCGACTGAACTTTTAATATTAATAAATATCTTGTCCCAGTCCTCTGTAAATTGTTCTATTACTTTTCCGGGTGCCGGAAACAGCAGATCGTTAAGCAGGTCAAACTTCGCTGTTACAAGCGTCCAGATTGTTATAAAAGCATATATAAATCCTATAATGTCCAGTGTCAGCGTAAGGCTTTCTTCCTTTTTTATCAAAAAGGAAACAGATAAAGTCAGCACTTCAACAATCACTGAAAAGATTATGAGGTAAGATGTAAATACTTCTTTTGATGACCGGTCAGGAAGAAGCTGAACCAGTAAAAGCACTATAAAAAGCAGATGTGTAACCCTTAGAAACCGTTTTTTCAAGGTCATAATACCACCTCATCTCCGCCGATCCTGTCTGCAATATCATTGTAAAACATTGAAAGCAGTTTATTTCTGAATGTTCCATACTCCTTGGTCTGTATCAGCTCTGTACGTTTTCTCGGACGGCTGAACGGCACTTCAACTATCTGATTGACCGTTCCCGGATGAGAAGTCATAACAACTATCCTGTCAGAAAGAAGGATCGCTTCGTCAATATCGTGTGTAACAAATACGACTGTTTTACGTTCCTCAGTATCGTCGCCTTCCCAGAGACTGAGCAGCAGTTCCTGAAGAACAATACGATTTTTTGCATCTATCGCACTGAACGGTTCATCCATAAGAAGAATTTCAGTATTCATTGCAAGCGCTCTCGCAATGGCGGCACGCTGCTGCATACCGCCAGAGAGCTGTGACGGATATTTGTTCTTAAAATCTCCCAGTCCTACCTTTTCAAGAAACTCATCGGCAATTTTCAGCCGTTCAGTTTTAGAAAGTTCGTTATTGACCTGCGCTATTCCGAATGCAACATTTTTTCTTGTTGTCATCCATGGGAAAAGGGAATAATGCTGAAATACAACCCCGCGCTCAGAGCCTGTACCGTTCAGCGGTTTTCCGTCTATGGTAACAGTACCTTCCGCAGCCTCATAGATTCCCTCCAGAACACTGAGCAGTGTTGATTTTCCGCACCCGCTTGCACCGATAATACTTACAAATTCACCGTTTTTCACATCAAAGGATACGTTTCTGAGTGCTGTAAAGCTTCGTTTCTTTTCAGTGTAATTTACTGTGAGATTTCTTATTTCTATTTTATTCGTACTCATTAAAATGCTCCTGAAGTGACTGATATACTTCATTCCCGGAATTTTCTGTCAGAAGACTGTTTAAAGCACTCTGATAAATTTCCGTGTTGTAAAACGGTTCTATGTCATAATCGTCTGTATAGCCAAGCTCTACAATAGTGTCCTTTAAAGTGAGTGTTCCCTGCTTGTCAGGATCCGGACTTGAAATTGCAGAGCCTCCGTAAACCTCGGTTCTGATATAGTCTTCTTCAATATCTATGTATTTCTGGACATCCTTAATTGTTCCGTCTTCATTCTCCTGAGAGAATTTATATGCTTTTATCAGCGCTCTTTCAAATGCCGTATAAGCATTCGGACTTGCATTCAGTGCAGACGTTGATGCGACCTGACGGCAGCACGGCTGGTTTTTAAGCGCTTCTTCATCTGAGCAGTAGTAAACCACCTCATAGCCCTGCCCCTTTGCAAGAGACGCATACGGAGAATAAACGGAAGCAGCGTCAATTGTCTTATTCTGCAATGCCGCATATGCATCCTTCTGACTGTCAAAATAAACAATATTTACCTTATCGTCTCCCTCGCCGATTTCAATGCCGGCATCTTTGAGAAGGATCTGAAGCTCCGCGTCCTGTACGCTGTTTTTGACAGAAGCAACGTTTCTTCCCTTTAAAATATTGATATCCACATTGTCGACACCTTCAGTATATTCCGGTTTTATAACATATCCATGACCATTCGTCATTGCTCCGCCGAAAATAGTAATATCATGCCCCTGGCTCTGGAACGTAAGTGTTGGTACTGAACCTATAAAGGCAACATCAAGCTTTTCCGATTCCAGACCATTCACAAGCTCCGCCGCACTGGAAAACTGAGTCAGGGTCACGTTAAGTCCTTCCTCTTTGAAATATCCCTCTTCCTGTGCCACAAATGCCAGAAGATGAGCAGTAGAGTTCAGATAACCAAGATTGAAGTCTGTTTTTTCGAGTGCATACCCGCCGTTTGAATTATCCTGTGCCGCCTGCGATGATTCTCCGCCGGACGAGCTGTTGTTTCCATTTGTATTCGAGCAAGCTGTCAGAGAAGACAGCAGTGTAATAGCAAGCAAACCTGCAAGAATTGATTTTTTCATAAAATTCACCATAGCCTTTCTGTTATTTATATACTTACAATGATATACAAGCAAAGTCACATTCGCTCAGCCCGACATCGTATGGTGAATTGTACCGGCAATTTACTGATGACCGTATACGCCTGAATTCTTACTGCCATAAGTGATTGCCTCCTTTCCTTTTGATATATCTATTATACGCCTATCATTCCTATTTGTCTAATATGTAATAGTTATCAAAAGTTATAGAAAAAAACTATCTTTATATGCAATGGTGCATATCAGCCTCTGACGCCTATTTTCTTTCTCAGGTCTGAAAGACGGTTCAGAGCCTCATTCAAAGTTTCATTCTTCTTTGCAAAATGAAGACGTATATATCTGTTTTCAGGTTCTTTAAAAAAGCTCGAACCTGGCACGGCACCTACGCCTACATCCCTTGCCAGAGTTTCACAGAACTCAACATCACTTTCATAGCCGAATTCAGATACATCAAGTAAAATGTAGTATGCTCCTTCCGGAACAGTATGCCGTATATTAAGATCGTCAAGTCCTTTAAGGAAAAGATCACGTTTCTCGGTATATTTCGCCTGTAATCCGGCATAGTATGCATCATCAAAATTCAGACCCACTACTGCTGCTTCCTGTAATGGAGCTGCTGCACCAACTGTCAGAAAATCATGAACTTTTTTTACAGTATCAATCACATTTGCAGGTGCAATTACATATCCCAGGCGCCAGCCTGTAATGGAATAGGTCTTTGAAAGAGAGCTGCATGAAATAGTGCGTTCCCACATACCCGGAAGCGCCGCAAAATAGACATGCTTGTTCGGCTCATAAACAATATGCTCATAAACCTCATCTGTTATAACAAATGTATCATATTTTTCAGCCAGATCTGCAATAATTTTCAGTTCCTCATAATTAAAAACTTTTCCGCAGGGGTTGGACGGATTGCAGAGAATAAGCGCTTTCGGATGCTGTCTGAACGCTTCCTCCAGCACATCTGCGTCAAATGAGAAAGACGGCGGAACCAGCGGCACATAAATTGGCTCTGCTCCCGACAGTATCGTATCCGCACCATAATTCTCATAAAACGGCGAGAAAACAATAACCTTATCGCCGGGATTGGTCACGCTCATCATCGCCGCCATCATAGCCTCTGTACTGCCGCAGGTAACAACCACTTCGCTGTTGGGATCTATCCTTCTGCCTGAAAAATGCTCATATTTTGCAGCAAGAGCTTCACGGAAGTTCTGAGCTCCCCATGTGATCGAATACTGGTGAAAATCTTCTTTTGTAACCTCTGCAAGGCGGTTCAGTATCGCCTCGGGCGGTGCAAAATCAGGAAATCCCTGCGAAAGATTAACTGCTCCGTACTGATTGGAGATCCTGGTCATTCTGCGGATTACTGAGTCCGTAAATCCTGCTGTTCTATGTGAAAGTGCCGGCATATTTTTGCCCTCCTTATTATCTGATATTCCATGCACTGCGGATTTTTTTCCACTTTGCATCCCTTGATTCAGCAATAACTGCAATATCTTCATCCGTCAGATGCTTAAAACGTCCCTGACGTTTCAGATAGTCTGCAACCTCTGTAAAATGCTCCGGATTATGATTGAGCGTAAACTCCCCGTTCTCATATTCCGCAAGATACCAGAGACCGCAGTCCACGATCTCTCTTGCAGCGTCAATCGTATCGCTTACCGGTATTCCCCAGCCCGTAGGACACGGAGCAATTACGTGTATATACTTTGTTCCCTTTATTTTTGACGCTTTTTCAACTTTATTAAGAAAATCCGTCATATATCCCACAGTTGCAGTTGCAGCATAAGCAATATCATGTGCTGCTGCGATCTCAAACATATTCTTTTTCGGACGAATATTTCCGCGAATATTTTGCCCTGCCGGTGTTGTTGTGGTCTTTGCACCAAACGGAGTAAGACCGCTTTTCTGAATTCCGGTATTCATATAAGCTTCATTGTCATAACAGATATAAATGATATTGTCTCCGCGGTCAATAGCTCCTGAAAGAGCCTGAATACCAATATCTGCCGTACCTCCGTCACCTGCAAATCCAACTGCTGTGAAATCTGTTATCCCGCGGGCACGGAATCCTGCTTCAATACCGGTGAGCATGGAGGCTGTACCTGCAAAAGTTGAAATAATAGCATTATTAGCAAAGCATAGCTGCGGAAAATTAAATCCGACTGCTGACATACATCCGGCAGGAAGCACGGCAACCGCATTCTTCCCCAGCACCTTTAATGCGTTTCTGACAGCAAGACTGCCTCCGCAGCCTGCACAAGCCTTATGACCATAAAAAAACTCATCCCTGCATAGTGTTTTTGCAGTAACGCTCATTGATCTTCCACCTCGATTCCGATAAAGCTTACCCTGCTCGTTCCATGTGCGATTTTTTCAAATATATCTTCAATACAGCCGGCCGGAATATTTCTTCCGCCGAGACCTCCGATAAAGTTGTAAGACGGAATATGAATATCTGCTCCGTACAGCGCCGAATTTACATTTGTAAAGACTGTACCTTCGTTTCCGAATGAGATATCCTTCTCCAGAACACCTACTGCCTTTGCATTCTTCACAGCTTCTGAAAGCTCTTCTGACGGAAATGGTCTGAGGTAGCGCAGTCTTACAACGCCTGCCTTTACACCTTTTTCTCTGAGTTTATCGGCAGTCTCACGGCAAAGACCGGAAATACTTCCAAGTGTAATAAGAATGTAATCCGCATCATCCGTTTTATATGTATCAATAAGCCCCGGATACTGTCTGCCGAAAATTTCAGCGAAACGGCCTTCAGCTTCCCTGATAACGGACTTTGATCTCATCATTGCCTCATGCTCTTTATATTTAAAAATATAGTTATGTTCAGGTCCGGCAGAAAACGCCATATTCTTCGGGTTATCCGGATCAAGCTTGTTATCCGTTTCAAACGGCGGCAGAAAATCATCCGCCTGCTCCGATGAAGGAACATCAACCTGTTCATAGGTATGCGTCAGAATAAATCCGTCCAGATTTACCATGAACGGCGTTGAAACATCCCTGTTTTCTGCAATATAATAACTCATAAGCGCAAGATCAAGACTCTCCTGTGCGTTTTCGGCATAAGCCTGGATCCAGCCGCTGTCAAGCTGAGAAAGGCTGTCACGCTGATCCCCGTAAATATTCCACGGCAATGCTGTGGAACGGTTGGCATTCATCATAACAATGGGGAACCTGCCTCCGGATGCATAATACATACATTCAGCCATGTAAAGCAGTCCCTGAGAAGATGTTGCAGTAAAAGCCCTCACGCCTGCGGCGCTTGCCCCCATTGCACAGGAAAGCGCGGAATGTTCTGACTCAACGTGAATAAATTCTGATTTCAGACTTCCGTCTTCAACCATTTCCGAAAGCCGTTCAACTACGATTGTCTGTGGCGTAATGGGGTAAGCTGATATGACATCGGGTCTTGCAAGACGAATCCCCTCTGCAAAGGCTTCATCGCCGGATAAAAATTTCTTTGCCATTATCTTTCGTCCTCCATTTCTATTGCGCCTGTTCTGCATATTTTGGAACAGATTCCGCAGCCCTTGCAGAAATCATAGTCAATGACCGCATTTTTATCCTGTATGGAAATAACGCCGTCAGGACAATACAGATAGCACTGCATACAACCCACACATTTGTTCTGGTTCACAACAGGCCGGATGCTTCTCCAGCCGCTGTTGACCGATACCAGATAACCTGCTTCAAATGCGGTATTTTCAGGAACGTCTTCAAATCCGAAATTCTTCTTTTCTCTGATAAACGGTTTCATCCGACAACCTCCCTGACAGCACTTAGAACTGCCTGTTTGTTTTTTTCATGTATTTTCTGCGGCATATATCCTTCGATCGCTGTGAAAAGATCCTGTTCCTCCACAATTCCCGATAATGCCGACAAAGCTCCGAGCATAACCGTATTCACCACAGGCAGCTTCAATTCCTTTGCAAAACGGCTTCCGTCAAAGGAGATCAGATCATTTTCGTCTGACGATTTCGTATTTACTATTATTTTACCATTATTCTTCAGCATGTTCATAAGGTTTTCATTATAAAGTGTTTCATCCAGCACCACAATGTAATCCGCCTTCTCGGTTTCGCTCCTGTCAAGGATCGGTTTTGTATCAAGCTTTGTAAAAGCTCTCACAGGTGCGCCTCTGCGCTCAGGTCCGAATGACGGAAACGCAAGGGCATTATACGTATCACCCTTTGCCGCATAAGCAGCGCCAAGCAGCTTAGCAGCTGTAAAGGCTCCCTGACCGCCTCTGCCCAGCCATAATATTTCAATCATGATTCCAGCTCCTTTATATCCTATAATACTTATAGGAATTATATTGTTTATTTTAACGTATTATGTCATATTTGTCAATATTTAAATACCCATAATTTGATATGTTTTGAATTTTTGTGCACTCATTCCAAATATCAAAAGATTTTATAACATTAAAACGTAAAATCTCACATATAATTTCACTCTTGAAAGCATACTAAACCTATGGTATAATTATATTTAGTACATTGACCGAAAGGAGAACCATATGAAGATTTCAACTAAGGGCAGATATGCACTGAGAATGCTGATCGAACTTGCGGCACACAATTCAGATGAATATGTTTCTCTGAAAGAAATTTCAGAAAACCAGGGTATTTCCAAAAAATATCTTGAACAGATTGTGCCAATGCTCAACAAAGGAGGTATTCTGCGTACCAACAGAGGAAATAAAGGCGGCTATATGCTTGCAAAGAACGCAGGAGAATGCACTGTGGGAGATGTTCTGAGAGCAACCGAGGGCAGTCTTGCGCCTGTTTCCTGTCTTGAATATGAAACCAACGATTGTGCCAGAATAGATGAGTGCTCAACTCTCTATGTATGGGAAGGTCTTTACAGGACCATAAATGATTACCTTGACAGCATTACAATAAAGGATATAATAGAACACAATGCAGCGTCAGACGGAAATGATTACTGCATTTAATCTGAAGATGTGAGATGATTTTATGAAAACAGTTTTAGCATTCGGAGACTCAAATACGTTTGGACTGAACCCGGAAGATCACAGCCGCTTTGACGGAGATACACGATGGACAGGACTCCTGAACAGCCGGCTGAATAAATTCGGTTTTCACGTTATAGAAGAAGGTTTATGCGGAAGAACAACAGTATTTCATGATAAGAAAAGGCATGACCGCCGTGGAATTGACGTTCTGCCGCTTCTGCTGGAAAGTCACGCTCCAATTGAATATGTAATCCTGATGCTTGGAACAAATGACTGCAAAACTGCTTTTAATGCTACTGCAAAGAGCATTGCAGACGGAATAAAACAGCTGATCGCACAGATACGCATGAAAAGCGGTGCAAAGATCCTGCTCATCTCCCCTATCCATCTCGCAGACGGTGTAGGCGACGAAGAATATGACATTGAATTTGATGAAAATTCTGTTGAGGTATCAAAAAAACTTAAAGAAGAATTCCAAAAGCTCGCAAAAGCTGAGAACTGCATGTTTATTGCCGCATCAGATCATGCCGGACCATCAGAAGCCGATCGCGAACATCTTGACGAAAAAGGGCATAAAGCCCTTGCTGATGCAATCTTTAATGTGCTTTACAATGACTTCAAATAAAAAGAAAGCCTTACGTTAAAAACGTAAGGCTTTCTTTAATCGTACAGACCCGTGCTGAAATAGCGGTCACCCCTGTCAGGAAATACAGTGACTATATTTCCGCTCCCGATCCTGTCAGCAAGCTTGATTACCGCTGCCATTGCGGCGCCCGAAGACGATCCTGCAAAGATCCCCTCATTTTTAGCAAGCAGCTTTGCAGTTTCAAATGCTTCCATATCCGTCACCTTGATCACATCATCCACAAGGCTCATGTCCATTGTATCAGCAATAAAATCATTGCCGATACCCTCAATATTGTAATCACCATGCTCCCCGCCGCCCATTGTCGAACCTACAGGATCTGCAAGTATGCCTTTGATATCAGGATCATGTTCCTTCAGAAAGCGGAGTATCCCGGTATATGTGCCTCCGCTGCCTGCACCTGCAACAACATAATCAATCTTCCCGTCCAGATCATGGTAGATCTCTCTGCCGGTAGTCTCGTAATGTGCAAGCGGATTGCTCTGATTTTTAAACTGCTCCAGAGATACCGACCCCGGTATCTGCGCCTTGATCTCTTCTGCCTTTTCAACAGCACCAAGCATTCCTTTTTCACGGGGAGTATTGATGACCGTTGTACCAAGCGCACGCATAAGGGCCTGCTTCTCGGCGGAAAACTTCGTCGGTACGACAAATATTATCTTATAACCCCTGTTCAGGGCGGCAAATGCTATTCCAAGACCTGTGTTGCCTGCAGTAGCTTCTACTATTGTACCTCCTTTTTTCAGTATTCCCTTCTGCTCTGCATCACGAAGCATATACAAACCCGTTCTGTCCTTTACGCTGCCTGACGGATTGCAGAGTTCAAGCTTTGCGAATACATTAACGCCGGTTTTAAATCCCATGTTGCCCAGCTTTACAAGAGGAGTATTTCCTATCAGATCCTGCATGGAAGCATAGTAGTTCATGTCATTTTACCTCGCTTTTTTCGATCGCCTGCTGAAGATCAGCAAGAATATCATCAATATCCTCAATACCAGTTGACAAACGGATAAGACCGTCTGTGATACCTACCCTTTTGCGTATATCAGCAGGAATGGAGGCATGAGTCATAGTTGACGGATGGCATACCAAAGATTCCACACCGCCCAGACTTTCAGCAAGCATTATCAGCTCCAGACTCTCAAAAAACACACGGATGTCATAGTTTTCGTGCAGCTCAAAGGATATCATTACACCCCCGTTTTTCGCCTGCTTTTTGTTTACTTCATATCCCTGACTGCTTTCAAGCCCCGGGTAATACACACTTTTTACCGCCTTGTTATGAAGCAGAAAGTCTGCTGCCTTTTGCGCATTTGCAACATGTCTGTCCATTCTTACACCGAGTGTTTTTATTCCTCTTATCAGCAAAAACGAGTCAAAGGGAGGAAGCACACCGCCTGTTGAATTCTGAATAAACGCAAGCTTCTCAGCAAGCTCCTTGGTGCTGACAACTGCAAGACCTGCCACAACATCGCTGTGACCGCCAAGATACTTTGTTGCACTGTGAACTACTATATCCGCACCAAGTTCAAGAGGCTTCTGAAGGTATGGAGTCATGAAAGTGTTGTCTACAATAACAAGCAGACCGTGCTTATGTGAAATATCTGCGATCGCACGAATATCAGTTACAGTCATAAGCGGATTTGCAGGACTTTCAATCATGACAGCCTTCACATCGGGAGAGATTGCTTTTTCAAAAGCATCGGGATCCGCAGTATCTGCAATAGTGTATGTAATACCGAAATGGTCGAACACCTTGTCCAGCACACGGAAGGTACCGCCGTAAACATTGCTTGAGATCAGTACACGGTCACCGCTGCTGAGAAGACTGAGAACAGCTGTGGTTGCCGCCATTCCCGAGCCGAATGCAAAACCGGCGTATCCGTTTTCCAGTTCTGCGATCAGAGCCTCAAGTGCCTCTCTTGTGGGATTGCCTGTACGGGAATATTCATATCCGCGCATTTTTCCAAGACCGTCCTGTTTATATGTAGAGGTCTGATAAATCGGAATGTTGACTGCTCCTGTTTTCTCGTCAATTGAAATACCGCCGTGAATAAGAGCGGTGTTGATATTTTTATATTTACTCATAATTGTTTACTCCTTATAATTCATTTTATCTTCAGACAGCGTTTCAAGAATAGTCAGATATTCTGCTGCCTCACGCTTTGCATCAGCCAGGTCATGCTCAAGATAATTTCCGCATTCCAGCCTTTCAGAGCCGGGTATCTTCCCTTCAAAATCCGCAATATAACGAAATGCTTCTTTAAGAAGCAGAAGGATTTCATTTTTTGACACATTATCCCTTGTTACAAGATAGAATCCTGTGCGGCATCCCATAGGTCCCGCATATATGATGCTGTCCGAAAAGGGAGAATTTCTTACACAGGTTGCAAGAAGATGCTCTATCGTATGCAGAGCTCTGGGAGAAATGTAATCTCCGGCATTGGGCTTTTTCATCCGTATGTCGTATGTTACTGCGTCTCCGTCTATTCTGGAAACGTAAACTCCCCGTTCAAGAACATCATGATTTACACTAAAGCTTTTAATCCGTTCCATTTAGCTCACCTCTATATAGTTTGAATAAGATTTTTATCTGTATTACTCATAATCAAATCCGCCCGTATAAACAGCCGAAAGCAGACTAACATTTTCAAAGGCTCTGAGTCCGTCCGTTCTGCCGCTGAAATACAGATCCTGTACCTTTGCAGGATTGAGATAGGTGTCGATCTGGAAGCCAAGCGAATACAGAGCTCTTGAAACCTCGTTATAGTCAAACCCGCCCTGCATCACCTCACCGAGCGACTCTGTGATTTTTTCAAGATTGGTAACGCGTTCAGAGAAGCCTCCGCTTTTCTGAGGATAGTCAAATACAAGCACACTGTCAGGCGCTGAGATCTCTGCAATTTGCTGTAAAGTCTGGGTAAAAACAGGCAGAGTCAGGTAATACGACACTCCGAGTATACTGAAAAATGTCCTTGTTCCGGGGTCAAACCCTGATTCCAGTAATTTTTCTGACATAAGATCCTTTTCAAAATCAACAGGAACAAAATGCACATTTTTCGGAATATTCCACTCAAGCTTACTGATTTTTTCAAGCTTATAACGCTGCGTATCAGGATGATCGATTTCAAAGATCTCAATATACGGATTTTCATTTCTGAATGAAAAAGTATCTGCACCCGCACCGCAAATTACATACTGCACTTTATCTTCTCCGGCGAATTTATCCAGTCTGCTTTCGGTAAAATGGATCCTGGAAAGCGGTATAGATGCAAAATGCTCATTTATGAATGCTTCTGTATCTTCCCTGCTTCCATCAGAGAAATTACTTTTTATAAAATCATAAATCTCGTCATATTCCTCCTTGCCCATCATATCATAGGCAAGGTAATCATCAAATATCTTCTGTCTGACTGTATTTGAATGCCATGCTCTTACAAATGCGCAGAGCTTTGCGGTAATACTTTCCCGATTATCAACCATATTTTTCCTCCTATACAGGCAAAAAAAGCGGAGATCACAGAAATCTCTGCATTCTCCGCTTTTCAATAGCTGTGCTGCATCAGTGCACAGAAACATCCCGCGTCCAAGTGCTGTTCCTCTGTTCAGAATTTATTAAATTGTAACCGTAACAACAACACTCATTTAAAATATAGACAGTTTTCATTCAGAACAGCTCCTTTCAGATATTATATATTTAAAGTTTACTCAAACATAGGTGTGGAAAGATAACGCTCGCCTGTGTCAGGAAGAAGCGCTACAATTGTCTTGCCCTTATTTTCCGGGCGCTTTGCAAGCTGGACAGCAGCCCACACAGCAGCTCCCGAAGAGATTCCCACAAGAACGCCCTCATTTCTTGCAATAGCTCTGCCTGTTTCAAATGCATCTTCATTCTCAACAGGAATAATTTCATCATAAATATCTGTATTCAGTGTTTCAGGAACAAAGCCTGCACCGATACCCTGTATCTTATGCGGACCGGAAACGCCTTCTGAAAGCACCGGTGAACCCTTTGGCTCAACCGCCACAACTTTAACATCCGGATTTTTAGACTTGAGATATGCGCCGACACCGCTTATAGTACCGCCTGTACCAACGCCTGCAACAAATATATCCACCTTGCCGTCGGTATCATTCCAGATCTCAACACCTGTTGTCTCTTCATGTACCGCAGGATTCGCAGGATTTGTAAACTGGGAAGGAATAAAACTGTTCGGGATTTCTGCTGCAAGCTCCTGAGCTTTTGCAATTGCCCCTTTCATTCCCTTTGCCCCTTCTGTAAGCACTAGTTCCGCACCATATGCCTTCATGAGATTACGGCGTTCAATGCTCATGGTCTCAGGCATTGCAATAATAAGTCTGTATCCTCTCGATGCCGCAACAGAAGCAAGACCGATACCTGTATTTCCGCTGGTAGGTTCAATTATAACGCTTCCTTCTTTGAGAAGTCCTTTCGACTCAGCATCATCTATCATTGCCTTGGCAATTCTGTCCTTGACAGATCCTGCCGGATTGAAATATTCCAGCTTTGCAAGAACAGTTGCTTCAAGAGAATTGTTCTTTTCAATATTTGCAAGCTCCAGCAGCGGAGTTCCTCCGATCAGATCAGTGATTTTTGTGTATTTTTTCATAATTATCTACTCCTTTTCATTTTGATTTTAAGATTAATTTCCCCGGTACAGTCACATAAAGCTCCTACATCGTTTTACGGTCCCGATACGCATAATTATCATCTCCGGTCTGCGTTTTATATTTATTCTATATTTCCTATATGTTTGGTATGTTTATATTATATCAGGAAAACTTTTCTTTGTCAAGTACTTTTTGAAGAAAATTTTAATTTTTATTATCTGTGCATTGAAATAAAATTTATAATATTTTTTCATACAGCCTGTATTTAAAATCAAACCCGGAATTATCGGCATAATACCCGCCTGTGATCTTCCCGGTATGTATCAGCGCTCCAACTGATCTCGCACCATTTGCAGCCAGTTCGTTTCTGATGCTCTGGACCAGCGCCTTGCCAAGCCCATGGTGATCATTATCGACCCCCATATACAGCATAACATAATCATCACAATGTTTTTTTATTTTAAGCAGCTTCATAAGCTTTAAAGGATCAGGTCTTCCGGCTGTCAGATTTCCGATATTGGGTATGCTGACATAAAAGCCGCATGCTCTTCCGTTTTTATATGCCATTTTCACCATGGAATAGTCCACAATGAATTTAAGGCTTCCGTAAATGCTCACAAACTGTTCTTCACTGATATACTTATATCCGGGAAAATCAGAATACAATTTTATAAGCAGACTGTAAATTTCTCTGAGCGTCCTGTCAAAGTTCTTGGCTTCGGGACTTATGATCTTATATCCTTCGGCAAGCTTATTTTCAAGTCTTTCAGCAAATTTTCTGTTGTTTACGCTGTCAGTTATTTTACCGAATCTCATAGATTTATATTCATGACAAGCACTGTATCCTGCACTGCGGAAAAATTTTTCATAGTAAGGCAGATTGTATGGCTCACCTGCATAAGGCGGCTGTTCAAAATGGTTCGTTTTCAGTCTGTATCTTATCCAGAAAGAAGCATCCACCGGTCCTGATATCTTTTTGCATCCATGGCTGCGCGCGATACGTTCTGCCCTTTCAAAAACCATTCGTGCAGCTTTGGGACATCTGACGCTTTCAAAAAAGCCGAAATACGCCGTATCGTCACCGGGATAGATGGTTACTGCGCCTCTTGCAGACGGCGTCTTCCCATTCAGTACAAGTATTGGTATAAATTCGAAATCTCCACTGAGAACATGCCTGTTTTCAAGCAGCGCTTTTTCAGCCGAAAAATTCTGCATAAGCTTATCATGAGGATAAAGAGCAGCAGGCAGCGACAGAAATCTCCTGTTAAATTCTTTGCCGTACTTTGCATATGAAAAATTCATTTGATCCTTCCTCCGGGTATGTCATCTATAATATGAAAACTGCGTATCTTTTTGAACTTAGGCAGCTTTTCATTGACCGCTTCCAGTATTGCGGCAATTTCATTTTCACTGTGGTTTTTCAGTCGGGCATAAACTGAAGCTGTTACTGCGCCGTTTTCCATATATACCTTCGCTTTTGTGATCTCAGTATTCTCCAGTATGAGCGCCTCTATCTCATCCGCAAAAACATTCTTTCCGTCCGGAGTGTCAAGCATGCGCTTTTTTCTTCCGGAAACGTAAAGGTGCATTTCTTCATCAAGCCTGCCAAGATCGCCCGTATGATAAAAGCCATCCACATCAAAATAACGACTGTTGTCGCTGCAGTCAAGATATCCTGAGGACACCGATTCTCCGCTCACAAGTATTTCTCCCACGCCGTTTTCATCAGTGTCAGCTATTTTAACTGTAAGGTTTTCCATGACGCTGGCATCATATTCCGGTTTGCCGCCGGTGATTCTTGCAAGAGCTATGACTGATGAAGTTTCCGTAGTGCCGTATGCTTCAAGCAGATTTATGCCGTTTTCTATAAACCACTTTTTCAGCTCCGGTCTTGTAAAGCTTCCGCCGTTATACAAAAACCTGACTTCTTTAAGAGCACTTAAAAGCTCATCCGTCATAAGCCGGTGCATCCCCTCAAGAAGAACAGGCACTGTGCATATTACAGTAGGACGGACTGCGATTATATCCTCATTTATCTCTTTGATATTCCTGCAAAGATAAATCCTCATTCCCGAAATAATTGAGTAAAGAAAATTTGCCACACCCGAGTAAACGTGATTGAGCGGAAGAAACATATACGAAATGTCATTATGATCCATAGGAGTGCGCTTATACAGAGTCTCCCAGTTTGCAAACATATTGCGCTGCGAAAGAGGGATAGCCTTGGGCTGCGCAGTAGTCCCCGATGTGAAAATTATTTTTGCCGTTTCATCAGGGTTGCTCTTTTCCGTCGGCTCAGGCAGCTTTTTGCCCTTTTCCAGAAGCATTTCAAAATCACTTTCAAAGCAGAAATATTCAAGCTTTCTGCGTACAGTTTTAAGCTTACCCACGGTTTCATCCTTATCAGCCGAATAGAAAAAAAGCCCATCTTCGTCATCGGCAATTACATTTTCAAGGTCGTGCAGTGTCCACTCCTTGTCAAGAGGTACACTTATACCCGTATATCCCATTGCCGCAAGATCGCATATCATCCACTCAGCACTGTTTGAACCGTATATGTATACACACCCGCCCGGATTTTTATGTTCACCCAGAAACGCTGCCAGAGCAAAAACGTCCTCTGCAAATTCAGCAAATGTCCTGCCTGTAAACCCGTCATCTCCCTTTGTATATATGTAAGGATCCTCACCCCATTTTGCAATACCCTGTTTCAGATACTGATGTACAGTCATCATTTTTTCGTCACCCCTCTTTTAAAATCACTCTGCCCTCATCTCCGTTGAGCAGAACCTTTTGCCCGTCGGACAGAGCATCAAATATTCCGGATATACCCACTGCCGCAGGTTTTTTCAGCTCTCTTGAAATTATTGCAGTGTGAGAAAGCAGCGAGCCGCGCTCACAGATAAGACCGGCACTTTCGCATATAAGCGTCACCCAGCCGGGATCTGTCATTCTTGCAAGTATTATCCTGCCCTTTACTTTTTCGGGAGAAACACTTTCGGGACTTAATACCTTTATTATTTCAGCGCATACAATACCTTTTGAACAGGCAATGCCGCTGAATTCCGTATTACTGCTTATTTCTGCTGTACAGTTCACCCCGGACGGATAAACGCTTGTTACCTTTCCGGCAAAAACTATTCTTCTGGGCGATGGCATACGTTCATAAAGCTCATACAGTCTTTTTCTCCGCATAATTTCAGAAGAATAGTCTTCTCCAGCTTCGAGACTAAGGATTTCCTGTGTGCTCAGATAAAAAATATCATCTCTGCACATAAGTTTGCCGCTTTTGCAGAGCTCATCTGCGGCTTTCAGGATAATTTCCCTCATTAATCCGTAAAGTCTTGTTCTGTCAAGCCGTGATTTCTCACGCTGTGCAGTACCTCTGACCGCACGTTTTGCGAGTATTTTTTCAATAAGACCGGACGGTACAATATGCTTTTTTATGTTCCTGTCAGACACACCTCTGCCTCCGGCTGCGATCATCGCGGCAAGCATTTCGGGATTTGTTCGGGGAGTTCTGGTTTCAAGCTTAAGCTCACAGGGCGCTCTGTCGCCATAAAGCAGGATATATTCATCCATGAGCTTTCCGAAGTCATCATCGCAGCTGCTGCAGAAATCCCTGTAATCCGAAGCCGTCTTTATTTTACCCAGAGTGCCGACAATCCCCAGTTTTTCAGCCTGTTCTCTGAGCTTTTCAAGCGCTTTGACGGGTTTCATGCTTTCAAGATCTCCGTCTGCGTATATAAGCTCTGTCAGTCTTTCTTCAGAGCTGTCTGGATATTTTCTTTTCAGATAAGATTTAAGCAGTCCCGTAAAAATAAAGGTATACATGTCGTTTACAAGAGTAATGTCCCAGACTGAGCATATCTCATCCCTTATATTTTCATACAGTCCGATCAGATTTTTTACTCCGCAGGTATCGTAAGTTCTGCGGCGGTAATCAGAAATTCGGCTTTTAAAAAATGTGTCCAGCCTTTTCATCCTTCTGTTGTTTGAAAAGATCAGATTTACAAACTGCGTAAAAACAACAGCTTTTGTAAGCACTCCTGCCGAAAAGCCTGATGTTACGGTCCTGTCCTCAACTCCCAGCATATCCTGCCATACAGGAATGATTTTACCGGAAAACGGAAGCAGATTTATAACGTCATACCATCCCGATATTCTGTAATAGATGCGCCCGTCAGCAGTATCCGTCATTTTTCTGAGAGTATCGTCAAGTCTTGCCGTAACCTTTTTGCCTCGCATCAGTCTTTTAACAACGCTTTTAAACACCCCGTAATATACCTTTTTCACGAAATCCTGCGTCAGCGGCAGAGAAACTCCCGGGTAGCTTTCACATATATTGCTTGAATCCAGCACAATTTTTTTATCGTAATCAAGAGTCGTAATATACCTTGCCTGAAGAATGAATATCTCATCATCCCTGACTGCAAACTCTATATCGCAGGAAAAGCCAAACAGCTTTTCAATATCCTGCGAAAGCATGTAAAGCCTGTCGATAAGGCTGCTGTCAGGCAGGGGCGCACCCTCCTGCATTTCATACCATCTTGAATCATCAGAGCGGTTTATGTAAAAATGCGTAACGGCACATCGACCTGACACAACATTTTCTCCGGCGCCCCTGCCCGTCACGATCACAGTTTCATTAAGTCTGCCGTCAGGGTTTGCTGTAAAAATCACCCCCGACAGTTCTGGCTCAACCATTTTCTGAACCACAGCGCATATCCTGCCCCTTGGATTGATTCCAAAAGCCCTGGAATATGCTCTGGCAGTGTGCGAAAGGCACTGCTGCACCTTTTCATATATTTCATTCGGCGGAACGTTCAGATATGTCATAAACTGTCCTGCAAATGAGTTTTTTCTCCCGTCCTCGCACTGAGCAGATGAGCGCACCGAAAACAGCTCTCCCCTGAGACTGCGGGCAGAGCTGAGTATTTCCTGTTCTTTTGTTTTTTCCGTTACGCAGAAAAAATCAGGTACATTGAATCCGTTCTCTTTGAGCCTTATAAGGTTATCAGCCTTTGTACCATAGCTTTCTGCGCTTGTATTTATTTCTTTCATATTATATCTTTCCGACTGCAAGATATGCAGCTATTGTCAGAAGCATTATTGTTTCCTGTATATATGTATAGCGTTCTACCTTGTCAACTATTCTGTACTGTTTCGGATCCTTCATAAATGACACGAATTTCCAGGTCATCCAGCCGACATTTATCAGCAGAGCGGCAACGGATATTTTATTTAGGTTCCATACAAGCAGTATATTTGTGATTATGTCCGCAAGAGTAAGTATCAGCACAAACATTGTGGATTTTTTGTACCCGAAAAGCTTTGAGTAAGTCACATACTCCGTTTCATCCTCAGGCGCTTTTATTTTTCGTGAAACCTCCCATATCAGTGCCGGGAAATACAGCGTCCAGGCGGCAAGGAAGTTTGTAAGCGTCCACGCTCCGAGAGAATACTTTATGCAGGTGAATGATATTATATAGATGTTCATTATCATCTGCACGGGATTATGAGTTACAAGAGCAAGGGGCAGACTTTTCTGTATCTTCTTTTTGCTGAAAAACCAGAGTGACATAAGCGTACCGTAAATATAAAGAAAAAGGAAGAATCCAAAGTTGTTCATAAACACAAGATTCAGTACAACTGTCACTGTTATGAGAATCGAAACAAAAATACCCAGATCTTTTTTATGCACCCTGCCGGAAGGAAGGGGCCGTGAGGAAAACAGACGGCAGTCAAGCTCATAATCCTTGAAATCATCTGCAATTCTCAGCCAGAGCAAAAAGCTGAAAACAGTAAATCCCCCGATAAATTCCTGGATCGTTATGTTGAAATCGGACACACCGTTATTAAGCAGCACGATGAAGTGTATCTCCCCGAAAACAATAAATCCAAGCAGCAGTCTCGGTATGATAGGATACATTTCCCTGAAATAAATATTAAGTCTTTTAAGCATTCTGCCCTCCTACAGGTTTTTACGGATTTTAAGCGAATAAAGCACAGCATTCACTGCAACATGCGTAAACGCACCCAGACAGATATAAAGCATATACTGCCACAGCGGCATGGGATAAAACAGACTTATAACGATCATTACCCCGATAAGCGAATCTGTCTGATCGATCATAAAAAACATCTTTCCCATTATACCGCTTACGGTTTTTCCCGAAGGTATCGAGAGCCTTCGCTTTACAAAGCTGTTCGGCAGCTCTGAAACAACATACGCAAACCCAGTCAGTGCACCAAGCGCCACATTAAACAGCAGTGTGTTATCATTATATATATAAATATAATTTCGGCTTTGCATATACGGAACAAGACAGACAAGCCCCCACAACGCCTGAGAAAACGCTCCGCAGACTATCATTCCGAAAAAGCCTGCCCACGTTTTATTGTCACCGAATATTCTTCTTCCGTCCCGCATGACTTTTCCTCTGTCCATAGGCTTTGCAATACGCCTGCAAAGCGAAGTTTTGCACCAAAGCATATTGAGCACTCCTGCCAGTATACACGGCATAAGTGTTATGTACATTTTCAGTATCATGCTCTCACCATCTTTACAAGATTTGAGCAAAGAACAATCCCCTCACAGATAAAAAAGCACACACCCAAAACCAGCACAGCTCCGGCTGAAACATCCTTTATAAACTGTATATCGCTGCTGTTTTCATGGGTTCTGCTGTCACAGATCCTCTCAAGTGCGGTATTGAACATCTCCGCTCCTATAACCGAAAATGTACAGATAGTATATACAACATAGTCATACCTTCCCGATCCTGTAATAAAATTCAATACCAGAAAAACAGCTGCTATTATAATATAAGAAGTAAAATTTTTTTCTGTACGGAAAGCCGATTTTATACCTGAAGCTGCACACTTTATACTGGAAAAAAGGCTGTGATTTGTATATCTGTCGTTTTTCAACCGATTTACCCCCATAAAAAGCATTGCATTAATTGTACCATGCCGGCACATAAGTGTCAACCGGTCAGAATATTTTTTCAATGCGTTTTAATCTTATCATAAAAGTAAATCAGCGGTTCCCGAAGAAACCGCTGAAATTTTATCCTACAAATTTTTTGTTAAATATAAATGACCTGCGGTCACGATATTTTTCGTGCTCCTCGGAATAGTCATATTTCCATCTGTCCTGTTCACTGTGAAGAATGATTTCCCCTGTTGAGGTATTAAACGCCATGCAAAGCGTATTGTTATCAGCTGTAACCCCGATCTCCTCAAGGAAAATGGAAGTTACGCATACAGGAGTCGGATATCCGTATCCTCTGTAAACAAAATTGAATTTATTGGCAAATAGAATATTTCTCTGATTGAGCAGATCCTGTCTTTCAGCTTCCAGCGCTGAAACATCGTCTCTCTTTTTTGCAGCGGAAATTTTTTCGGCAATCTTGTCAGCGTCAGCCTCGATCGCCGCAATCATCCTGTAAAAGTCTTCTTCGGGCGAAACCATAATTTCTGAACAGCCCGGCATTTTGTATATTGCATAGCTTTTTCTTTTTTCAAGGGACGGTATCTCAGGCATTATAAAATTTACGCGCTGTATGCCACGTTCCGGTTCTCTTGAAAAGTCCACCTCTGTGCTGTAAAATTCGAACATATGTTGTTTCTCCCTTCGTTCTTTATGTATATAATATTAATATACCACATTTTACGCACTTTTACAAGTTTTTTCGTCCAAAAAATTTAATAGAATTTTATTTGTATTTTTTGTCATATTATATATACTTACAATTTTACAGCAGGTATTTTGTTATATATCCATGAAACCAACAAAAAGAGAACGCCCGAAAGCGTCCTCATCAAAACTTATTTAAGCACCTTTTTAACCTGAGCCACAATATTCTCCTTACAAAGTCCGAATTCCCTGAGAAGATCCGCAGCAGGACCCGAGTGACCATATACGTCATTCACACCTATTTTGATAACCGGTACAGGATAGCACTCTGTTACAGCCTCAGCAACTGCTGAACCCAGACCGCCGATGACGCTGTGTTCTTCAACAGTCATAAGAATTCCGGAATTTTCAGCTGCTTTGCAGATAAGCTCCTTATCAAGCGGCTTGATAGTATGAATATTGATAACTCCTGCGTTGATACCTTCGGTTTTCAGTTCATCCGCAGCAGCAACAGCTTCGCTTACCATAAGTCCTGTTGCGATTATTGTTATGTCATTTCCCTCTCTGAGAGTAATACCCTTTCCAAGCTCAAACTTATAGGTTTCCCTGTCGTTGAAAATCGGTGCTGCAAGTCTTCCGAAACGAAGATAAACAGGACCTTTGTGAAGAATAGCCGCTTCAACAGCCGCTCTTGCTTCCACATCATCAGCAGGGTTGATAACGGTCATGCCCGGAATTGTCCTCATAAGAGCAATGTCCTCGTTGCACTGGTGTGTTGCTCCGTCCTCACCGACTGAAATTCCCGCATGAGTAGCGCCGATTTTAACGTTAAGTCCTGGGTAGCCGATTGAATTTCTTACTATCTCATAAGCTCTGCCTGCTGCAAACATTGCAAATGTACTTGCAAAAGGGATTTTTCCCGAAGCCGCAAGTCCTGCTGCAACGCCCATCATATTTGCTTCTGCAATACCGCAGTCAAAGAATCTTTCGGGGTATGCTTTCTTGAAAATACCCGTCTTTGTAGCGGCTGCAAGGTCCGCATCAAGAACAATAAGATCGGGATATTTTTCAGCGAGATCTCTCAGCGCTTCGCCGTAGCTTTCTCTGGTAGCCTTCTTTATAACGTCTGCCATTTTGATTAACCCTCCAGTTCTTTCAGCTGTGCTTTAAGCTCATTCATAGCCTGTTCATACTGCTCTGCATTAGGTGCAGTACCATGCCATGAAACCTGATTTTCCATAAATGAAACGCCTTTGCCCTTTACGCTCTTTTCAATAATAGCAACAGGCTTTCCTGTAACCGTTTCAGCCTCTGCAAACGCCTTTTCAATTGAATCGAAATCGTGGGCGTCCATTACTATAACATGCCAGCCAAATGCTTCAAACTTATCTGTTATCGGCTCCGGAGAGCAAACCTCTGTTATAGGACCGTCGATCTGAAGCCCGTTATTGTCAACTATGGCAACAAGATTATCAAGCTTCTTATGAGCCGCAAACATTGCAGCCTCCCAGACCTGTCCCTCTTCGATTTCGCCGTCGCCTAAAACGGTGTAAACCTTATATGACTTGTTGTCAATTTTTCCGGCAAGAGCCATTCCGCATGCAGCAGAAATACCCTGTCCCAGCGAACCGCTTGACATATCAACACCGTTTATATGAATACACGGATGTCCCTGTAAAAGCGCACCGATATGTCTCAGATTTTTAAGTTCCCTTTCAGGGAAATATCCCTTGAGTGCAAGCACTGAATAGAGCGCAGGCGCACAGTGTCCCTTTGAAAGAACAAGCCTGTCTCTGTCCGGCATATCCGGATTCTTGGGATCCACATTCATTTTCTCAAAATAAAGATATGTAAGAAGGTCTGCGATTGAAAGAGAACCGCCCGGGTGACCCGATTTTGCATTGTACACCCCTTCAATTATACCCATTCTTACCTTGCAGGCATTCACCTGCAGGCACTTTTTAGTAGTGCTGTCCATTTTTTACCTCCTGTGAGTTAATTATTTATATAAATGATATGTTTTAACACACTTAAATTCTGCCCTCATATATCATACCGATCAGCTCCGCAATTGCATTTTCGCTGCTTGTGCATCTCAGAACAACATCAGCAGAATCCTTCACTGCCTGCTGCGCATTAGCTGTTGCAACGCCGATGTCCGCCTCCAGGAGCATTTCAATATCATTATGGTAATCCCCCGCGGCAATAATTCTGGAACAATTTGTTTTCACGGTTTTCCGGTATTCCTTCAGCGCCGCACCCTTTGAGCTTCCCCTCGGCAGCATCTCAATAAAGGTATCATGGGACCGGACGAAGTCAACGCCGTAGTCCTTGCGGGAGATATATTCCTCAAGCTCTGTTATGAGCTCTGGCTCGGTTGCAAAAAGTATCTTGAACCATCCGCCCTCAGGAATTTTGTCAAGCTCTGAAAGAACAACATCCACATCGCAGATCTTTATATGCTCTTTCTCATACTCATTATTGCATACAACGTAAATATTGTCAAGTCTTAAAACCTCGCCGCCCGGATCTTTCATAAATCCGAAAAGCTCTTTTGCAATTTCAGACGCACATGCAGGCAGCTCGTCAGTAAAAAGGGACTCACCCGTTTTAACGTCGTAGATCAAGGAACCGTTGTAGAGTATCACAGGAATATCCACCTCAAGCTCCTTGATATAACGGTCAGCAGACTGTACCGTTCGTCCGGTTGCAACAGTAAACCTTCCGCCGTCGCTGCGAAATCTTTTAATCGCTTCCTTATCCTTAACAGAAAGAATCTTATTTTCGGGAAGCAGAGTCCCGTCAAGGTCAGTAACAAGCAATACATCACTAAAATCAGGCATTTTCATTTTACCTTTCTCAATATCTCTTTAAAATAATCGGGTAATTCGCTTTCAAATTCCATATATTCGCCGCTTTCCGGATGAACAAAGCCTATTTTTCTGGCGTGGAGACACTGTCCCTCTATCCCTTTAAACGGCTTTCCATACACATCATCGCCCAGAACAGGATGCCCCATATACGAAAGATGAACTCTTATCTGATGCGTTCTTCCGGTTTCAAGCCGCAGCTTCAGATAGGCATACCGGTCATACTGCTCAATAACATGATAGTGTGTTACTGCATTTTTTGAATTCTTATCCGTAACGCACATTTTCTTGCGATCTGTATGATGCCTCCCGATAGGTGCATCAATAGTTCCGTCCGTATCTCTGAACCGTCCGCATGCAACCGCTTCATATTCACGGGTAAAGCTGTGTTCCTTTATCTGACAGGCAAGCCCGTTATGAGCCGTATCATTTTTGGCAACGATCAGAAGTCCGCTTGTGTTTTTATCAATCCTGTGCACAATTCCGGGGCGGATAACACCGTTTATTCCGGAAAGACTGTCACCGCAGTGATACATAAGGGCATTGACAAGAGTTCCGCTGTAATTTCCGGGGGCAGGGTGAACGACCATTCCCTTGGGCTTATTTACGACCAGCAGCGACAGATCCTCATACACGATATCAAGAGGTATTTCTTCCGCCTCTATATTTATACGTTCAGGATCGGGGATTTCAAGAGCTATTTTATCTTCAGCTCTCAGCTTATAGTTCTTGGCAGCAGCTTTTCCGTTTACGGAAACATTTCCTGCTTCAATAAGGTTTTGCAGAGCGCTCCTTGTAATTTCTATATCCTTTTCCACAAGCCATTTATCAAGTCTTTTTCCGGCATCCGTCACTCCGGCTTCAAAAACAAAGCTATTCATCTTCTGTTTTCACCTGCCGGGTATTTTTTTCCGACGAACTGCTCTTGTCAAGGAAAACAACATAAATAAGAAGCAGCGCTGCACCCACTGTAACACAGCAGTCCGCAAAATTAAAGATCGCAAAATCAAACAGCTGAACGTCAAGATAGTCAACGACCCTTCCGTTTCTGAAAAGCCTGTCTATTATATTGCCGACTCCTCCGCTTACAATAAGAGTCATACAAACCACAAGGAATTTCTCGTTTCTGTGCTTTATCATATAATAAATGCAGAAAACCATAAGAAGCGCCGTAACTATTACAAGGATCCATCTCATACCGCTGAAGCTTCCGAACATTGCACCGTCATTTTCAAGATAAGTCAGATGCATAATATCAAGATCTCCGAAATGTATAAATTCTCTTGAACTCTGTCCTTTAAGATTTTCAACTGCCCAGACCTTTATCAGCTGATCCGCGCCTGTCAGCAATACCATAGCCGCAAAGGCAACAACAAGAGTGATTATAGGCTTCTTCCCCCTTATTTACAAATAAACTTGCCGCTCAGTAATTCCAAACGGCAAGTTATCATTAATTATTATTCAACAACACCTGCACAGCGTGAACAGAGAGTCGGGTGCTTACTGTTCTGACCAACAGATTCAGAATATGCCCAGCATCTTTCACACTTTTCGCCGGACGCTTTTTCAATTGTATAGCTCATACCTTCAAGAGCTGCTTCCGTGCATTCGCCGGTGCCTTCTGTCACCTTTACTCCGGATACAATGAATATATCGGAAAGCTCGCCCACAAATCCGCTGACAAAATCAAATATCTTCTTTCCGCTTTCAGTCTTGGCATTTTCCGAGCAGCAGATCACAACATTTGCCTCAAGCGACTTGCCTATGACCTTTTCATTTCTCTTGATTTCAAGAGCCTTGTTTACATCCTGTCTGAGTGCATAGATAAGATTCCACTTTTCTGTAAATTCCTCGTCAGCTGTGACACCGGATTTTTCAGGCATCTGGTTCAGGAATATGCTCTCCGGATTTTCACCTGCACAATGCGGCAGATATGACCAGATTTCCTCAGCTGTAAAGGACATGATCGGCGCAATAAGTCTTGCAGTACCGCTGAGTATTTTGTACATTACAGTCTGAGCCGCACGCCTTTTAAGGGATTTTTCATCCTCACAGTAGAGTCTGTCCTTGATAATATCAAGATAGAAGTTTGACATATCTGTTACACAGAAATTATGTATACTGTGGAACGCAACATGGAAGTCAAACTCATTATAGCCCTGGTTGACCTTATCGATCAGAGCGTCAAAGCGCATGAGTGCCCACTTGTCGATTTCAGGAAGCTCATTGTAAGCAACGCAGTCGGTATCAGGGTTGAAGCCGCTGCCGTTTGAAATATTTCCGAGAATAAATCTTGCTGTGTTTCTGATCTTCTTGTATGCGTCAGAAAGCTGCTTTAAGATCTCCTTGGATATTCTGATATCCGAGTGATAATCAGAAGAAGCTACCCAGAGTCTTAAAATATCAGCGCCGTACTGGTCGATAATTTCAGACGGGTCGATACCGTTTCCAAGTGATTTATGCATAGTTCTGCCCTGTCCGTCAACAACCCAGCCATGGGTGCAGACAGCCTTATATGGAGCAGTACCTTTATATACAACAGATGTAAGAAGTGAAGACTGGAACCAGCCTCTGTACTGGTCAGCACCCTCAAGATA
>JBJEQV010000070.1:0-12325 GCA_051881915.1 Porcipelethomonas sp. | reverse complement strand
GTATCAACCAGATAAGACAGCTTGCAGGTATGCGTGGACTTATCGCCAACACATCGGGTACTACAATTGAGATTCCGATCCGTGCTAACTACCGTGAAGGTCTTAACATTCTCGAATACTTCATTTCTTCGCGAGGCGCCAGAAAGGGTCTTGCAGATACGGCTCTGCGTACGGCTGACTCAGGTTACCTTACAAGACGTCTGGTTGACGTTTCACAGGATGTTATCATCAGCGAAACAGACTGTCATGCTGATGACGGTATTGAGATCTATGAAATCAGAAACGGCAACGAGATCATCGAGCCTATGAGTGAAAGACTTGTGGGACGTTACCTTGTTGAGGATCTCAGAGATCAGACAACAGGTGACATCATCGTCTCCAAGGATAAGCTTATGAACGATACGGACGCAAAGAAGATCGTTGATTCCGGCGTTGAAAGAATCAAAATACGCTCTGTGCTTCACTGTAAATCAAAGCATGGCGTATGCGCTAAGTGCTACGGAGCTAACCTTGCAAACGGAAATCTTGTTACCGTCGGTGAGGCTGTTGGTATTATTGCTGCTCAGTCTATCGGTGAACCGGGTACACAGCTTACAATGAGAACGTTCCATACAGGCGGTATTGCGTCTGCTGAGGATATCACACAGGGTCTTCCTCGTGTTGAGGAACTTTTCGAGGCAAGACGTCCGAAAAATGCTGCTATTCTTTCAAGGCTTGACGGCGTTGTTCATATTGAAGAGATCAAGACAACAAGAAATGTAATTGTTACTGATCCGGAAACAAATGAATCCGAGACATATATGGTTCCTTATAACTTCAAGATAAGAGTCAAGGAAAATGAAGTGATCGAGAAGGGAACAAAGCTTACGGAAGGTAACGTTTATCCTTCGGATATTCTTAATATACTCGGCGTTCAGGCTGTTCAGGACTATATTATCCACGAAGTTCAGAAGGTTTACCGTCTCCAGGGTGTTGATATCAATGACAAGCACATTGAGGTCATTGTCCGCCAGATGCTCAGAAAGATCAAGATCGACGAATCGGGAAGCAGCTATCTGCTGCCGGGAACTCTGGTTGACAAGAAGGAGATAGATGAGATCAATAAATCTATCAGCACAAGGATTGAGAACGGCGAGGAAGGACTGGAATATGTTACGACCCTTCCTGTACTTCAGGGTATCACAAAGGCTTCCTCAAGCTCAGACAGCTTCCTGTCAGCAGCTTCATTCCAGGAAACCACAAAGGCACTTACCGATGCGGCTATCAGAGGAAAGAGCGACCATCTGCTCGGTCTTAAGGAAAATGTTATTATCGGTAAGCTTATTCCTGCAGGAACAGGCGTTTACAATGATGTTGAAATCGTAAGATGCGAAAGTCATACTGCTGAACAGTATGCTGCTGCTTCAAGCGCAATTCCTAATATCTGATAAAATATAAAGGCGGAGGAACAGTCCTCCGCCTTTTTCTGGTTATGGTTTTCTGCTGATTTTTTGTCTTATAAGACCGTGATGATTACAGAAGCAATAAATATAACCGCTTCCCCGCATAAAGAATCCTGCCTCGGCATTTCCCTCGGGATACAGCTTTACGATTTCGGTTTTGTTAGTTGTGACATAGGCAATAAATGAAATGTAATGCTGCTTTGTCATTTCATGGTTCGCAGTAATATACAGTTCATCTTCAATATACTCAATATTCATATAATGATCACTGTCGTCTTCCTCCGCTTCAAGACAGGGGAGCGTTATTCCGCAGCAGCTTATGAGGGCTTCTCCTGTGGAATGGATAACATTCCCGCATATGGGACAGACATAAAATCTTGAGCGCTGCATGTTGCTCGATACATTCTTATTTGTCACGCAGTCGCCGGTGATAAGTTCAATAACCGATATTCCCAGAACCTTTGAAATGGACTCTATCAGTGATATGTCAGGAAACCCCTTTCCTGTTTCCCAGCGGGAAATCGCCTTGTCGCTTACACCGAGTCTGTCTCCAAGCTGAGCCTGGGTCATCTTTTTCGATTCTCTTAATGCTTTGATGGTAGAACCTGTAACATAATTATTCATAATACTCATCTCCTTTGATCATATTCTATCACAGGTTATTGTTATGTTCAACCTATGCTGCGTAGATAAGACAGCAGCCGACTGATAATGATGAAAATCGGGACAGCGTGATGCCAATAACTCCTTAAATCTGATTGACTTTAAACCGGCTTAATGCTATAATATAAAATATATTTATGTAAAAAAGAAAGGAGAGGACAGCTTTTTTAAGCTGCCGGAAAAAATTATGGTATATCTTTGCGGATTGCTTATGGCTCTTGCGGACAGTGTTCCCGGGGTTTCAGGAGGAACTATTGCCTATCTTCTGGGTTATTATGAGGACTTTATTAATTCAATAAATTCTTTTCTGACTGCAAAGGGAGATAAGCTTGAAAGAAGAAAAAATATAAAAACATCGCTGAGATTTCTGATAAAGCTGGGTATCGGCTGGATATGCGGATTTGTTTCAGCTGTATTGATTCTGACAAGCGTGTTTGAATCACACATATATCAGGTGAGCTCGCTGTTTATGGGCTTTATAGTTTTTTCTATTCCTGTTATGCTCTACGAAGAAAGAAAATCTCTTAAAAAGATATATAATATTCTGTTTATGCTGATAGGGATCGGTATTGTTGCGGCGATAACCTTTATGAATTCTGCGGGCGAAGGAACTATCACAGCAGGATCGGTAAGCTTTGTGCAGCTTATTTATATTGCGTTCGTTGGAATGCTGGCGATATCGGCAATGGTTCTGCCGGGAATTTCAGGTTCTACTATTCTCCTTATCTTCGGAATATATCTGCCGGTCATGAATTCCATTAAGGATCTGCTGCATCTGAATTTCAGCGGACTGCCCATTGTGATCGCAGCCGCAATCGGAATTTTAGCCGGTGTTGTAATTATAATTAAGCTTGTAAAACTGTGCATGGAGCATTTCAGATCTCAGACAGTGTATACTATAATCGGACTGATGCTGGGTTCCCTGCTTTCAATTGTAAAGGGTCCGGAATCTCTCGACAAGCAGGCGATATCCTTTGAAACGTTCAGCATTCTGTTTTTTGTGATCGGCGGAGCCATTATTGTGGGACTTCAGATGTTTAAATTTTTTGCACCCGGTAAAAAACAGGCAGCGGAAAAGCAATGATTTGTCATAAATCACAGGGCAGCTTTTAAGCTGCCCTTTTTACTTGCATTTCAGGTGGTAAAATGGTATAATAATATAGATAGGCAGTAAAAACTGCTGCATTATTAAAATGGGAAGGGAGAGTTACTGCTTTTTCAGCAGTGAACGTGAACAGCTATGTTAAGTGATATTGAAATTGCTCAGAATGCCGTTATGAAGCCTGTTATGGAAATTGCAGCGGAGCTTGGAATAGCTCAGGAGGATGTGGAGCCTTACGGGCATTATAAAGCAAAGCTTTCGGAGGCACTTTATAAAAAGCTTGAAAATAAGCCAGACGGTAAGCTTGTGCTCGTTACCGCAATAAATCCTACTCCGGCAGGAGAGGGGAAAACAACTGTCAGCGTTGGTCTTGCCCAGTCTATGTATAAGATCGGGAAAAAGGCTGTTCTGGCACTTCGTGAACCGTCTCTGGGACCTGTTTTCGGAATAAAGGGAGGAGCAGCAGGCGGCGGATATTCACAGGTCGTTCCTATGGAGGATATAAACCTTCATTTCACAGGTGATATGCATGCAATTACAGCGGCGAATAACCTTCTCTGTGCGGCAATAGACAATCATATGCAGCAGGGAAATGAGCTTCAGATAGATCAGAGGAGGATCCTTTTCAAGCGCTGTCTTGATATGAATGACCGTGCTCTGAGAAATATTGTGATCGGTATGGGCGGAAAGGTCAACGGAATTCCCCGTGAGGACGGTTTTCAGATAACTGTTGCGTCAGAAATAATGGCAATTCTCTGCCTTGCTGCCGACCTTGAGGATTTAAAGAACAGGATCGGAAAGATACTTGTAGGCTATAATTACAGCGGAGAGCCTGTGTATGCAGCTCAGCTGGGCGTACAGGGTGCTATGACCGCATTGCTGAAAGATGCGCTGAAGCCGAATCTTGTGCAGACTCTTGAAAATACACCTGCTCTTATTCACGGAGGTCCTTTTGCAAATATTGCTCACGGATGCAATTCTGTAAGAGCAACAAAGCTTGCTCTGAAGCTTGGTGATTACTGTATAACTGAAGCAGGCTTCGGTTCTGACCTTGGAGCCGAGAAGTTTTTTGACATCAAGTGCAGATTCAGCGGTCTGAAGCCGGACTGCGTGGTGCTCGTTGCGACCATAAGAGCATTAAAATATAACGGCGGTGTTGAAAAGGCAGATCTGCAGCAGGAAAACGTTGAAGCACTTGAAAAGGGAATAGTAAACCTTGGCGTACACATTGAAAATATGCGTAAATTCGGTGTTCCTGTTGTTGTTGCTATAAACAGATTCCATACGGATACTGACGCTGAAGTTAAAATAGTTGAGGATTTCTGCGCTTCTTCAGGCGTTAAGGTGTCTATGACGGAGATCTTTGCTAAAGGCGGCGAAGGCGGAAAGGATCTTGCACTAAAGGTTACCGAGACTGTTGAGAGCGGAAACGGTTCGTCCGGATTCAGACCGATTTATGACGCTGAGCTTCCTATAAGAGAAAAGCTTGACATAATTGCAAAGGAAATTTACCGTGCTGACGGAGTACAGCTTACCGCAGGTGCTGAAAAGGCTCTTGCAGAAATTGAAAAGCTGGGATATGGAAATCTTCCTGTTTGTGTTGCCAAAACACAGTATTCTTTGTCGGACGACCCCGGGAAGCTCGGAAAGCCGGAGAATTTCACAATAACTGTAAGAGATCTGAGGGTATCTGCCGGTGCAGGCTTTGTCGTTGCAATGACGGGAGACATTCTTACAATGCCGGGACTTCCGAAAAAACCGTCGGCACTGAATATCGACTGTGATAAAAACGGCAATATAACCGGTCTGTTTTGATATGAAAATATCTTATTCCGGGGCAACTGAAAAGGAAAAAGCAAACAACCGCAGGTTTCTTGTCTTATCAATCGTCATTGCATGTCTTGCGGTTGTTTATTTCGGATACCATACTTTTTCATTCAGTTTCAACGGATATAATTCAAAAATAAAAACTGAATTTTCTGTTTATGAAACAGGATTGCTTGAAAGTGAGCTTGGAGTGATTTTTCCGGAAAATACTTCTGTGGAGAAGGCAAAATATATTTCCGGAAAATCTCCTGTTCTTATGGTCTGGATAAGCGGAATTGACGATTTTGATGAGTTTATTTCAGAATATACCGGCTTTTCGCCGGAAAACTATAAAAATGTTGTAATGCAGATAAATGAAAATGAATCCTCGGCGGCAAGGTATTATTCTGTTCTGAAGGACGGAGACTCAGATCCTTCCGAATGCTATATTTACAGACTTCCTGAGGATGAAAGCTGGACTGCTTATCTGGTCGAAAATGATGTTACATATGATGAAGTCGGTGCAATGTTTCAGACGGGAGGGAATGTGACTTGAAAAAAATAACCCGCAGCGCTGAGGAAACAATAGAATTTGCAAAAACGGTGGGCAGACTGCTTCGTCCGGGAGATGTTATCGCCTATAAGGGAGGACTTGGCGCAGGAAAGACGACTTTTACAAGAGGACTTGCAATGGGCATGGGGCTTGAGGATAATGTGACCTCTCCTACTTTTGCTCTTGTCAATGAATACCACGGAAAGCTGAATCTTTACCACTTTGATATGTACCGGATAATGAGCTCTGATGAGCTTGAGGTCACAGGATTTTATGATTATCCGCTTGAAAACAGCGTATTTGCCATTGAATGGTCAGAAAATATTCAGGACGCCCTTTTGCCGGAGACAATTTTTATCGATATTAAAAGAATTGATGACGAAACAAGGGAAATAACTGTTAAGGGAGATGAAAGATTTTGCTGATACTTGGGATTGAAACATCAGGAAAGACAGCTTCCGCAGCAGTTTTTGAAGACGGAATCATGCTGTGTCAGACAACGCTTTTCACGTCAAAAACACATTCACAGGTCATTCTTCCAATGGCAAAGAAAGTAATGGAGGACTGCGGAAAGAGCTTTGATGAGCTGAATCTTATTGCAGTCAGCGCAGGACCGGGTTCATATACGGGAATAAGGATAGGAATTGCAGCAGTCAAGGCAATGGCGTTCGGGCTTGGCATACCATGCTGTGCTGTTTCAACCCTTGAGGGACTGGCATTCACCTCAGGGGCGAGGGGATATATCTGTCCTGTTATGAAGGCAAGGCAGGATCTTGTGTATACTGCGGTTTTCTTTTGTGAAAACGGTGTTGTTTCACGGGTACAGGAGGATAAAATCATTTCTGCTTCTCAGCTGAATGACTGTCTTGTAGACACCGGCGAAACGGTTACGATCTGCGGGGACGGTGCAGAGCAATTTATTGAACAGTTTGGGGAAAATAAAAATTACTGTATTTCACCCCCTCATGTGAGACTGCAGAGTGCTGCGGGAATATGTCTTGCGGCAATGAATTCTGAGCCGCAAAGCCCTGATGAAATACAGGCAAGCTACCTTCAGCTTGTTAAAGCGGAAAAAGATCTGATCGGAAAATCAAGTTGATTTTAAGCGATCAGTATGTTATAATAAAATAATAATAATTTTTGTGAGGCGGTCTTTTTCAGGCTGCGGAAACGGAGAAAAGAATGATAGTAATTGGCAGCGATCATGCAGGCTATGACCTTAAAGCGGAAATAATCGCACATCTTACTGAAAACGGTATGGAGGTGCTTGATGCGGGATGCAACGGTGAATCCTGTGATTATCCGGAAATCGCCGTTCGCGTCACAAGTCATATTACAAACGGGGAATGCGATAAGGGTATTCTTGTGTGCGGAACAGGCGTGGGAATGTCTATGGCGGCGAATAAGGTAAACGGAATCAGAGCGGCGCTTTGCGGCGATTATTTTTCCGCAAAGTATACAAGACTGCACAATGATGCAAACGTTCTCTGCCTTGGTGCAAGAACAATCGGTCCGGGACTTGCAATGGAAATTGCCGATGTCTTTCTGAATACTGAATTTGAGGGCGGACGCCACCAGAGAAGAATAGACATGTTCAAAGAAATTGAAAAAAATAATAAATAGTTAGGAGAATTAAAATGGCTGGACTTCATTTAATTGAGCACCCTTTGATTCAGCATAAAATATCGCTTTTAAGGGACAAAAATACAGGAGTAAAGGAATTCAGAGAGCTTGTTTCAGAAACAGCAATGCTCATTTGCTATGAGGCAACAAGAGATCTTCCTCTCAAGGAGGTTGAGATCGCAACTCCTGTCGCTATCGCGAAAACAAAGATAATTTCAGGAAGAAAGCTTGCCTTTGTTCCTGTTCTTCGTGCAGGCCTTGGCATGGTGGATGGTGTTACAAACATGGTTCCGGCTGCTAAAATCGGTCATATCGGTATGTTTTCAGATGATGAGCATAAGGCTGTTAAATACTATTCAAAGCTTCCTGAGGATATCTCTGAAAGAGATGTTATTATAGTTGATCCGATGCTTGCAACAGGCAGTTCTGCGATTTCTGCCATTGATGAGATCAAGGCAGCGGGAGTAAAACACATTAAGTTTATGTGTATCGTTGCAGCTCCTGAGGGCATAAGTAATGTTCTTGAAAAACATCCGGATGTCGATATTTACTGCGGTGCTCAGGACCAGGGACTTGATGAGAATAATTATATCATTCCTGGAATGGGTGATGCCGGAGACAGAATTTTCGGTACAAAATAATGACATAAAATCTCCGCTGATAATTCTTCAGTCGGAGATTTTTTAAGGCATGCTTAACCGATCGGATAGCATACGCCCTGTAATTACACTTATGATTTTAGTGGATTTTTACATAAAAAGATGTATTGATTTATTATAGCTGAATAAAAGTTTATCTTATGGATAAAAACAGTTGACAAATTTGTTGGTTTAGGGTTATACTTATAATAATAGACTGTTCAGACGGATTTTAAAGGCTGTGCTGTAATTCCGTTTTTGATTTTGCGGCTTTGGAGGTTTTAACTTATGAAAAAAATTATTCTTACAGGAGACAGACCAACCGGCAGGCTTCATGTGGGTCATTATGTAGGTTCTCTCAAAAGGAGAGTGGAACTTCAGAACTCCGGAGAATATGATGAGATTTATATAATGATTGCGGATGCTCAGGCGCTTACTGATAATGCTGACAATCCTGAAAAGGTAAGGCAGAATATTATTGAGGTTGCCCTTGACTATATGTCCTGCGGACTTGATCCTGCTAAGTCCACACTATTTATTCAGTCTCAGATCCCTGAGCTTTGTGAGTTGTCCTTTTATTATATGAATCTTGTAACTGTTTCAAGACTTCAGAGAAATCCTACTGTAAAAACAGAAATAAAAATGCGCAATTTTGAGGCAAGTATTCCTGTGGGATTTTTTACATATCCTATAAGTCAGGCATCAGATATTACAGCTTTTAAGGCTACGACAGTTCCTGTCGGTGAGGATCAGCTTCCTATGCTGGAACAGACAAAGGAAATTGTAAGGAAGTTTAATTCCGTATATGGTGAAACCCTTACTGATCCGGACATTCTTCTTCCGTCCAACAAGGCTTGCCTGAGGCTTCCGGGAACTGACGGCAAGGCGAAAATGAGCAAGTCCCTTGGCAACTGCATATATCTTTCTGACAGCAAGGACGAAATAAAAAAGAAGATCATGAGTATGTATACTGACCCGAATCATATTCAGGTAAGCGACCCGGGACAGATCGAGGGAAATACGGTATTTACGTATCTTGACGCATTCAGCAGAGAGGAGCAGTTTTCAAGGTATCTGCCCGACTATGCAAATCTTGATGAGCTTAAAGCGCATTATCAGAGAGGCGGCTTAGGTGACGTTAAGGTCAAAAAATTCCTTCTCAACGTTCTTCTGGAAGAGCTTGAACCTATACAGGCAAAAAGAAAAGAACTTGAAAAGGACATACCGTATATTTATGATGTGCTTAAAAAGGGAAGTATCCGTGCGAGAGAAAAGGCTGCTGAAACACTCAGCGATGTTAAAAAGGCAATGAAAATTGACTATTTTAATGATGAAGAGCTTATTAAAGCACAGTCTGAAAAATACAGCAAGTAACTGAATTTTATGTATACAAAATGCCAGTGGCATCCCCCGTAAAGGAGGATGCCACTGGTTCTTTTTATTTAAAGTATTGCCTCAAGCTTTTCTCTTATTGAATCGTTACGTTTTTTATAATCAATGTTCATAGGTTTAATTTTTCCTTCGGCAAAGTCATACATACCCTGAAGGATTCCTTCAGTACTGTCTTCAACAAGATGTCCGCCGAATTCTCTGAAATATCCTCCCGGACCGTGAATATCGGTTGAATATGCTGGTATTCCAAGAGAATCAGCTTCATGAAGAACCATAGGCAGTCCCTCATAGAATGATGAAATTATGAACAGATCACATTTTTTCAGAATAGGCATGGGGTTTTTAACCGATTTGATAAGAATAATATTTTCCCAGCAGTCTGTTTCTCTTGCATGCTGAATTGTCTTTCCGTAAAGCACACCCAGACCGCCGATAATAATAAGGCTTGAATCAGGATGAGTCTTATGAAATTCCGCAAATGCGTCTATAAGACGGAAATGACCCTTTTCCGGTGAAAAACGACCGATAGTAATGAATTTCATTCCCGGGGCATTAAGAATATGGTTTACGCCGTCCGGATGAGGACAGAAAATTTCTGTGTCCTTCTGGAATTCAACCGGCATATTTCCTTTTCTTACAACAGCCTCATGATTGTGGAAGTTGTTCATTACCATTATATTATCTTTTCTTCCGCTTATTTGGTATGTGGGTTCCACGATATCTATTGATACAGGGAGCACATGATCGCATATGTTGTATGCCCATCTGAGAAGATATAAGTTCTGATTATGCCTTGTTTCTATTTCCTGAAGCATATCATTATGAACGAATACTGTTTTTTTGGCATCAAACTGAGTAAGCATACCAAGAATAGTATTTTCATATCCTCCGTAATGGATAACATGTTTGAATTTCAGTCCGTAAAAATGTTTCTTGATTTCCCGGGCATATGCTTCCGCCATACCATTTTTATATTTATCCTTTTCCTTACCCTTTCTAAGGAAGTTTTTATGTGAATAATCCGTTTTAAAGTCAAATGTGATTTCACTGCTTATGGGGATAACTCCGACATTTTCCGGAATGACCTCTGTTCTCATAGGGTCTTCCTTGAGAAGCGCTTCTCTGAATGCAAGATAGTAGTTGTTTTTTGACAGGTCTATATTGTCAAGTACGGAAAGAAGAGCTGTTGTAATACCGTTTTTAGCAAGATTTCCGGCAAAAATCAATACGTTATCTTTTCCGTTCGGTGTGAGCTTTTCCTCATTTGTAACAGGCTTATCCAAAAATACTCTTTCACAGATTTTTTTAACAGCATCTGGATTATCATATGTGCAGTAGTTCTTTATAAATTCGTCATCATTATAATTTTTAGGAGCATTGATTTCTTCGATAAGCTCATCTATTGTGGTTACCTGAGGGAACGGAAGTTCATCAAGTGAAACATATATGCCGCGGTTTTCAAAATATTCTTCTTTGTCATAGGCATAGAGGATAATTTTTCTGCGCGAATTTGCAAAATCATAAAATACGCTTGAATAATCTGTAACAAGAGTATCAGCCATATTGAGAATCTCATAATATTCATAGCCTGTGGGGAAAGCTCTTATATGACGGTATTCATTATCGTCAAATTCCAGCTTCATAAGAGGATGATACTTTACATACATAATCTGATTATCATTAAGACGTTCATCCATCTTTTTAAGAAATTCAGTTGTTTCATTCAATACAGTATCAACATCATATTTATTGACCTGACCTCTCCAGGTAGGCATGTAAACAATAATTTCTTTATCGTCAATATTAAATTTCTTTCTCAGTTCAAGGCGTCGTTTATCATTGAAAAAAACGGAATTTCGCGGATATCCTTCATTCAGAATAGTTGCTTTGCAGAGATTCTGAAGCATATAGGCGCTTACCATTTTTTCCTTCATATATTCATTCGGGAAAACAAGATAATCGCTGAAAACCAGATTTCTCATTACGTTTCCCATATTATATACTTCGTTTTTAACATCACGGCCCATATTTTTCAGCGGCGTGCCGTGCCAGGTATTAAGAATGATCTGGCCTTCTTTTTTTATAAATCTTCTTGGGAATGAAGTATCGTTAACAAGATATTTTGATTTTGAAAGGTATTTATAATATTTCAGGGATTCTTCTCTGAGGAATTTGACTTTTTTTATGCCATATTTTTCGAGTAAGAGCTTTACGTTGTCAGCCATATATGGTTTTGCCGGAATACAAAGTTTAAGGTGTTTATATGCCGGATTGGTAGAAAGCTCTCTTGCAATGTACAGTATATTTCCGGCCATATCCGAGCCGTTGCGTGATTCCAGAAAAACAAGATTTTTATTTATTTTTGATTTCTGATATTTTCCGTAATATATGCTGAACCATGTTCGGGATTTCAGCTTATTAATGAACTTTTTTACAGTACCGCCCTTTGCCATTTACCATTTCCTCCGAAATTTAATTATATCTTGTCTCTTTTTATTTCAAATCATTTTTTATCTGTGTAGTTGAGATTTCAGGTGTTCTCGGCAGGTAAACCACCTCACAGTAGTCCTTTAGAAAATCAAATTTACCGGTCCAGTCATCACCCATTACAAAGGTATCAACCTTGAATTCCTTAACGTCATTTATCTTCTGTTCCCAGTTTTCTTCGGGAATAACCAGGTCTACATATCTTACAGCTTCAAGAAGCTGCTTTCTCTGTTCATAAGTGAAATAGCACTTTTTCTGTTTGGAATTCCAGTTGAATTCATCCGTAGAAAGAGCAACGATCAGGTAGTCACCCAGTTCTTTTGCACGTTTCAGAAGATTAATATGACCATAGTGAAGGAGGTCATAAGTTCCGTATGTTATAACTTTTTTCATAGCAGTTCTCCGAATTGTTTTTGGTTTAAGACCTGTTTTGTTAACAGGCACAACTTTATCATTATAATTTTATTATACCCTTTAGTATATCCTAAAAAACACATTTTGTCAAGAGAAAGCAAAAAGGCGGATAAAAATCACGCCTTTTTATTACCTTATAAAAATTTAATCGGGGCAAAATTATCTGATAACCTGTGTCCAGTCACTGCTCAATGTGTACTTAGCG
>JBJEQV010000069.1:2195-12467 GCA_051881915.1 Porcipelethomonas sp. | reverse complement strand
AACACTTCAAGCAGTCTCTCTACAACGCTTTCACGGGAGGGAAGGGATGATGAGAGCAAGGGCAAAGACATACACCAGAAAAGAAATGGAATGGCTTTGTGAGGAAGTCATGGAAGATGTTGAAAACTGCGTGAACTCAAACGGAATCGTAACAATAATCGCACTTATCCGGCATACCGGCTGGGGAAAGAAACGCATAACCGATTTTATAAAAACGCTAAATGCGACAATGGACGAGTATCACAGGCATAATATTGACGGAGTGTTTGACTATATGGCAGAACAGGAGCTTTCTTCGGCTGGCATTGAACTGGATCAGCTGCTCCCGAAGACTATTCCGTTTAAGCAGCAGCTGAAAAAATCAAGGAATGAAAAGCTTGTCGATGTTGACTATAAAACTGCAAAGGCGCTTCATTCTGAATTTACTGCTATCGGAAATTATATTAAGGCTAATAAAATTGATGAGGTAACAAAATGACCGATGAACATTTCGAGAAAATCGCATGGCTGAACCGCGCCTTTTATGCGGAGAAAAAGGTAAAGGCGCTGGAATCACTCCGCAGACGTGACAGAGAGCGCACACAGCAGATAACAGCAAGCTATGAGGGAGTTGATAAGGGTAAATCTGACGGGCGTAAAAACGGCGTTGAAGAGGCTCTGATGATGCTTGCACAGTCGGATGAAAAATATGACAATGCGCTTCATGATTACAGTGTCCTTCGCTGCGAGATACAGTCGGCTATCGAGAATCTTCATGACGATGAGCTTGAAACTATTTTTATGTACCGGTATCTGGAATACAAGACTATGGAGCAGATAGCGGGGTGCATGCACTACAACGAAAGGACTATACGAAGAAAACATCATAACGGAATTGAAAAGTTGTCCGCTAATGTCCTTGTATGTCCGCCTTGACAGTGCTATAATGATAACATGGAATCCGGACGAAAGACCGGGAACGCCAAAAGCTGAAACCTGAAAGCTCCGTATGCAGCAGTACGGGGCTTTTGTTTTGGGTGAAACGAAAGGACGGTGAGAGAAAATGACTGAAAAGCAAAAGCGGTTCTGCGATGAATATCTGATCGACTGCAATGCGACAAGAGCATACAGGGCAGCATACCCGAAGATAAAGTCTGATGCAGTCGCAGCACAGGCAGCAAGCAGATTGTTGAGAAATGTCAAGGTCAAAGCCTACATCGACGAACAGCTTGAAAAAATACGATCTGAAAAGGTCGCTGACGCACAGGAGGTCATGGAGTATCTTACCGCCGTTATGCGAGGTCAGAGCAGATCTGAGATTGTTGTAGTGGAGGGCGAGGGAGACGGCTGTTCGTCAGCAAGAAGAGTGGAAAAAGCACCTGACGAAAGGGAGAAGCTGAGAGCTGCTGAGCTTATCGGCAAGCGTTACGGCCTGTATACTGACAAAATAGAAGCGGATATTGATACGGAACTCAACATCACAATTGACTACGGAGGAGAAAATGGATCTGAAAATACAGGCTAACCCGACATTCAGGGAAGTTAATCTTTCGAGGAAACGATACATTGTCATGAAAGGCTCTGCCGGCTCGGGAAAATCTGTTGATACCGCACAGAATTATCTTTTAAGGCTGATGCGTGACAAAGGGCGCAATCTTGTGTGCATACGCAAATCGGACATCACAAACCGTGACAGCACCTATGCGGAGCTTACCGGTGCAATATACCGCATGTTCGGTGATAAGGCTGATAAATACTGGGAGATACGTCAGAGTCCTTTACAGCTGACCTGCAAAGCAAACGGCAATAAGATTATTTTCCGTGGGGTAAATGATGAAAAACAGCGTGAAAAGCTTAAATCCATAACCTTTCAGAAAGGCAAGCTGACGGACGTCTGGATAGAAGAGGCAACCGAGATCACTCAGGCAGACTTTGAAATTATTGACGACCGTCTCAGAGGCGAACTGCCGCCCGGACAGTTTTACCAGATACGCATGACCTTTAATCCCGTGAATAAAAATCACTGGATAAAGAAGGTCTTTTTTGATATTCCGGATGAAAATGTGCTGACGCATCACAGCACATATCTGGGGAACCGTTTCATAGATGACGCATACCGTCAGCGTATGGAGCGCCGTAAGGTAGTTGACCCCGAGGGATATCAGATTTATGGCTTGGGCGAATGGGGCGAGATAGGCGGTCTTATACTGCGTAACTGGGAGGTAAAGGAAATATCGCTGGATATGAACGATTATGACGATATTGCAGTCGGACAGGACTTCGGCTTCAATCATGCCAATGCGATTCTGCTCCTTGGCATAAAGGACGATAATCTTTACATTCTGCGTGAGGTCTACTGCTTTGAAAAGGAGACTTCCGAAATAATTCCGCTTGCAAAAAAAGCTGAAATTCCTGCCGACAGAGAGATGTGGTGTGACAGCGCAGAGCCCGACAGGATAAAAATGTGGAAGAACGCAGGATTCAGGGCAAAGGCAGTTGACAAAGGCGGTTCAAACGGCTCGGTAAAGGCACAGATAGACTGGCTCAAAGGCGTTATCCGCAAAGATAAAACCTTTAAGCGTATGATTTATGTGCACCCTTCCTGTGTAAATACAATCAAGGAATTACAGCAGTGGAAGTGGAAAAAAGACGAAAAGACAGGCGAATATCTCGATGAACCTGTTGCTTTCCAGGATGATGCTATGGCGGCTCTGAGGTACGGCATCGAGAGGTGGCGCAAAAGAAAAAAATTACTCGTGTAAGGTGGTGAAAAAATGCTTGATGTTTCAGAAATACAGCAGCTTATTACGGAGGACAAAGCTTCGGAAAAGAAAGCGCTTGCCCGGAAAGGACAGGCATACTATGACGGCGATCACGACATTAAGGATTACCGTCTTTTTTATTACAATGCGGACGGAATTCTGGTCGAGGACAAGACCCGTAGCAACGTGAAAATACCTCATGCTTTCTTTGCGGAACTGGTTGATCAGACGGTGCAGTACATATTCTCAGGCGGTGAATTTGTAAGGTCCGATATTCCGGAACTGCAGTCAGAGCTTAACCGGTATTTTAATTATAACGAGGATTTTCTTGCAGAGCTTTCCGATACCCTTACAGGCTGTATTGCAAAGGGTTTTGAGTATATGTACGCCTATAAAAACAGTGAGGACAGGATATCTTTTCAGCATGCTGACTGTATCGGTGTTACAGAAGTACGTGCAAAGGACACCGACAGCGATGCCGAATATGTCATATATTCGTATGCAGACAGAATTGAAAAAGGGCACAGGAAAATTACACGTATTCAGGTCTGGGACAGGGAAAAGGTTTATTTTTATGTGCAGACCGATAACGGCAGAATCGAAACTGACGAAACCGAAAAGCTCAATCCCCGTCCTCACACCCTTTACACAAAAGGTAAAAAGACCTATTTCAAAGGCTTCGGCTTTATACCCTTTTTCCGGCTGGACAACAACAAAAAGCAGTTTTCCGGCTTGAAACCGATCAAGGGACTTATTGATGACTATGATCTGATGGCGTCCAGCCTTTCCAACAATCTCATTGATTTTGATACGCCTATTCACGTTGTAAAGGGCTTTGAGGGAGACAACCTTGATGAATTGCAGCAAAATCTGAAAACAAAGAAAGTAGTCGGGGTTGATGAAAATGGCGGTGTTGAGGTACACACAATTGATGTGCCGTATCAGGCAAGGCAGGCAAAGCTTGAGCTTGACGAAAAAAATATTTATCGGTTCGGCATGGGGCTGAATACTTCCGGGCTGAAAGACACCAATGCTACAACAAACATCGCAATCAAGGCGGCGTATTCACTCCTTGATCTTAAAACAGCAAAGCTTGAAATACGCATAAAGCAGTTTTTAAGAAAGCTTTTAAAGCCCGTACTTGAAGAAATAAATGAGCGCAGCGAAACCGACTATCAGTCAAAAGATGTTTATTTTGAGTTCAGGCATGAGATCATGAGCAATGCGCAGGAGAACGCACAGATCGATCTGACAAGGGCGCAGGAGCAGCAGACAAGAATAAATACGCTGCTGAATCTTGCGGCGCAGCTTGACAATGAGACCCTTATGCAGAATATCTGTGACGTGCTGGATATTGACTACGAGGAGATAAGGGATAAGCTTCCGGAACAGGCAGGGCAGCTGGCTGATACGGCATTAAAGGCAGTGAGTGCCGATGAATAAGCGCGAAAAGGAAGTACTCAGGTACACGCTGGAACAGGAAAAGGCAGTCATCGAAGAGCTTAAAGCCGTTTACAGTAAGGCGCTTGACGATATCGGCGAAAAGATAAGGGCGCTTATGGCAGACGAGCTTACCCAGTCAAAAATATATCAGATCGAGTATCAGAAGGCGCTTAAAGGTCAGGTCTCCGCAGGCCTTGACAATCTCAACAGTGAGCAGTATGACAGCATAAGCGGGTATCTGAAAGGCTGCTATGAGGACGGCTTTATCGGTGCGCTTTACAATCTGCAAGGCTTCGGAATACCGCTGATTATTCCGATAGACCAGGAACAGGTGGTTGACGCTCTTATGCTTGATAGCAAGATCTCAGAGGGACTTTATACAAAGCTCGGGAACAATGTGGGAGAGCTTAAAAAGGCGATTTCTCAGGAGATCTCAAGAGGGATTTCAACGGCTATGCCCTATGCTGATATTGCAAGAAATCTCCGAAGCCGTGGGAACATGACAATAAATCAGTCCATGAACATTGTGCAGACCGAGGGTCACAGGATCCAGAGCCGCTCCGCTCTTGACGCAGGAGAAAAGGCAAAGGCGAAAGGTGCAGACCTTGTAAAGGTGTGGGATTCCACTCTTGACAGCAAGACACGTCCTCATCACAGAGCCCTTGACGGACAGGTGAGAGAACTGGATGAGGATTTCGAGGTTGACGGTCTGACAGCGGATTCCCCCGGACATTTCGGCACGCCCTCTGAGGACTGCCGGTGCAGATGCGCAGTGCTTATAAAGCCACGCTGGGACGTTGACGGCTCGTTCACAAAGCGTAACAATGAAACTGGTGAACTCCTTGAATTTGAAAATGTCAAAAGCTATGAGGAGTTTAAGAAAAGGTACTGGGAAACTGTTGACAAACCGGGTGGAAGTGGTATAATAAAGTCAGGGGAAGTGAAAAATATGAGTATTAACGCAATTGAATTGCCGATAGAACAGCAACATACAGGAAAAGGCAATCCTAACGCTATTCTTATGTTTGGTACAGATTTGAATAATCGACAGAAAAAACTTCTTAATTTACTCCCTGAGTTTGACAGTCGTATTACAGTGCTTAAAAAATCAGTAAATATGGCTGATTTATCAGCATTAACAGCTCAGACAGGACATGAATTTGCTATGTTTACCAAAGGCAATGAGCGATTGATTATTCGTGGTAACAGCTATAGCGTTAATATAACTGTTGAAGATGCAAAAAAATTAGCTGAAAATGGGTATAAATGGAGTGGGCATACACATCCTGGAACAGATTATAATTGCTTGATTGCATCATCAGGTGATAAGGCAGTTTTACAGTGTTTTAATCATAAAACAAGTGTAATTTATGATTCCAAAGGAAATTATGCGACATTTGAAAAGGAGGAATGATTATGTGTAAGTTATTTGATGAATGGGTTAATGAAATTAAAGCTTTTTGCACAGATAATTCATTGGATTTTGATAAAGCAAAGTCAATGTCACAGAGTTGGGGCAAAAATTTTGTCGCACTTTCTTATTATGATAAAAGCAAAGGAACGAGCGGATTATTAGATGATACACCTATGCCTTTAGTACTTTTAATAAAAAAAACATCAGAAGGATTGACATTTGAGCAAACCGAAAATACAAAAAAATATCTTGGAAAAACAGCATAATATTAAACCGCCCTTAAAAAGGCGGTTTTCTCATACCTGAAAGGAGGCTAAATTAATTGAAGTGTCCATATAACAGAAAATCCGAAACTCAGATACAAAACTGGAACCAAACGCCCGATGAATCACAGAATTTTACTGACGGCAGAATCGTTACACAAACCATTTTTGAACTAATGGATTGTGAACGGGAAAATTGCGGCGCATATCGGGACGGTAAATGCTGCTATGCAGCGGTAAGTCTATGTAATGAATAAAATTTTAATAGTTCACAAGCATCTCGGAAGAGGTGCTGTTTTTATACCCAAAAATAAATATCAGAAAGGAATATTATCATGTTGGTAGAAGTATCAAAAATTAACAAGCAGGAAGTGACTGTTGTGAGCAGTCTTGATGTTGCGGAGACGTTTGAGAAAAGACACGATCACGTTTTGCGTGATATCATCAAAATCACTGACCCCAAATCTGGGTTGAGTGAAAAATTTATCAATGAGAATTTTTTCAAGGATACTTACAAGGATTCAACAGGAAGAAATTTGCCGTATTATTTAATGACAAAAGACGGCTTTACAATGCTTGCAATGGGCTACACAGGCGAAAAAGCCATGAAGTTTAAAGAAGAGTACATCAAGCAGTTTGATGCAATGTGGAAATTGCTTCAGGGCAAGCTTATCGAGCGTGAAAAAGGAATTGCAGTCCGGCAGTCACTTACAAAGGCATTACAGCTTTCAGCCGAAAATGAAAGAATGCATGGTCACGCTTATTCAACATATACAAACTGCATATACAAGGTTCTGTTCGGCATGAACGCAAACAAGCTCAGAGAGCATTACGGCATTTCCAAACAGGATAATCTGAGGGACTGCTTTTCTGCCGAGGAATTAAGGGCGGTGCAGTCAATGGAATGTATGGTCAGCGGTCTTGTCGACTGCGGCTGGGGCTATGATAAAATCAAATCATTCATAGCTGAAACAAACACTAAGAGAATAGCCGGTTAAGCGTTTCGGTAATATCCGGAGCGTTATTTTTATACCAAAATTTAAGAAAGAGGTTGATTTTATGAAAAAGAAATTAATGAAAATACTCGCAGTTGTAACGGGACTGACAATAGCGGCAGCATTGATGTCCGGCTGTAAGCAGCAGGCTGACAGGGTTTCGTACAATATTTCAAAGCAGGCTGACAATTTCAATGTAATAAGGCAGATTACGGTTATTAACTGCATTCAGGGGGATGTGCTGTTTCAGATGACCGGGAAAATGTCAATCACAGCTGATATGGCAGACAATCAGCTTGAAATTACTGTTGAGGACGAAAACGGTTCATATAAAAAGCACTTTATAGGACTGTCTGACAACGTTACATATACAGTTGAGGACGTTACTGATAATTACGTTGACAATTATCATTACACACTCAACTTTAATCCTAAGATGTGGATTCCGGTAACTGATATCGAAATAGTTGACTAAGCACTTCACCCGAGGTGCTTTTTCATGCCCTGAGCATGGCGTTTAAACTGCTTACAGCTATCCTGCACCGGATATTAAAACAGGTGCTGCATTAATGTAAAGAAAGGAAGATTTCATGGAATTCTTAAAGGAAATCCTCGGCGAGGAACTGTATTCACAGGTTGAATCAAAGATCAATGAGTACAACGGAGCTGAGGCAAACAAGGACAAACAGGTTAAGATCGGCAATCTGGGCGGCGGAGAATATGTGGGCAGGGGAAAGTATGACGCTCTGAACGAACAGCTTACCGGAAAGCAGACTGAGCTTGACACGGCAAATACACTTATTGCCGATCTGAAAAAGGCAAGCAAAGGCAATGAGGATTTGCAGGGAAAAATCGGCGAGTATGAAACACAGGTCGCTGATTTACAGAAGCAGCTTGCGGAAACCAAGCTGAAATCTGCGCTCAGATTAGCTCTTACAGCCGAAAATGCTGCTGATGTGGACTACCTCACCTTTAAGCTTGACGAAAAGCTGAAAGAAGAGGGCAAGACCCTCGAGCTTGACGAAAACGGCAGAATCAGAGGCTGGGATGAAAAACTCTCCGCGCTGAAAACACAGTACCCGAAAATGTTTGAATCGGAAGGTGACGGCGGTTACAGAGTCCTGGGGGACAACAGGCTGCCGGAGGGTGACGGCGGAAGCACTCTTACAAAGAGTGAGATTTTAAAGAAACCCTATGCAGAAAGAGCGGCTTTATATGCTGAAAATCCCGAAGCATACAATGAAGCCATGAACAAATAAGAAAGGACAGGTGAATTATTATGTCAGTAACAAAATTAAACGATATCATTAATCCTCAGGTCATGGGGGATATGATCGAAGCAAAAATAGAAGCGCTCTGTAAGCTGACGCCTTATGCAAAGGTTGATACAACGCTGCAGGGTACAGCCGGAGATACAAAGACGGTACCGTCGTGGAACTATGTCGGTGACGCAGAGGACTTTGACCCCGAAAGCGGCAATGAGATTAAAACTACAAAGCTTACAGCGTCAAGCAGAACTTTTACAATTAAGTGTGCCGGAAAGTCCGTTTCGATTTTCCAGACAGCTATCAACAGCGGTCTTGGCAATCCTATCGGACAGGCTGAAACTCAGCTTGCAAAATCCATTACCGGAAAGGTTGACAACGATGTCCTTGACGCAGCCTATACAGGCACAAATATCTATGCTGCTTCGACACTTGCGGCTGTTTCCTATGACGGTATTGTTGATGCAAATGCAAAGTTTGAGGATGAAGAGGACGGCATCGAAAAGGTTATGTTTATCAATCCTGCGCAGGAGGCGACTATCCTTAAAGACCCCAATTTCCTCTCTGCTGACAAGTTTACTGCGGGTGTTGCTGTAAACGGTTCTGTCGGTAAGATTGCCGGCTGCTGGATTAAGAAATCCAAAAAGGTAAAGCTTATTCAGTATGAAAAGGCATCTGACGGCACTATCACCATTATCGCAGAGGACGGTTCTGAGAGTTCAACAGCCAAGAAGCTCTCGACAGTTCAGCCGTATTGCCAGACTGTACTTGCTGTTGGTGACAAGGTGAATTCTCTTACTGCCGCAAATCAGTATTACCTTTGCCCAATTATCAAGCGTGAACCCGACAGTTCCGAAACCGAATACACCGAAGATGAACTTCCGGCAATCACAATATTCCTCAAAAAGGATACACAGGTTGACCACGAATGGTTTCCGAAAGCACAGCGCCATGACGTTACTGCGGCTAAATATTACGGCGTAGCGCTGACAAATGATGCGAAGATCGTCCTTGCCAAATTCAAGAAATAAGGTGATTTTATGATTATAACGGTGGAAAAGTTTAAGGAGTTTGCCGAAACCTCTGAATCGGACACAGTGCTTGAGGCAAAGCTTCAGGCGCTGGAAGCCCTTATAAGAAAGTACACAAACAACAGCTTTCAGGTGAGGGGGATCCGTTCACAGTCGGCAGTACTGAACAACAGGATCCTTGATCCTCCGGAGCATCTGAAATCAGGAGATACGATACAGATCTCGGACAGTCTGCTCAACAACGGGATTTATACAGTTAAGGAAATTTCAGACGGCATGACCGTTTCGGGCGAACTGCTTGACTGCACAAAGAATCTCATCACAAAAGTTGAGTACCCTCCCGATGTGGTAATGGGCGTTGTGGATATGCTCAAATGGGATCTGCAGAACCGTGACAAGGTAGGTGTGCAGTCTGAGACCATCAGCAGGCATTCTGTGACCTATTTCAGCATGGACGGGGAAAATTCCAGGATAGGCTATCCCAAGTCACTGACGGGCTTTCTAGTGCCGTATATGAAAGCGAGGTTTTAGCATGAAAGGCATAGGCGGTAATATAAAGGCGGAAATTCAGATTTTCAGTACCGCTGAAAATGAGATCGGCGAGGCTGTAAGGCAGTGGGAAACTGTGCAGACCCTGAAAGGCTGGCTTGACCTTTCGGGAGGCGATTCAAAGTACAGCTCATACAACGCCAAAATACAGGAGTCAACCCATGTGTTTATAAGCGATTATGTCCCTCCTGACAGCCGTATTACCGCCGAAAAAAGCCGTATGCTCATAAACGGCAGGGTTTATGATATCATGCTGATCGACAACCCTATGGAGCTTTGCCAGCAGCTGGAGGTCTATCTGAAATTTACAGGAGGGCAGTGATATGGCTGATGTGATTTTTGTTGATAATTCCATAAATGTCAAGGCGGCTCTGAATGACGCTGCGATAAAATGGCTTTATGAGGCGGCTTTGCTAATTGAATCCCAGACTAAAGATAACACAATGGCTGATAAAAGTCAGCTGAAAAATTCTTGGACACATATTGTTGATGAATTAAAACAAGAAGCCATTGTCGGTTCACCGCTTGAAAATGCAGTCTGGGAGGAATTCGGCACAGGTGAATATGCTTT
>JBJEQV010000069.1:0-2095 GCA_051881915.1 Porcipelethomonas sp. | reverse complement strand
CCTCCGTAATAAAAATGGCTGAACAGATCATGAGATCGGAGATGGAATAATGACTTTATCCGGACTGAAATTCATTTCCGCAAGGCTCAGTTCTGCCGGAATCCCTTATTGCTTTGAGGAATGGACAAAGGAAATACGGTACCCGTATTTTGTGGGGGAATACACTGAATCCGAGCCGCTGAACGAGGACGGGGAATCGGAAAGCACCTTTATTCTGACGGGGACTGCAAGGGACTCGTGGCTGAGCCTTGAAAAGGAAAAGGAAAAAATCAGAAGCATTTTCCCGGAAGACGGGATCACAGCGATACTTGAAAACAAATCGGGTATCGCTGTTTTTTATTCGTCCGCAATGCCTGTTCCCACAGGTACGGACGAGCTTAAACGCATACAGATCAATCTTAAAGTAAAGGAATGGAGAGTGAAGTAAATATGACAGAAACATTTATGCCATCGGGAATTACAGAGAATACTCCCGGCAATATCGTGTTCGGCGCGGCAACTGTTCACAAGGGACTTTTTTACGGAGATCATTATGTTCAGACAAAAGATACAACACCGCAGAGTGGAAAGACATATTATTTGGTTCAGGGGAGTTCCTCAGGTGTATCTTACGTTGAAGTATCGGGCAGTTCTCTTGAAGTATTTGAATCAGGAAAATTCTACTGTGAAAAATATGTGGGCTGGAACGCTGCAGAATCGATTATAGGAGCCACAAGCGGAGGCAGCAAGCTTACAATAACGCCTGAGTTCAAAGACATTGAACTTGACGGTGCTACTGTAAAAGTAAAAGGTCTTGCTGTAAAGATCGGCGAAACTGCCGCAGTCGAAACAAATATTGCAGAGGTGACAGCTTCAATGCTGAAATCAATGGTCGTAGGTGAATATGCGTCTGTCGGTTCTGATGGTCTGACCGGATATACTGCGATCAGATCAAGACCTAAAATCAACGAAGGCGATTATATCAAAAACTTCGGTATCGTCGGCAGGACTCTTGATGACAGAAAGGTTATAGTAACGTTCGATAACGCTCTTTGTACAAGCGGTCTTGAAATTGAGACCAAGAACAAAGAAGGCACTATCCTGAAAGCGAGATTTGAGTGCTACGCCGATCTTTCTGATGATCCTACCGCACTTCCTTATCATATTTATTATCCTAATCAGACAGCATGATCACGGCACCCGCTTTGACGGGTGCTTTTTCATGTAACTTAATATTAAAACAGGAAAGAGGTAAAAACATATGGACGAGAAAAGGTTTGAAATGAGAAGGCTTCGTACAAAGGACCTGTTCCCGATCATGAAAATTATTTCTAAAATCGGGGTCAGGGAACTGAAAAACTGCTTTGACTTAAATGAACTTAGATCAGCTGACAGGAGCAGCAAAAAAGCAGTGACCGCAATCGGGGTAAGTGTTGCGCTGGAAGCGGCAGACGTTATTTTGCGCAATATCGGCTCGTGCGAAAAGGATATTTACAGTTTCCTTGCAGATCTCAGCGGAATGAGTGCAAAGGAGATACCGGAACTGGAAATGTCTGATTTTGCGGATATGATTCACACTCTTGTAAGCAAGGAAGAATTCGGGGATTTTTTTACGGCTGTCTTGAAATTCTTTCCGGAGGAGAAGTAAAGCTTATTGATCTTTTGTTTTCACGGTATGCCGATGCACAGTTTCTGCTTGACAATTATATCCGCACCGGCAGACTTCGTGAATTCCTTGCGGGCTTTACAGAGGTACAGAATGAAGAGACTGCATGGGACGTGTGGAAACACAGGGTCTTCAATAAATCTTTCGGAGAATTCAGGGCAGAGATTGAAAAGCCTGTTGTTCAGGAACCCGTTAATATAGAAGCTGTTGTGAAAGACAGCTTTGATATACTCAAAGATTTTAATCCGCATGAGGAGGTGAACTGATGGAACTGTTTAAGATACTTGGTAAAATAGCTGTTGAAAATTCAGAGGCAAATAATGCTATTGACGAAACCTCCGGCAAAGCCGAGCAGTCTGAAAGCCGTATCACAAATGCGTTTAAGAAAATAGGAACAGCTGTTGTTGCTGCATTTGCGATTGATAAAATAAAGGATTTCGGACAGGCGTG
>JBJEQV010000068.1:0-52704 GCA_051881915.1 Porcipelethomonas sp. | reverse complement strand
CCCACTGCAAGACCGATAGCAGTCCAGCTTGCATCTGCAATACCGCTCAGATAAGCAACGCCCGGAAGTCCCATAAGCAGCCAGCTGCTCATATCTGACGCCTCAGCACTCATAGCTGTGACGATAGGACCTAATTTTCTTCCGCCAAGATAAAAGTCCTTGACGTCCTTTGTTCGTTTTGAACTCCATATACCAACAGTTACCATAACTCCAAGATAGCATATTATGGTGATCAGCATGGCAATATCATGTTTTGTCATTTTTTACTCCTTTAGCTATATATTTTTTACCGGATAATACTATTCCGGAAACGACACAAAAAGTCGATTAATTATACCATATTATAACGAAAAATACAATAGAAATTAATCTGTTTTTAAAAAAATAAAGTAATACTGCACAAATCTGTTATACTGTCTTTGTGAAATGATGCAGATTTGTCAATTATACGTTACAAAAATCCCGGAAAACTTCACCGTCAGTCAGGAAAGCCCTGACATATTCAGCCGGAGATTTCCGGTTGAGCGGCCGTACAGGGAATGTAATTGTTATAACTGCAATTTTTTGTGAATAATTTATCAAATAGTTGACTTTTTTGTCAGATGAAAGTATAATAAAATCATAAAAGTATAATAAAATTATAGATTATACGAGGTATAGATATGAAAAAGAAAATGAATCAGTCGACTATAGTGAAAATTACAAATATTGCAGTTATTGCAATGATAATTATTGCGGCAGCCATGACGTATACTATGGAAAATATTAATAATAAAATAAGTATGGCGAATGCAGCAAAAGGACAGATTCAGAGTAAAACAGAAGAGTTTTATGACGCATCGGACTGGCAGTTTGACCGTATGAGACATTATGTGGCAACGGGTGACAGTGATTATCTTGATGAGTATAATGCTGAAATCTCTGCCGGAACACTTGATACCATTTACAGTGAACTTAAAGAAAAAATCGGTGAATATGTGGGAACATCAGAGAATATTGACGTACTTTATTCACTGGCGCAGGAAAGGACTGGGCTTGACAGCAATGCTGTAAATCTTATGCAGCAGGGTGACAAGAGCGGTGCTGAAGCTGTTCTTTACGGTGAGGAGTATGACGCTGTTTCAATAGAATTCGGAGATAAATATACTGAGCTGATTGAAATTACAGAGGCAGTTTCAGAGAAAAAAATGGAATCACTGCGTGCAAGAAAGGATATGTGGCGTGTTCTGGTGTATACAAGCTTTGGCATTGTTGTGCTTGCTGCAATAATGCTTATGCAAATTACAATGGTTAAAATCATCAGGCCGATACAAAGGATAAAAGGATCAATAAAGGAACTTGCAGCGGGTAATCTTGACATTGAAGTAAAGCTTGAAGAAAATACATCTGAAATCGGGCAGATTGCAGCTGAAATGCATAATCTTATTAATTTTCAGAAGAATATTATCGCAGATATTGATTATATGCTTGATGAGCTGGCGACAGGTAATTTTGTGATAAGAAGTCAGTTTGAAGAAAACTATAAGGGTGATTATAAGAATATCATTTTGTCAGTGAATAAGATCAGCGAACGACTTAATTCTGTAATGTGCGATATTACAGAATCTGCAGAGCAGGTTGCATCAGGTTCCGATCAGGTTGCAGGTGCATCACAGGCACTTTCACAGGGTACAACAGAGCAGGCAAGCTCTATTCAGGAAATGTCAGCTACGATTAGTGAGATTAATGACAAGGTAATGAGAAATACTCAGAATGCAAGAGAGCTTAACAGGATCGCTGAAGATATGCTTAATGATATGAATCAGAGCAGTGAACAGACAGAAAAAATGGTTGCTGCAATGAAAGAAATCAGTGCTATTTCAGCTGAAATCGGCAAGATTGTAAAGACTATTGACGATATTGCATTCCAGACAAATATTCTTGCACTTAATGCCGCAGTTGAGGCGGCCCGTGCCGGTAATGCAGGTAAAGGTTTCTCCGTTGTTGCTGACGAGGTAAGAAGTCTTGCAGGTAAGTCCGCAGAGGCTGCAAATGATACAACCGCACTTATCCAGAAGGCTGTTGAAACTATTGAAAACGGTGCGAAATGTGCAGATGCAACTACAGAGGCAATGAATGTGGCTAAGCAGAAAACTCAGGTGGTTGCTGACGGTATTAATGAAATTACAAACAACTCAGAGGACCAGGCCAATGCTATCAGCCAGACTACTATCGGCATTGAGCAGATTTCAGGAGTTGTACAGTCAAATTCAGCTACTGCAGAGCAGAGCGCAGCTGCTTCAGAAGAGCTTTCAGCACAGGCGCAGAAGCTTAAGGAACTTATGGGACAGTTTAAGCTTGGTGAGGAAAGAGATGGTTATGACGATATGATCTCAGATGATGTATATGAAAATACAGAAGACAGTTATATACAGTCAGAGACAGCAGATCTTTCGGATAAATATTGATTCCTGATAAGGGTGTGATATACAGGTCACGCAGCCTCCACCAAACAAACCTCGCAAACAGGCTTTATACGGCGTATTTGCGAGGTTTTATTTTTATGTGAATCTCTATGCCGCATTGGATTTATACAATCAGTCGTAAGTTTTAAGCTGTCTTCTTATACATCTTATGTTTTTACACTGATTCAACGTAAGAAATGATATACAACCTGAAAAATCACAAAGACGGCGGTGTCTGCGAAAGAATTCCGTAAAGATCAGGAGCCCATGACAAGTGAGCTGATACAGGATAGTCACGGAACTGAACACCGGACAAAGTTTTGGGATGCATATCATACAGAAAAATCTTAACAAGGGTGACACAGCAGAACTGTATTTTCGGACTGAAATGAAGATAATGAGACAAATTAAATTGAATTGAGGTAAAGAATGAATTTTCAGATTGAGAAAAACAGGATTTTCAAAGAAGATGAAAACGGAAAAGTAATTGCGGAAATCACTTTCCCCGAAACTGAAAAAGGTGTGTTCTGCATTGATCACACTTTTGCAGATGATTCACTGAGAGGGCAGGATTTGTACAGGGGAAGTATAAAAAGCGTCCGTATTATGGTGACGGCGATGAATGTAAAATTTCAGGGGAACTGTGACAAATGACAGAAAACAATATATATGCAGACTGGAATCCATGGCATGGCTGTACAAAAATAAGTGCAGGCTGTAAATACTGTTATGTTTACAGGCAGGATGAAAGGTACGGAAATCATACTGCAAGCAGCTTTTGCCGGAAAACTGTAAATTTTAATCTTCCTGTAAAGTGCAGGCGTGACGGAAGTTATAAGATACCGGCAGGGAAAATTATATTTACCTGCTTTACGTCTGATTTTCTGCTGAAAGATGCAGACGAATGGCGTCCGGGATGCTGGGAAATGATGCGAGAACGCAAAGACTGCTGGTTCTATTTCTTTACGAAACGTATAGACAGGCTTGCAAAATGTCTGCCCCCTGACTGGGGTGACGGTTATGACAACGTTCTTGTCGGATGCACTGTTGAAAATCAGGACAGAGCAGATTTCAGACTTCCGATATTTAAATCATTGCCGATAAAGCATAAATCAATAATTGCTGCACCGCTTCTTGAAAGTATAGATATTTCAGAGTATCTTGATGAAAGCATAGAAGAGGTATCGGTCGGCGGTGAATCGGGATATAATGCCCGACCATGCAATTATGACTGGATTCTTGATATACGAAAGCAGTGTGTTGAGAAAAATATTCCGTTCAGATTTCATCAGACAGGTGCAAATTTCATAAAAGACGGAAAGGTTTACAGGCTTAAACGTGCTCTTCAGCGTCCGCAGGCACGTAAAGCAAATATTGATTTTCGTATCGAAGAGAATTTCATTCCGGATACGGCGGATTATAATAAGAACGATGATTATCAGCTGAGTTTTGATATTTGAGGCGGCACTGGATAAGCGGATAGTCAGCAGAGGGGGGTTACACTTGAAAAGAATAATGATAACGAATGACGACGGGATCGGGGCAGGCGGAATCATTCGTCTTGCAAAAGCTGCACAGGCATACGGGGAAGTATGGGTGGCAGCTTCCTGACGGTACGAAAACATACATGGTTGAAGGCGATTATCAGGAGGCTGCAGAGGAAGGCTCTGATTTAAAGGCTTTTTTGATAATTATATTTCTATCGGGTATATGCATAATTTCAGATAAAATGATAGGTAAAAAAACTTTTTAGAGGTAGAATGGAGATTAATATGAAGAACTCAGAAATTGCAATATGGGAAGCTGCAAAAAACAGAGATGCTGATGCATTTCTTAAACTGGTAGACGAAAATGCTGTTATGGTATGCGGTGGATACAGATGTACAGGTAAAGAGTACAGCCGGATTATAAGCGGATTTGATATTGTCTCATATACGATCACGGAATTTGAAATCGTATGTCAGACAGAGGACATATGTCAGGTGCATTATATGATCGAAACCAAGGTATCGAAGGAAGAAAACAAGGATCTGGAAGGACTTTTTCATATTACAACCACCTGGAAGAAATTCAACGGTGAATGGAAGGCTGTGTTCAATATGGATTCACGGGTGATGAATTTTTGATTGTCAGACAAAACAAGGCAGGCAAAGTCGGGAAAGACAGCCTGATTTAGTAATTACAGCGCAGTTGGTCGATGGAAAGGATGAATGCTATGGCTGATATCATAACAATATGCAGGATCATATGCAGTATAGTCATGCTGTTTTTTTCGGCATTTTCTCCGGCATTTTACGTTCTGTATCTTACAGCTGGATTCACAGATATGATTGACGGAACAATAGCAAGGAAGATGAATACCGTCAGTGAGTTTGGTGCAAAGCTGGATACTGCTGCGGATTTTGTTTTTGTAACAGTCTGTCTGATTAAGTTTATTCCAGTTCTGTCTATACCCGTATGTATTTGGATATGGACAGGCATTATCGCAGCGATAAAAATATTCAATGTGGTATCAGGATTTGTCGTTCAGAAGAAATTCGCGGCTGAGCATACGGTTATGAATAAGATTGCGGGATTTCTGTTATTTATCTTTCCGTTAACGTTTTCCATCATTGATGTGAAATATAGTGCAGCAGCAGTTTGTACTGCTGCAACTTTTGCGGCAGTTCAGGAAGGACATATTATACGAAGCCGCAGCAAAAGCAAAGGTTATAAATAAGAAAGCGATCAGGGAAGAGATGAAGCATCTATATCAGAAAAAAGAATGATGTTCTTATGTTTAACGAAGAGTGCGGCATATATGAGCCGAATCAACTCCTGGTGAATAGATGGAGTTTTAATTTGAAAAAGTGAGGTAAAAAAGATGGAAAATATATAAATACGGAAATGGAAATCACTTGACAAAACTGTTATTGAGCAGTATAATAGTTTAATAATAAACGGTTCGGGGACTGGCGGTTTTGAAAGAAGGCGGGGTGATGATATGGTTCAGAAGCCGTTGGAGGAAGTGCTGAAAGGCGGCGAATTCAGAAAGTATTCTGACTCAAAGTTTGCTTTGCTGAGAAAACATTATGATATGAAACGTGCAGAATTTGAAGTGATATATTATCTTTCGATATGCCGGGATGCTGATTCGCTGGTGGATATCTCCGGGTTTCTGAATGCGAACAAAGGACATATTTCCGTGACGGTATATGGTCTGATCCAAAAGGGTTACATCAGTTCGGTGCAGGATAAAAACGATCGTAGATATATGCATTTCAGCCTTACCGATAAGGGCAGGAAGGCAGCAGATGACATTGAAAATGTATGGAAGAATATTAAAGATGAACTGTATTATGGGTTGAATGATGATGAGATTGCCCAGTTCAAAATGATTTTTCGCAAGATATGCAAAAATATTGAGCACTTTATGGTATAATAAGTTGAAATGACTTTGGTTTTATGATATAAAAAGCTATAAAGTGCTTGAATTTTTAATTATATTGTTTGAAATAAAACAGTATAATATCAAATTACAGAAAGGGACGAAAAGAATGAACACAAATAAAAAAACGATGAATAGTATAGCCTGCGAAATAACATAAAGAAGATATATGTTGTAAAAGGACAATGCACGATTTATGTTCAGGGACATTAATATTGCTGAATACATGGTACTTCATTACATGTGTGAGCGGCTGGAGCGCGCACAGAGTCAGAGAAACAGTATGCACCGATAAAATCATCGGGTCTGCATATATGAGCGTTATGAAGAGGAAAGAAGGATAATTTATGATAATAAAATATATAGCCGGTCCGGTGATCGGTTCAGTAATAGGATATTTCACAAATTTTATTGCAGTCAAAATGCTGTTTCACCCCAAAAAGGAAATAAAGGTACTTGGTCACAAACTGCCGTTTACTCCCGGAGCAATACCCAAGGGAAAGTCAAGACTTGCAAAATCTGTCGGAGACGCAGTGGGGAATAATCTTATCACACAGGCGGATGTCGAAAACAAGCTGCTGAGTGATGAACTTGCGGAAAAAATAGCTGACATGATACTGGACAAGCTGTCAATATCCGTAAATGACTTTTTTAGCGGACTGCCGGATATGACGGGAGAAGATGCCGACAGCAGGAAAAAAGCATTTTCACACAGCATTGCAAAATACATAGCGGAAGCAGTTTCACAGGCGGATATATCCGGTGTTCTCGTTGAAAAGGCTCCGGGAATTATAAAATCAAAACTTAATAACCCGATGATAGCAATGTTTCTGACTGATGAACTGCTTCAGTCTGTGCTGGCTCCGGTGGGCACTGAGATACAGTCGTATATTGCGGAACACGGGGAAGAATTTATTGCGCCATACGTTGAACAAAAGCTGACGGATTACGGTGAAAAACCGCTTGCCGATATCATAGAGGGATTTGGTATTGACAGGGATCAGCTTAAAAAGTTTGTTGCTTTGCTGTACAAAAAAGCCGTATCGGGCTGTGCGGAAAATCTTATGAACTGGCTTGATCTGAGCAGTATTGTTGAAGATAAGATAAATGAAATGGACGCAGATGAGCTTGAATCACTTGTAATGAGCGTTATGAAAAAAGAGTTTAACACGATAGTTAATCTTGGCGCGCTGATTGGCTTTGTACTCGGACTTCTGAACATATTTTTCTGAAATGAGGTGCTTTTATGAAATATGCAGTGATTTATACATCTGAAACAGGAAATACCGAAGAGCTTGCAAAGAATATTTTTGTAAGTCTGCCGGGAAACGACAAAAAGATAATAAATGCCGAAGAAATGACTGAGCTGCCTGAGGCAGAGTGTTATTTCATAGGGTTTCCCGTGAAAAACCGAACTTGCAGTATTGAAATACTGGATATTCTTGAACAGCTGGATAACGTTAAAATTGCATTGTTTGCCTCCTGCGGACTGCCTGCGAATGACAGGTATAAGCAGTATATTGAAAATGCTGTCAGTCCGTGGATAAACGACGGATGCAGCTGTCTTGGTTTTTTTCTCTGTCAGGGTAATGCGTCTGAGAAATTCCGTGAAAAGCTTGAAGCTGAGACGAATTATTCCCAGGAAGAGCTTGACAGAATAATGGGAATTTCATCTGCTCATCCGGATGATAATGATATTGACCGCTTGTATGAATTTGTGGATGCTGTAACTGAAAATCTGCAGTAATCTGCTTTACCACAGGTATACAATTCGGTTAGAATAATGTAATAGAAAAACGCTCTGCAGCTGCGGAGCGTTTTTTATTATCACCATGCTGATTTTTCAGTATGGTGATTTTTCTGATCGCGGATTTTGAATCGGAGGCAAAATTCACTATTGTGTATTAACTGAAGCATAAACTGCGGAAATTGAATGTCAGATTGTAAATATAACTTTACATAGATTTTGCTTTAAAATGATTTCGGATTTTACAAGTATAACTTATAATAATAGTATGTATATAATACTATTAAATGAAGTTATCTGGAGGGGAATAATGAACGAAAACGTTGAATTGATTTTCGGACTTTTCAGCGGACCTGCCATGTTCCTTTGTTTTGTAAAGCAGCTCAGAAACCGTTGTAATGATAATCGGATTGGTTAGTGCGCAATCTCAGTTGTTTTCGGAGCTATGACAGTATTTAAACTAAATTTATTATAATAATGTACAGAAATGGAGCGATCTGAAATGAGTAAATCAGAAAATAACGAAAAACAGGTTTATATGAACAGGGAAATATCCTGGCTGAAATTCAACGAAAGGGTTCTTGAAGAGGCGGAAAACAATAAGAATCCTCTTTGCGAAAGACTGTCTTTTGTGTCAATATATCAGAGCAACCTTGATGAATTTTTTATGGTTCGTGTGGGTTCGCTGGTCGATCAGATGCTTCTTGACAGGAATATCCGTGAAAACAAAACAAACATGACAGCCGGAGAACAGATAGATGCTGTTCTTGACAGAGTACATATGCTCAATGAGCGCAAGGATATTGTTTACGGAAAACTGATGGGCAGACTTGAAGAGCACAATGTCAGAATCGTCGATTTCAGGAATATTGACAAGAGCGAAAATGAACATCTTGAAGAATATTTCAATTCTGAAATAGCACCTTTTCTTTCGCCTGTTATAGTAGGTGAAAGACAGCCGTTCCCTTTTATAAAAAATAAGGAGATCTATGCAGCAGCAGTACTTGAAAAGAAAAACGGCAAGAAGAAAATAGGTATAATACCCTGCGGCAACGGAGTTATCCCGAGACTTATCGAAGTCTGCAAAAACAGCGGTACATATATTCTTTCCGAGGAACTTATACTTCATTTTGTACCTGAAGTTTTCAGGGAATATACTGTAAAATCCAAATCGCTTCTGAGAGTTACGAGAAATGCCGATATTGACGCAGACGCACTTTATGATGAGGACATTGATTACCGTGAATTCATGGCTGATATTATAAAGCTGAGAAAAAGGCTTTCTCCTGTCCGTCTTGAGCTTTCCAGAGATCTTGACAAGGAAATTGTAAAAAAACTGTGTAAATATATGGACATAGAAAGAAAATATGTTTTCAGAAATATATCTCCTCTTGATCTTTCTTTTGTATTTGAGCTTCAGGATCATCTTCGTCAGAAATCTGAGCTTTTCTATCCCAAAAGGATTCCTCAGAAATCGGCACAGTTTACAGACAGCGAGCCGATTCTTGCACAAATCAAGAAGAATGACAAGTTCCTTTCGTATCCCTTTGACAGCATAAAGCCTTTTCTTAATATGCTTCATGAGGCAGCGGCAGATAAAGATGTAGTGTCGATCAAAATGACCCTTTACAGGGTCGCAAAAAACAGTGAGGTGGTAAATGCTCTTATTGAAGCAGCCGAAAACGGAAAGGACGTGCTTGTGCTTGTGGAGCTGAAAGCCAGATTTGACGAGGAAAACAATATCGAATGGTCCCGCCGTCTTGAAGCGGCAGGCTGTACTGTTATCTACGGTCTGAATGGTTTCAAGGTGCACTCAAAGCTGTGCCTTATAACAAAAAACACCAACGGGAATCCTGAATATTTTACGCAGATAGGTACAGGAAATTACAACGAAAAAACTGCCCGTCTTTATACGGATCTGTGCCTTATGACCGCTGATCAGAAAATCGGAAGAAATGCTAATGAGGTTTTCAATGCTCTTGCCTCTGATACAACGGTAAAAAGCTCCGATACTCTTCTTGTTGCACCTGACTGCCTGCAGAACCGTGTTATGGAAATGATAGACGAGCAGATAAAGCTTGCTGAAAGAGGTGAAGAAGCGTATATCGGTGTGAAGATAAATTCTCTTACCGATAAAACTATAATTGACGGACTTGTCAGAGCGTCAAAAGCAGGTGTGAATATAGAACTTGCAGTAAGGGGAATATGCTGTCTGATTCCGGGAGTTGCGGGAGAAACGGAAAATATAAGGGTAGTAAGTATTGTCGGACGTTTTCTTGAACATTCGAGAATTTATATTTTCGGCAAGGGTGAACAGGCAAAAATTTATATTGCCTCAGCTGATTTTATGACCAGAAATACTCTTCGCAGAGTTGAAGTTGCAGTACCTGTTTATGATGAGCGGATCAGAGAACAGATCGTTTACATGTTTGACAGGATAATGTCGGATAATGTTCAGGCGAGAGAAATGAACAGCAGCGGAAATTATATCCGTGTGGAAAATGACGATGAAAAAAATAACAGTCAGGAGCATTTCTACGACAAGGCATACGAGCAGGCGCAGAATGCGGAAATTATCAGCGGTAAATGAATGGTTATATATAAACTGGAAGATAACCTTAGGCAAATTGAAGCAGAACAGTTTGAAAGAGAGGAATGTTCTGTAATTATACTTTCCTCGGTTTCTGAAGCAGCGGATGCGCTGAAACTGTCAGATATTGAATACGGGGGTGAACTTTCTCTGGACAGCATTGCATTCTCTAAAATTGAAACTCAGAACGATTTCCTTTTGGGGACTCTCTGCATTCCAAAACTTCTGGATGTTGCAGGAAGCAGATATAAAATAATGCTGTTTATCAGCCGGCAAAGTGTTGTAGTGGTTGATGATTATAATTTTTCAAAGAATATACTCCGGCATATCCAAAGCGGAGGGGCAAATCAGCGGATGACAGTACAGCGGGTAGTATGCAGTTACTTTTCACAGCTAATGCAGCGTGATACTGAACTTCTTATTCAGCATGAGCAGAAAATAATGCGGCTTGAAGAAAGAATTTCCGAAGGAAGAACGGAGGGGTTTTATGAAAGTATAAACCCTGTCAGAAAGGAACTTCTTGTTCTGCGAAGCTATTATGACGAGCTTCGGGATATGGGAAAGGAGCTTGAACAGGACGAGAATGATCTGTTTGACAAGAAGCAGAGAAAATATTTCGGGACCATATTCGACCGTGCCGACAGACTTATGAACCGGACTGTATATCTTCTTGAATATGCCCAGCAGGTACGGGATGCATACCAGTCGCAGATAGATGCAAAGCAAAACAGCAATATGGCTTTCCTTACAGCAATATCCACAATATTTTTTCCTCTGACTCTTATAACAGGCTGGTATGGCATGAATTTTGAGAATATGCCCGAGCTGAAAAACGGGTATCCATGGATAATTCTGCTCAGTATTGCAGTAGTTGTAATATGCATTATTATATTTAAAAGGAAAAAAATGCTGTGAAAAGCGGAACGGACTGAAATGCTGTTCAGATGTTCCCGGAATCCATTGCGGCAGATGCTTTCAGGTTTGAAAAGAAGAAACTGCCGGAATGTGAACCGATTAACATAAAAATGAATATTAATCAGCTTATTAAATCCGGCATTTAAAAGATCAAAATTAAGGCGTTTCCAAATGATTACTCTCAGGAAAAATCACGGTCTGTTTCTGAAAACACCATACGGCAAATAAATTTACACAAAAAAACATAACAAATATAAAAAAATATTAAAAATTCAATAGTTTTTCAATAAATAAATGATATAATAAAAGCCAGAAAAGGTGGTGTATAAATCATGAAGAAGAAAAAATTGAATTTTCTTTGTGTTCTTCTTTCCCTTTTAATCTGTGTGGTAATGATCCCGTCCGCAGTTGCAGGTGCTATAACTGTAACTACAAACAGCGGGCAGCAGATCAATCAGAACGGCGATCAGATAAAGGGTACGGAGGACGGCTATTCGTATGAACTCTGGAATCAGAACAATGCCGGTACAGCTGCAATGCAGCTCGGCGAGGGCGGTGCATACAGCTGCGAATGGAGCAACATTGAAAATGTTTTGTTCAGAAGAGGTGTTGACTTCGACTGTACCAAGACATACAAGGAGCTGGGCAACATTTCCATTAATTATGAGGCAGAGTACAACAATCCGGACCAGAACACTTATCTTTGTGTTTACGGCTGGACAAAAAGTCCCCTTATCGAGTATTATATCGTAGACTCATGGGGCAGCTGGAGACCGCCGGGAGCAGAATCAAAGGGACAGATAAGCGTTGACGGCGGTACATATGACGTTTATGTTACTGACAGAATAAATCAGCCTTCAATCGAGGGTACCACTACGTTTAAACAGTACTGGAGCGTCCGTACAAGCAAAAGAACAAGCGGTACTATCAGCGTAAGCACTCATTTTGCTGAATGGGAAAAGATGGGCATGGAAACCGGTGTGCTTTATGAAGCGGCTCTTAATGTTGAGGGTTATCAGAGCAGCGGTACTGCAAATGTTACCAAAAACGTTGTAACAGTTGGCGGCGAAATAAAAGAGCCTGACCCCGTAGAGCCGGTTGAGCCTGATGAAAACGGTTATTACTTCCATTCAACATTTGAAAACGGTGCTGATGAATGGGACAGCAGAGGCGGCACTAAGGTTGAAACGATATCGCAGAATGCATATAAAGGAAGCAAATGTCTGAGTGTAACAGGACGTACAGATTCATGGAACGGAACAGCAAGATCTCTTCCTGTTACAACATTTATTCCGGGTCAGTCTTACAGCTTCAGCACTATGGCTATGCAGAATTCATCTGAGTCGGAGGATTTCAGGCTTACTTTGCAGTATGACCTGGCAGGTAAAACGAACTATTCAATGGTTGCAGGCGAAACAGGTGCAAAAGGCGAGTGGGTACAGCTTTCAAATACAAGTTTCACTATTCCTGAGGGCGCTTCAAATCTTCTTCTTTATATTGAAACGGCAGAAAGTACTGCAAATTTCTTCATTGATGAAGCTATTGTCGCTAAGAACGGAACTGTAATCAAAGACGAATCAGCAAAAAAAGGAGATGCCAACGGTGACGGAAAGGCTGATTCAGCTGATATTAAAGCTCTTACAGATTTCCTTTTAGCGAAAACTGAATCACTTGGTGGTGACGCTGATATGAATGATGACGGAGTGCTCAATGTTTTCGATCTTGCAATGCTGAGAAAAACAGTTCTGAATTTTTATTCAGATGATCCGGGCAATTCTGAGAACAGCGTTGACATTTCATGGATAGATCCTTCAAAGCCTATGGTAGCCATCTCGTTTGATGACGGCGCAGTAGGTACATCGGAAAATTCTTCTTCAATGAGAATTTTGAATGCGCTTGACAATTCCGGCTTCCATTCCACATTCTTCTATGTAGGAAACTGGTCGCAGGGATCTGACAAGGAGGCAGAAATTAAAAAGGCTTACAGCATGGGTATGGAAATAGCAAACCATACTGTTTCACATCCTGATCTTACACAGAAGTCTGACAGCGAGATAAGAAGTGAATATGACGGATGTGCTCAGATACTAAAAAGTATTACAGGCGCTGATCCGTCACCGCTTTTAAGGCTTCCTTACCTTGCGGTAAATGACAATGTAAAGTCAGTTCTTAGTGATGTTCCATTGATTACCTGTTCCGTTGATACACAGGACTGGAACAATGCTTCTAAAGATCAGATCGTAAACACAATTAAAAGTGCCATGAACGATGGTTCGTTAGACGGTTCAATTGTACTTGCTCACGAAACATATGACACAACAGCTGAAGCTATGGAAGAACTTTGTCCGTACTTAAAATCACAGGGCTGGCAGATAGTATCCATATCTGAAATGTTTGCGGTCAAGGGTAAAACGCTTCAGGGCGGTCAGGTTTATACAAATGGATGAATAATAATTAATCATCTTATCACCACATAAATTTATTTTACAGGCAGTCTCCAAAAAGGGGGCTGCTTTTTTTCAGAAAAAAAGAGCCCTTGTGAAAGGCTCTTTTATTACTTGATGGGAAATGTGACTGTAAATGTTATAGTTTTGTCGACACATTCCGCTTCAATTGTACCGCCGTGGAGTTCTGTAATTGCCTGTGCAATAGAAAGACCCAGACCAAAGCCCTCCTGTTCGTGGATCCTGTCGTTATCGCTGCGGTAAAAACGCTCAAACAGTCTTGAAACGTCAGCAGACGATATTTCCGAGCAGACATTTGAACATCTGATAACTGCATTATCGTTTTCTTGGGTCAGTGTAAATCTGATTTCGCTTTTATCGTCGGAATATTTAATTGCATTGTCAACAAGGATCCCCACAAGCTGAGATATTTTTGTTTCGTCACACAGTAATTTTATATTATCATCAACATGCTGATCAAGCTTCTTTTCAGTTTCAAAGAACAGACTCTCGAAATAAAGAAGTGAATTGCTGACTATTCGGCTTATATCGTTTTCAGTGAAGCTTTTGCGGGCTGTATGTCCCTCAAGAAGTTTTGACAGATCAAGCAGTTCCGAAACAAGATGCTGCATTTTCTTTGCCTGTTCTCTTATACCCTCTGTCCAGCAGTCTTCGCCTTTTTTGTTTCCGATAATATCAATAGTTGCAGATATTACTGTTATCGGAGTTTTCAGCTCGTGAGATGCATTGGAAATAAACTGCTTTTGCTGCTCCATGCTCTGGGCAACGGGTTTTATAACATACCCTGATACAATAAAAATGAGTATAAATAGTATTATCCAGATGAGAACACCGATGGTCGAGGTTATCCACAAAAGTCTGTGGGACGCCTTGTCAATGAAGTTGTCATTTATGAAAATTATCAGGTTCATTTCACCTGACCGGCAGACTCTGTAGCTGTAAATATATCCGTCTTTGTCTATCTTTCCGCTGTCTTTGTCCGAACTGATAATTCTGCTTATGTATTTTTTTGCATCAGAGTTCATTACGGTTTCAGTGAGATTGCCGTCATTTACTGAAACAAGCTGATTTTCATTATCAGTTATAAGATAAAATGCACCGGTGTTATTTAAAATCTCGGGAATATTTCCGTCAAAAATATCAGAAAAACTGATATGAGAAACAAGATGACCGGAGGAAGCTGAAATAGTCCGGTTTTCCTTATAGTGTATATCAATTGCGCTTATTTTCAGAGAAACGTTTTCATCTGTGCCGTCGGGAACACTGCTTGAATTTTTCCACCAGGTATCTGAAACCAGGAAATAATCTCCTGTGATGTCATCTTCGCTGACAGAAACAGTTGAGTAGCCGTATTTGACAATGTCATAATTATTAAAATCAATTGAAACGTTCATTGTATCCTTATTGAAGGTATAGTCCTTGTAAACCATTTTTTTAGCGTATTTAGTAGTGGTTTCAAAAAGCAGACCGCCTCCTGCGCTGTACCATATTGCCGATTTGTCTTTACAGCTGATTTTTCCATAAACAGTTATACTTGATATGTCCCTTACGCTTCGGGGGATTATATATTCTCCCGCTTCTGTTTTTGCAGCTTCGCACAGTTCAAAATGCTCGGTGTAAGGCTGGTCTATATGGGAAACAGCTGCCTGTCTGATTGTATTCTCAATCATATTTTCTTCATTCAGATATGTGATACGCATAAGCAGGTTTATTACGATTATCATTATCAGTATTACTGCAAAAACTATGATTGATGCTGTAACAATGTATTTTCTTCGTAATTTTTTCAAAGAGCTGTTCATTCTTTTTCTCCCAGTGAATATCCAATGCCTCTGACAGATTTTATTACGACATTTGAATTCAGAGCGTCAAGTTTTTTTCTGAGAAATGATATATATACATCAGTGGAATTATACTCTATATCCGAATCATATCCCCATATTTTTGTAATGCAGTATTCTCTGTTCACAACGCTTTCCTTATTGAGCATAAGGATCTCCATAAGCTGATATTCTTTAAGACTAAGCTTTATCGTATTTTTTCCTTTCTTCAGGTGATGACTGGTTCTGTCAAGCTCGATATCGGCGAATATGAGGGATTCATTTATGTACTTGTCCTTGCTTCTTCTCGTCAGTGCCCACACTCTCGCAATAAGTTCTTCTGTGGCAAAGGGCTTGGTAAGATAGTCATCCGTCCCGCACTTAAAGCCATTGACTTTGTCTTCAGTTTCAGATTTGGCAGTGAGCAGCAGAACGGCTGATGATACCTGGTTTCTGCGTATCTCCTGCAAAACCTCAAAACCATTCATTTTTGGGAGAGTAATATCCAGAATGATAACATCATATATTCCGCTCAGGGCATTATCAAGTCCATCGACACCATTAAATGCTGTGTCTACAAGAAAGCCTTCACAGACAAGAAGTTCTTTGACTGCCATGGAAAGACCTTTTTCGTCCTCAATTATCAGCACTCTCATAAAATGACCTCTTTCACATTTTATTATTGTTCCCGGAATCAGACCTCGCCGGGTTTGTCAGAGCAGGGCAATACTGCACAATACGGGAAATAGATTTCAGCAAACTTTCCTTATTATATAGTATAACATATTTTTCCGGACTTGTCATCCTTCTCAGCTGTTAAATTTTCTTTGGCAGAGGGGATATTTGTTGAGAAAAAAGCAGCTGAAAAATCCGGATAATAAATCAAGAAACTGTCTTCTGCTGCTATTCCTCTTATGGAAATTATTTAAAAAATTCAGAACATAAACAAAACTTTAACATTTGTGTGCTATAATAGAATAACAGAAAGCACACAGGAGGTAAAATACCATGTTTCAGATATTAGTAGTTGAAGATGACAGAGATCTGAACCGCACAGTCTGCACCTTTCTGAATCAGAATGGTTATCAGGCAACAGGCTGTCTGAATGCTGATGATGCCTATGATGCCATGTACGAAAAGATGTTTGACCTTATCATTTCTGATATTATGATGCCCGGTACTGACGGTTTTGAGTTTGCAAAAACTGTGCGTTCCCTCAATGAAGAGATACCGATACTGTTCATGACAGCAAGAGATGATTTTGCTTCCAAGCAGCGGGGTTACCGTGTTGGTATCGATGACTATATGGTAAAACCTATTGACCTTGATGAGCTGCTCCTGCGGATAGGAGCACTGCTGCGGCGGGCAAAAATCGCCTCCAGCCGCCAGCTGACTGTGGGCAGCTTTACAATGGATGCCGACGAGCATACGGCATATCTGAATGATGAAGAAATACCAATGACCATAAGGGAATTCAATCTTTTATACAAGCTTTTGTCATATCCCAAAAAGACGTTTACCCGTACACAGCTTATGGACGAATTCTGGGACGCTGACACAGCCTCAGGACCACGCACCGTTGATGTCTATATGACCAAACTCAGAGGAAAGCTTGCAGGATGCAATGATTTTGAGATCGTTACCGTTCATGGTCTGGGATATAAGGCGGTGGTGAAATGAAAAACGAAACAAAATTCGGTAAGGCTCTGCTGTTTTTGAACCATTATATTATATTTTTTATGCTTGCCGCATTTGTGATAACCTGCTGTATGACTTTGTTTGTTTCCACATTATCAAAGTCACTGGGTATGGAATTTTCAGAGGCGGATCTGGAAACAGCGGCAAAGCTTACCTTTGGAAACGTGGTGATTTTAAGCTTTGTTTTTACGGTGCTGGATGTTGTCAGACGAAAGTTCTCGGTTAACCGTCCAATCAAAAAAATTATGGGTGCCGCAGAAAAAATTATGCATGGTGATTTTACTGTTCGAATACAGCCGTTCCGGGGCATTTTAGGTTCGGGCAGTTTCAATCAGATCATTGAGTGTTTCAACAAAATGGCAGAGGAGTTATCGGGAGCAGAAACTTTGCGTACAGACTTCATAGCCAACGTTTCTCATGAACTTAAAACGCCTCTTGCCGTGATGCAGAACTATGGTACTATGCTCCGGAAGCCGGGGTTATCTGAAGAAAAGCGAATGGAATATGCAAAATCCATAACGGATTCCTGCCGCAGACTGGCAGGTCTCGTCACCAATATTCTCAAACTCAACAAGCTGGAGAATCAGCAGATTTTTCCAACTGCAAAGACCTATGACCTGAGTGAACAGTTATGCGAATGTCTTTTGCGGTTTGAAGATACATGGGAAAAGAAAAACATTGATATAGCAGCAGAAATTGAGGAACGAATTCTTGTTGAGTCTGACCCGGAACTTCTTGAGCTTGTATGGAACAATCTGTTTTCCAATGCTTTCAAGTTTACTGATAACGGCGGCAGGGTTTTGGTGTGTCTCACGGCGGACGAATGCAGTGCAACAATTAAAATCTCCGACACGGGCTGTGGTATGTCACCGGAAGTCGGATCACATATTTTTGAGAAATTCTATCAGGGTGACACATCTCATTCCACACAGGGCAATGGTCTGGGACTTGCCCTTGTAAAGCGTGTGGTGGATATCATGCACGGAGAGATCAATGTTGAAAGCGTGAAAGGAAAGGGCTGCTCCTTCACAGTAAAAATTTGGAGGCAGAGCCGTGAAAGACTGGAAAACGATAGTTAAAAAACTGCTGTATCCTCCTTTATGGATAATGCTTGTACTGGCAGTTGTCTGTACGGTCGCGCTTGTATCGGTATTTCTGAAAGGCTGGAGCAAACACCCTTTGGCTTCAACAGTTTATGTACCGTCATTCTACACCTTGACAGTTATTGTACTTGCCTGTATCAGAACGTTTCCGAAATACTATAGAAATGCGAAGAAGAAGGTTTATGATCATCCTGTCGGCGGACGGTTTATGACTGATATGCCGTTTCGCACCCATGTTTCCCTGTATTGCTCTCTTGCAGTGAATCTGCTGTATGCGGCAGTCAATCTGTTCTCCGGAATATGGTACTGGTCTGTCTGGTTTATCACCCTTGCAGTATATTATATTATTCTGGCAGCCATGCGATTTCTGCTGGTGAGATTTGTCAACCGAATCGGTATAGGTAAAAATCAGTATAAAGAATTGCTGCGTTCCCGCTCATGTGCCGTAATTCTTCTGACACTGAACTTTGCACTGTCGGGGGTTGTGGTTCTTGTGATAAAGCAGAATAAAGGCTTTGAATATGCAGGTATGCTCATTTATGTTATGGCTACATACACTTTTTATATCACAGTTTCTGCCATTGTCAATATCATAAAATACAGAAAATATAACAGTCCTGTCATGTCAACTGCAAAAGCCATAAATCTGGCGGCAGCACTGGTTTCCATGCTGTCACTGGAAACGGCAATGCTTTCAGAATTTCGTTCCGACAAACATTCTCTGTATTTTGACCGTATTATGACCGGTTCAACAGGTGCGGGCATATTCTTGATTATAATTTTAATGTCTGTAAACATGATAGTCAGATCAACCAAAGCGATGAAAAAAATTAACAGAAAGGAGAATGACTATGGAGAATCCCAATGAAAAAGATTCTTTCCGATATACCTATTCTGCAAATCAGCAGGAGGAAATCAGAAAAATCCGTGAAAAATACATTCCGAAGGAAGCCAACAAAATGGAACAGCTGCGCCGCCTTGATGCAGGCGTTGAACATAAAGGAATGGCAGTTTCAATGACAGTTGGTATCATCGGTGCATTGCTTCTCGGCATTGGAATGTGCTGTACAATGGTTTGGGGCGACAGCTTGTTTATTCCCGGCATCATTGTAGGTGTGATCGGTATAGCTTTAGTATCGGCTGCCAATCCGCTGTACAATTATATTACAAAAAAGGAACGGGAAAAAATTGCTCCCGAAGTGATTCGTCTGACGGACGAACTGATGAAATAACTAAAAGCCGTACTGAAAAATCAGTACGGCTTGTCTTTTGCAGCAAATGCGCCATAGAAGACGGTCAGCAGCTTTGCGAAAATAACTGAACTTCCTGCTTTTTACTTCTTCAATGTATCAATTCGGATTTGTGCATCTGCTATCCTTTTTTCTGCCTGTTTTATCTGCTCGTCACGCTGTGTCTGCATCGTTTTCCTGTGAGTTTCAGGATTCCCCATTGCCTTTGCCTCTTCCCAGCTGGCTTTGGATTCAGCCTTTACAGCAGCAAAGTTTGCTTTGTCAACCTTGTGCTGTGCTTTGGCACTTTCTTTCATATCCTGAAATGCTTTTTTGAAAAATTCTTTCATAATAATTCACTCCTTCTTTTAATATGTTTATTACATTTACTGATGATTCATAAGTTTTTCACTGAGCTTCATGATTTTATCGGCGTACTTTTTCTTGCGTGAAGCAAGCATTTTCCTGTATATCGGATAATTGACAATTGCCATAGCCATTCCTGAAATGCCGATCACGATTCCAGGAACCATCGCATTTTCAATACCGATACCGGAACCAATATCCGTCATTGTAAGGCTCATGCCGGAGCCCATAATTACTGCACTGACAGAGCCGAAAATGTAAGCGAAAATATTTGCCGGGCGTCTGACATGTGCGTCAAGTTCTTTCAGGGCTTCTAAATTCCTTGCTTCCGGTGTTTTCTCCATGTACTCCGATCGAATCTTCTGTACAATAAAATCCTGATCATTTTTATTCATTGAATACCTCCATTAAGCTTAATAGTATTGTCTTTTGTGCTTTTATTATAATACCTGCTTGTTTGCGAGTTGTTTTTGAAATGTTTCCGTAGTGTTAAAACAGGAACTTTTTATGCAGTTGATTACTGTAATATTTAAAAGTGATTTTAAGCTTCGGGTCTGTATTCCTTTGTTTGATATGGATTTTTTCATAATAGCCTTGATTGCAAAACATGCAAAACGCATTTCGCCGGGAAAGTTTATTGATTAGCCGTTTATGAAATATTTTACCCCGGCTATAAGGATCTGTGAAATATTGAAATGTCAGGATTCATTTCACGTATATAGCGGATTTCAAAAAACAGTATGCACAGGTGATTTCTGTTCCCTTTCATTCAGGTGTTTCAGCAATGCACTGCAGCCTTCGTAAATATCCCTGTAAGTAGTTTCAAAATCTCCGCTGTACCATGGGTCGGCAACGTCATCGCTTCTGCCTGCAAATGAAAGCAGCTTGTATATCTTTTCATTCTTATCATTCCCAAGGATTCGCTGCATATTTCTGATATTTGCCGAATCCATTCCGATAAGATAATCATACTTGTCATAATCGCTCTTTTTAAGATGTACTGCATATTTCCCCTCGCATGAAATGCCATGCTTTTTAAGTTCCGCCTTTGCCGGCGGATATACAGGTTTCCCCTTTCCGCTGCGGATTTCTTCTGTGCTTGTAGCGCTTGAATCAATGCAGAAGCTGTCTTGTGCTCCCGAATCCCTTACAAGCTTTTTCATAATAAATTCCGCCATTGGGGAACGGCATATGTTGCCGTGGCAGACGAACATTATTCTTGTCATGCTTTATTCTCCTTTGATGCGCTTTTTCAGTTTTCCAAAGCCTCTTTACCGGCTGATGAAAATTGTACGTTTATTCAAGCCATTGAATAAAACGAGTATTATTTATCTATGCGGATTAACATGAACCATAATATGCTTTACCTTCGGAAAATTCTGCTCTATTTTATCATGCACGACCTCCGCAATATCATGTGCCTCCTGAAGAGTGTGTGACGCATCTGCCCGGATCTCCACATCCACATAGATTTTATTGCCAAAAATACGTGTCTGGAGTAAATCTATTCCCATTACATTTTCATTTTTCATAACGCATTCATAAATCTGCTTTTCTGTTTCTTCATCACAGGAATGATCTACCATTTTATCCATAGCATCCTTAAAAATGTCAAAAGCAGCTTTTACAATAAACACAAAAATCACAAGGCTTGCAACAGAATCCATTATTGGAAAACCAAGTCTTGCTCCGCCGATTCCGACCAAAGCTCCTATTGAAGAAAAAGCGTCTGAACGATGATGCCACGCATCAGCCATTAACGCACCGGAATCTATCTTCTTTGCAAAGTATCTTGTATACCAGTACATCGCTTCCTTGCTGACAATTGACACTATTGCTGTGATCAGCGCCAGAATTCCCGGCACCTGCAAGTCATTATAATTACCGCTGAGAATATTTTTTAATGCGTCCACTCCGATTCCGAGCCCTGTAATAAAAAGAACAACAGCCAGGATAATTGCCGCCACACACTCCATTCTCTCGTGTCCATAGGGATGCTCTTTATCAGGCTCCTTTGACGCCAGCTTAATGCCGATAATAACAACAAATGTACTGAACACATCGGATGCTGAATGAATGGCATCGCTTATCATCGCACTGGAATTTGCCAGAATTCCCGCCAGAAGCTTGATTACGGACAGCGCTGCATTTCCTATAATAGTAACGACCGATACTTTGTTTGCAGTTTTCTGAAAATCAGTTTCTGCAGTATTCCTTGTAATTGTCTTGTTTTTTTCCATATTGGTTACCTCCGGATTTTAAGATAACTCTATGGCACTAAATATGCGTGAGATTTAAAAATGCAAAAAAACACCCACGAATCAGTATTAGCAACTACTGTCCCGTGGATGAGAAAATTCCACTGTCACTGAATGTGACCCGACTCCATGACGTTCTGTCACGGTCTGCTCAGTTTGTACTGTAGATTTATATGCAGTGCAAAGAGTTATCTGCATTATATCATATGCAATTGATGTTTGTCAAGGTAAATACTTCACGGATCGGCACAATCCGATAAAATTTATTTGCTCTAAAGTACAATTTTCTGCAAATAAGATCAAAAGTATTGACTTGTTTTGGATAAAGTGTTAATATGATAATATAGTATTTACGGCAGAGTTCCGGAAGGAATCGGGAAAATCGGACAATAAGAAATGGGGATATAATATTGAAAAGTATCAAAACAAAAATACTTGCAGCCATGACGGGAGTGGGATTGTTTTCATCACTTGTCATAGGCGCAGCAGGTGCAGAACTGAATTTTTCTTCGGCAGAGAGTATTCTGAACAAATCTATGGCGGAAACGGCAAAGCTGGCGGCTTACCGTGTTCAGACTGAAATAGAACGATATAAAGCAATTGCATCTGAAATAGGCTGCGTAAGCAGTCTGACAGATCCTGAAACGGCTGAGGCTGAATGTGCTGAAAGGAAAGAAAAATACGGACTTGAGGTCTGCGGTATACTTGATATGAACGGAAAAGATATACTAACCGGCACAGACTGCTCCGGAGATGAGTTTTTTAAGGTGTCATCAGCCGGCGATGAATATTGTTCCGATTTTATGACCGAAAGCGCTTTCGGAGTTGAAAATGCTGTTATAATTTCTGCGCCTCTCTGGGAGAACGGCATATACGGCAGCAATGTATCAGGCGTTGTATATATGATTCCTGACAACACATTCCTTAACGATATTGTAAGCAGCATAAATGTAGGAGAGGGCGGAACGGCATACCTTCTCTCGGCAGACGGTCTGACCATTGCATTCCATGATCCGGAGGTGGTCGGCAAAGAAAATGCACAGGAATCGGCAAAAACGGATTCGTCTTACCAGAAGCTTGCAGAGGTAGAGGCTAAAATGTGTGCAGGCAAAACCGGTTTTGACCAGTATGAATACAACGGAAATCTTGAGCTTGTTGCGTATGCGCCTGTTGCAGATACTCCCGGCTGGAGCATAGGAGTAAATGTTGTCCGTGAGGAATTTATGGGCGGGACATACAGCTCCCTTTTAATAAGCCTTGTTATTATGGTCGTTACCTGTGTGATAGCTGTTGTTACAGCTCTTATATTTGCAAATAAGATCGCAAATCCCATCGTTCTGTGCTCTGAACGAATTGTCCGGCTTTCAAAGGGGGATCTTAAAAGCGGAGTTCCTGCTGTCAGCTCACGTGATGAAACCAGAAAGCTTGCTGATGCTACATCCACAGTTGTAACACAGCTCAACAGCATTTTCAAGGATATTGAAAGAATTCTTGAAGAAATCTCCAACGGAAATCTTGCAGTTGATTCACTGGAAAACCAGCAGTACTATGTGGGTGATTACGGACAGCTTATTGAATATATCCAGCTTATCAAGGACAGGCTCTCAGACACAATGTATCAGATAAACACCGCAGGGGAGCAGGTGTCCGTAGGCTCAGACCAGGTTTCATTAAGTGCACAGTCTCTGTCTCAGGGGGCAACAGAGCAGGCTTCATCCATTGAAGAACTTGCTGCTACAATTGAACTGATCGCCAATCAGATAAAAGAAAATGCCGCTCAGGCAGAAAACGCAAGCAGCAAGACAAATGCTGCCGGCATTGAGATGCAGAATGCAATTTCGTGTATGGAGGATCTTGTTTCTGCAATGAACGACATCAGAAAGTCTTCAGATGAAACCAAAAAAATCATAAAAACCATTGAGGATATTGCATTCCAGACAAATATACTTTCTCTTAATGCCGCAGTTGAGGCGGCAAGAGCCGGTGCGGCAGGAAAGGGCTTTGCTGTGGTGGCAGACGAGGTCAGAAACCTTGCAGGCAAATCCGCCGAGGCTGCAAAGAACACTACCGCGCTTATCGAGAGCACTGTTGTAACTATCCAAAAGGGCAATTCTCTTGTTGATGAGGTTGCTGATAAGATGACTTCTGTATCAGTTGCGGCAAGTGCTGTTGCGGATATCAACGAAAAGATCTCAGAGGCGTCCCGGAGCACGGCTGATTCCATAACTCAGATAACAACCGGTGTTGAACAGATTTCCGAGGTGGTCCAGTCAAACTCTGCTACGGCTGAGGAATCAGCAGCAGCGTCCGAAGAACTTTCCGGTCAGGCCAATATGCTTAAAGATCTCATTTCACAATTCAAATTTGATACAAAGGACAGATGATTCCGGTATCTGCATATACAAAAATTCCGGCAGATACTGACATATTTTCCTGTCAGATAATAAAAAAGCCTGAGAAGACTTTGTTCTTCTCAGGCTTGACTTTTTATGGCTGTCCCGATTTTGCGGTACTTATGATTCAGATGGATGCGTGCTGAACTGTCCTTTGCCTGTGCAGTATATTCTTCCATAGTAATTGTTGTTTCAACCGGCTTTTCGGCAACAGGAAACTCCGTAATTTTAACAAGAAGGAAATCGCGGATCAGCTGAATATCTGTAATATCAACAGTTTCGTCCTGATTTACATCTGCTGCGATTTCTTTTGCTTTACTGCCGAATCCGTTCATGAGACCGCGCTTTGCCATGCAAAGATCATATACATTTAAAACTCCGTCGAAGTTTATATCTCCGGGAATGATATCCTTTGCTTCTCCTGCACCGAGGATGCCTGTTCCGCCGACTGCGCCTATGACCTCGTCAATGTAGAAATTATTGGTCGTTTCCTCAGTTTCGACATAAAGCTGCATATCTGTTGCATCAGCCGGGATAAGATAATTCGTGTTTGCAAGCTGTACCCATTCGCCCCTGATTGCTGTACCCTCAGCAATTGTAGAATACTGTATATCGCCGTTTTCGTCTGTATACTGAAGCTTCAGAAAGAATTTATCCGTAGCAGCACCGTCAAAGTATGTAACGTTTGCACTGAAGCTGTATTCATTTCCCGGAATAAAAGCTCCGGGGTTCAGCGTTTTATATGCGCCGTTCCATGCAGCCGCTCTTTCCTGTACAAGAAGCGCCTCGCTGCCTACATAATGTGTTCTTCCGCTTGTCTGAATGGCTGAAGAGCCTCTTGTCTTCCATGAACAGGTATCTCCCTCAAAGCCGTCTGCGAAATACCAGCCGTATTCATTCGGTTCAATTACAGTCGGTGTGTTCCAGTCTGCACGTTCATAATCAAAGTAATCTATATCAGCATAGCCGCCTGTTGTTTTGGTAGCATAGCTGTAAATACCGCTCCGATAACCTGTGAACAGGGTCAGACTGTAAACCATGCTAAGTTCTTCACCGATTTTTGTCCAGTCAGCACCATTGTAGGAATAATAGAAATTTGCCTTGTCAATATTATAGGAACTGTTTCCGGCAGCATCTACTGTGTTGAAAAGAAAATCAATTTTAAGATAGATCTCGTTTCCGGTCAGATTGGTCTGTTCCACTATGTTGTTATAGCTGTCACTTACTTTTGCACTGTCAGAATATCCGCCGTTATTTGCCATGTAGATTTTCTTGGTTCCGTCATCAGCAACATAAATGCCCACATTTCCGTATTTGAACTGAAAAGCTGAAAGTCCTGCATAGTCTCCGGTTTTCATTCCGGAAGTATCAAGCTTTATCACACTGCTGCATGAAGGTCCTTCGGTGCGCTGAGTAAGTGTATTTCTTGCATCAAGAATATTCGTAGCAAGTGAGTTGTTTTTCAGTCTCAGATATCCCGGGCGTTCTGTAACAGACCATGCGGTATTATCGGGGTTATGGTTCCACTGCCATTCAAGAGCAAGGTCGTCGGAACTGTAAGTGAAATCATCATCCCTTGCGAGTTGAGTTCCGGTGTATTCACTGTTGACTTCAATCGTCAGAGGAGCTTCTCCGTTAACACCCATCATCGGCCAGTTGTCTTTCCATGTTACAGGAACAAGCACAGGGATTCGTCCGACAGAGCCGTGATCCTGGAAAAGCATTCCGTACCATTTGCCGTCGGGAGTATCTACAATACCTCCCTGTGCAACACCTCCGCCGTATGTTCCAAGGCCTGAATTCAGTACGGTTTTGCCTTCATATGTACCAAGCAGTTCCTTGCTGCGGTAGCAAAGCTCGATACGTTTGCTGTTTGAAGGCCATGCAATAACAAAAATGTAGTAATATCCGTTTATTTTCTGGATGTGCCAGCCTTCTCCTGCAAGATTGTCAAGTCCGGTTGAGAACAGTGTCTGTTCTGCGCCTCCTTCTTTGAAACCGGTCATATCTGAATTGAATTCCTTGATTTTTGCAGTTCCGCCTGCACCGTAAACAAGATAATTACGTCCGTCATCATCAAACAGAATAGAAGCGTCGTGATACATTCCGTTTATCTCACTTCGTGTCCATGTTCCGTTTTCGATATCAGATGTTTTGTAGATATAGGATTTGCCTGTGCCATAGCTGCCGAAGAATACGTAAAAATTACCGTCATGGTATCTGAGACTCGCTGCCCACTGACCATGAGAATAGTCATTCTCGCCGTTTTTAAGAGTCTGCTTGTCGCCATCTGCATAGGTGTCATAAACGTAATTGCATATCTCCCAGGAAACCAGGTCCTTTGACTTCATAATGGGTGCTCCCGGACTGAAGAACATTGTTGTGCTGACCATATAGTATGTATCACCCACACGGATAATGTCCTCGTCGGGAACATCTGACCAGATAACAGGATTGGAAATAGTTGTCGTATCTGCTGCCTGAACAGCAGAGCTTCCGGATAATTTTAATGGTATGGCGGATACTGCCAGGACAGCCGCCGCTGCACTTGCTGATATTCGCATAAATAACTTGTTTCTGATATGCATTATGAATCCTCCTTAATTCTCTCCTGACCGGATTGTTATAAAATTATAGTATATATGTCATAATTGTATGTTTTAACATGAACAATGTCAATCTACTAATGTGTCATTATTTCAGCTTTTTTATGCTATTGACAAAAGCGTGCAAATGTGATGAAATCATTTAAGAAACATCCAGGAGCGGCTAAGGATGATCCTGGCCGCTTTATTTATGATAAAATGTGTCATTGTTCATGACCGGATGAAGATATAAATGCATTTTCATGTCTTTTATTGTAAAACCGTTTTAAAAATATTCATTTTGTCCACCATATACTCAAATTGTGGGTTGATTTTTTAACTGTTAATGGTATACAATTAAATTAAAATAACGGAAATGATACATGAAAGTACATTTGAAGAAAATATTGAACGGAGTGATTAAATGATTAAAAAACTAAAATCTGCATTGTCTGTATTAATTGGCGGAGCTGTTCTTGCCGGTGCTCTTCCGGTAATTCCTGCTGCTGATGTATCTGCGGCATCTGTCTGCGAGATAGACGTTAATACAGAATACCAGACAATCGATGGATTCGGCGGAATGAATCATCCGGAATGGACCGGAAAAGACCTGACTGACGAACAGCGCCAGAAAGTTTTTGGAAACGGAGATGATGAACTGGGTTTTTCAGTACTTCGTGTGTTCGTAAATCCTGACAGCAGCCAGTGGTATAAAGCAGTTCCTACTGCAAAATTTGCCCGGGAACAAGGTGTTAAAGTTTTTGCATCTCCCTGGGAGCCTCCGGCAGAACTGGCTGAGTCGGGCGGCAGCAATGGAAAGCTTCATATTCCCGAATCAAATTATGCAGCCTATGCTGAACATCTTAATGATTTTGGCAGCTATATGAAAAGTCAGGGCGTCGATCTGTATGCCATTTCTGTGCAGAACGAGCCTGACTATGCCTCGGAATGGACTTACTGGTCAACGGACGAAACTACGAATTTCCTTGCAAATTATGCCGATAAGATTACAAGTACAAGAGTAATGTCTCCTGAATCCTTCCAGTATGCGCCTCAAAATGCATCCTGGGTACCGGACGGCGGAAAGAAATACTACACAAAGATACTTAATAATGCCAAGGCATTTGCAAACTGCGACCTTTTTGGAACACATTTTTATGGTACGCAAAGAGCCTGGATGGATTTTCCGGAACTTGAAAGCTGCGGCAAACCTATCTGGATGACCGAGGTTTATACAGACAGCAAGAATGATGCCGATGTATGGCCTATGGCACTGGATGTTTCCGAGAATATCCATAACGGTCTCGTTGTCGGCAACATGAGCGCTTATGTATGGTGGTATATCCGCAGAAGCTATGGTCCTTTGAAAGAGGATGGAACGATCAGCAAGCGCGGTTACTGCATGGCTCAGTATTCCAAATTTGTACGTCCCGGAGACGTCAGGATCGAAGCGACAGAACAGCCTGCTGACAATGTATATATATCAGCGTATAAAAACGACAATAATCAGGTTACTGTTGTGGCGGTAAACAAGGGTACGGAAGGATATGCACAGCAGTTTTCACTCGGCGGAAACATTACTAATGTTGACCGTTACAGAACCTCTGCAAGTGAAAATCTTGCTAAGACTCTTGGTCTTGAAACATCAGAAAATACTTTCTGGGCACAGCTTCCCGCCGAGAGCGTTTCCACTTTTGTTGTCACATTATCTGAAAAAGCAATTGAACCTGATGAAAACGGTTATTATTTCCACGATACCTTTGAAGGTGATACATTCAGCTGGGAAGGACACGGTTCATCTGAAGTGCTCCTGAGCGGAAGAAGCCCTTACAAGGGCGGTGAAGCTCTTCTTGTCCAGAACAGGGAGAAGTCATGGAACGGTGCACAGAAAGCATTAAATTCCGCATTCAGGGCTGGTCAGGATTACAGCTTCAGCGTATGTGCAGAATATCTTGACGGCAGCAATACACAGAATATGGCTTTGACTCTGCAATATACCGATTCCAATGGCGATACTAAGTATTCACGCATTGCTTCTGCCACGGCAGTAAAGGGGAATTATGTTCAGCTTGCAAATACAAATTTCAGGCTGCCGGAAGACGGAAAAGACTTCATGATCTATATTGAAACTGAGAGCGGAACCGATAATTTTTACATTGACGAGGCGATCGGAGCAGTTGCCGGAACAAAAATAGAGGGGCCTGATCCTATAAACTTTAATCCGGGTGATATTAACTGCGACGGTGTTATTAATTGCTTTGATATGGTTCTGGCAAAAAGAGGACTTATTGATGGGTTCAGCGATAATGTATCCGTTTTAGCGGCTGATGCTGATCAGAACGGTGAGTATAATTCAGCAGATGCGGTATTGATCCGTCAATTTATTCTCGGTATAATAAAGGAGTTTCCTGTAAGTGCGGCAACACCGGAATAATGCTGCTTACATAGAAGCTTCGTCCGGCGGTTCAATGCCGGAGATCACTGTTAGCGTAATGAAAAACAAGCACTGCAAAAGCAGTGCTTGTTTTATTTATGGTTCAGACTCTGTCTTTTTGAGGATCTGCGGACAGATTTGGGATCATTCGCCTTTCAGTAAAGTTTTTTTCAGTGCCAACAGGTCAAAAACGTTCAGCTTATTATCATCAGTAAGGGATGCAGCTTCGCCCTGCTTTGCGCTCAGATTTGTCTGAGCTGTCAGATACTTTATAAGCAGAACAGCATCAGCAGCATCGACTTTTCCGTCAAGGTTTACATCTCCTTTTATTACCTCAGTTTCCTCTGCCATGGGATAGGATTTTAAATCGGGCAGCTCGTCAAGTGTTATACAGTATTCACTGTTGTATATTTCATTAAGGTTATCAACAGGATTGTTCTGTTCACTTGTAAGGTAATTCATATACCACGGGCAGAAATAAAGCCATGCAGCCTTGTCATTCAAAAGATTTTCAAGAGATGGGATCGAGTCATTTTCAGTCATTGCGACCATCTTTTTTCCGTCTGTGCTTTTTACGAGACTGTAAAAGGTTGATGAAATGGAGCTCAGGTTAGGCATTCCGTCAACGGCATTGTACTTATCATAGCCTAAAATGTCAACCACGTCATCTCCCGGATACCAGTCTGCTGATGTTGAAAAAGAATATCCCGTCCATACCCATATAAGATTATCAAGACCGTAAACGTTTGTCAGCTGGTCATAAAGCAGACGGTAAAGCTTCTTGCAGTTTTCGGGGCCTTCCGCACCCCACCAGAACCAGCCGCCTTCTGCTTCGTGAAGAGGCCGCCATAAAACAGGTACATCTGCTTCCTTTAATTTTGTAAGCTGTTTTGCTATTTCAGCAATGTCTGCCATGAGGACTTCGTTTTCCCATGTGCCCTCTTCAAGTGCCTTTGAAATGCTGAATGTAGTGTATTTGTCACTTGCCGATTCCACATAGAAATTACAGTCAGTGCTGCCCTCTTCTGACGGCACGCTCCAGTGCCACACAACTGTTGCTATCCCCTTATATTCATTGACCCACTGTATTGTACGTTCGGCAGCGTTATCGTCCCATGAGGCGTTTGAACGATAGTTAAGAAAATCTATGCCTCTTACGGCACACATTTTACCTGTTTTTTCTTTTATATACTCAAACTCCTGTTCATTATCCTTGATGTAATTTCCGGGGTCTGCATAAAGATTATAATTGTGCGAACCGCAGTATTCCTGCTGTCCGGAAAGAATATGATTTCCGTACTGGTCGCAGAGATAATTGTAAAGCCTTTTGGCTGAATCGGAAGCGTTCGGATTTGAAAGCTGCCTGTCAGGGGAGAGGGTATTAAGACTTTCATCTGCCGGCTTTACTGTCAGGTAATCAAAATAGGTATATCCCCAGTATGCTTTGAATTCGATGACGTTTACTCCCTTTTCAAGCATTACTATTCCGCCGGAGGTCTCCTCAAAGGTCAGGTTGTGAGGAAAGCTTATCTCTCCCTGATTTACTCCGTTTATATTGAGATACTGTACTTTTTTGTTCGGGTCGGAGGGTTCACAGTAGCAGACTGTCAGTTCATACAGTCCTGCCTCTTCGACGTCTACTTCAACGCTTATACTTGTACCTTTCTGGTCAAGAAATGAAAAACCGCCGTTTGAAGCATTTGTAAGGTCGTAATCCTCACCGCTCCCATCTTCTTCCGTATTGCCTTTCCAGCCTTCCGTGTATATTTTTCCGCCTTCGGTTTTTCCGTTTTCAAACTCATAGCATATTTCAGCTTCTGAAGCTGACTTTTCAGCAGAAAATACAGTCAATGCTGATGAGGACAACGAAGCGGTCAGCACTGAAGCTGCAAGCAAAGCTGCTGAAATGGCTGCTGTTTTTTTCATAATAACATTCCTTTCTGTCGAAATAGATCATAAAGGCATGGAGTGAGAGTGGATATCATGTATATGAATTTCAATAATCCTATTTATTGCCTTATTGACTATATTATACCATGCATGAACTACAAAAACAATACTATTTGTGAATATTACAGATAAAATACAGTTTAAAGGTGAGTCTATATAAAATCTGTTTAATGATTGTGTGCCTTATATTGCTGAAAACCTGATATGCTGGTTATTGTCTTATGCGGGTTATAATTAAATATATAATATTTGTCTTTTTTGTTGAAAAATGTTTCAACTCATGATATAATACTGGTATATTTAATGCTGGTATATTGGAACTAAGGGGATCATAAATCATGAAAAACAGAAAATTCAGATATTTTGGCGTTGTTTTTTCAATGCTTATGCTGCTGTCAGCATGCTCGGAAAATAAAACAGCTGAAAGCAGCAGTTCAGAAGTGACAGCTGTATCAGAAAAGGGTAATAATAATCAGACTGTGGAATTAAAGGTATGGGCAGAAGAATATGATTTTGATCTGATGAATATGATGATCGAAAGCTTTAAGCAGGAATATTCAGATGAAGCATCGTTTGAGATTACAGTCGAGGTTAATTCTGAAAGTGAAACCAAAGACAACGTCTTGAAGGATATTCATAATGCGGCAGATGTGTTTGCTATACCTGACGATCAGCTCAGTGTAATGGTTGCTTCGGGCGCTCTTGAACCAATTCCTGACGCTGATGTGATCAGCAGCAGAAATACTCCGGAATCATCTGAATCAGCAACGATCAACGGCAAGATGTATGCTTATCCGCTCACTGCCGATAACGGTTATTTTTTATACTATAATAAAAAATATTTCAGTGAAAATGATGTGCAGACACTTGACCGGATACTTGAAATTGCTAAAAAAAATAAGAAGAAATTTACCATGGAACTGACCTCCGGATGGTATATGTATACCTTTTTTGGAAACACAGGTCTTGACATGGGTCTGAACGATGACGGTGTGACAAATTATTGTAACTGGAATTCAGCAGACGGAGATATCAAAGGAACCGATATAGCAAAGGCAATGCTGGAAATTACCGGGAATCCGGGGTTTGAATCAAGGGAAGACGGATTGTTTGTAGAAGGTGTAGCCGATGGTTCAATTATTGCGGGAATAAGTGGCATATGGAATTCTGTGGATGTAAAAAAATACTGGGGTGACAATTACGGTGCATGCAAGCTGCCGACTTATACATGTAACGGAAAACAGATCCAGATGGCGTCTTTTACAGGATATAAGATGGTTGGTGTAAACTATTACAGTGAAAATAAGGAATGGGCATATAAATTTGCTGACTGGATCTCTAATGAAGAAAATCAGAAGCTCAGATTTACGGAAAGAAATCAGGGACCTTCAAACATAAATGCGGCAGCATCTGATGAAGTAATGAAGCTCCCTGCAATAAAGGCTGTCATTGAGCAGTCGGAATTCGGAGTTCTTCAGAGAGTGGGTAATAAATTCTGGACCCCCTGTGCTGATTTTGGTGCTGTGATAGCTGCCGGAAATCCTGAAAAAATTGATTTGCAGGAACTTATGGATAATCTTGCAAACGGAATCTCAGCTGCAATTACTGAATGATAATAATACAGGAGGCGGTGCGTTAGTATGAAAATAAAAGGCAGTATTAAAATCGCAATTCTATTTATTGTACTTATTCTTGGGGGAGTGTCTGTTTTTTCGAATGCAGCTGCAATCAAAAACATAAAAAATGTAAACACAAGCGCTGAAAAAATCACCGATAATTATATGGTAAGTATTTCAAAGCTTAATGATATACGTTCAATAACTCAGGAAATACATAACATGTCGCTTTCACATATTGTTGCAACTGATTTTGATACAATGCTTGACATGGTGGAAAAAATCCGTGAAAACGAAGCTTTGCTGAATTTGAAGCTTGAAGAATACAAGCAGTATATTTCAGATTCAGATTCAAAGGACTATGATTCACTCAAAGAAAGTGTTGAAAATCTGGAGTATTATATTCCCGATCTGCTTGCATACAGTGCAGCCGGGGATAATGAAAATGCATACAGCTGCGCTAATAATCAGATCGCATTGTATGCTGACGAAATAAGCGAAAAAATATTCAAAATAACTGAAAACACTAATAATGAAACAGAACAGGCAAGAAAAAGTCTTTCCGATGTTTATAATGACTCGGTGGTAATGAGCCGTATAATTATTACTGTAAGCATTGCTGCATTTGGTTTTGCTGTGGTTATTGTACTTTTCAGAGTTGCAAGACCGCTTTCAATTGCAAGGAAGGGAATGGATGAAATTATCAGTGATATTGATAATTCTCAGGGTGATCTTACAAAGAGGATCAAAATTGTTTCTAATGATGAGATTGCCGCCCTTGGTGTCGGAATAAACAAATTTCTCGAAAAGCTTCAGAATATTCTCAAGGTGATTTCTGATAATGCACAGGATATGGAAACGGTTGTTTCTGATGTTATGGTAAGCGTTGATACATCAAATAAAAGTGTTGAGGACGTTTCAAATGTTACAAATGAACTTTCAGCTACTATGAATAATATGTCGGAGAGTGCAGCGGTAATTAATCGGAGCACATCTGATATGGAAGGAAAAGTAAATGAGATTGCTGACAGAACTAACACAATTAATGCATACAGCAAAGAGATGAAAGTCCATGCTGATGAAATCGAATCATCTGCCAGAACAAATATGGAAAATACAACGGAAAAAGTCAATAATATGCTTGTGATATTAAAAAAGTCTATAGAGGACAGCGCAAGTGTAAATCAGGTCAGTGCTCTTACAAATGAAATTCTAAGCATTGCAAGATATACAAAGCTTCTTTCAATAAACGCTTCAATTGAGGCGGCAAAAGCAGGGGAGGCAGGAAAGGGCTTTTCAGTAGTTGCGGCTGAAATCGGTACTCTTGCTAATTCAAGCCGTGAATGCGCAGATAAAATTCAGCGCATAAATGAGATCGTTATCAGATCAGTTACTAATCTTTCGGAAAATTCAGGGGAACTGGTTGAATTCATGACAGGATATATTCTCCCTGAATTTGAATCGTTTGTCAGATCCGGTGAAGAATACAGAAATAAGGCGACATTTATTGAAAATTCTATGGATGAATTTAATGAAAAAATCATTGAATTCCAGCAGTCAATGACCCGGATCTCTGAATCTATTGCAAGCATCGCTCATTCGGTAAATGAAAGTGCGGATGGTGTAAATATGGTGACCGAAAGGACAAATATTCTTGTTGATGATATGAACAGAATAACTGATAAAATGGATATTAATAAGAAAATTTCTTCATCACTCAAGTCTGAAACAGATGTATTTGTAAAATTATAAGGGCTATATATAAATATAAATCCGCTGAACGGTGATTCAGCGGATTTTTTGCTCCTTCCAAAGTGTATTTACAGGATATTTTTAAGATGAATTTCATGTTTATACGTTGAAAATATCAGAAATAATGCTATAATTATTTATATATGGTAAAATAAAGTTGGTGAAAAAATGTACAGTATAGGTCAGTTTTCAAAGCTTACCAGAACAACAATTGCAGCCTTGCGGTTTTATGATAAAACCGGTCTGCTCAAACCGGAATATACTGATCAAAACAGCGGGTACAGATATTATTCATCTGCTCAGCTTGGTGATCTGCAGAAAATTATTTCACTCAGACAAATAGGTATGCCTATTGATTCAATAAAGGAATGTATAAACTCGGATGATGAGCATGGTTTTCTTCTGGAAAGACAAAAGGAATTGAATAAGCAAATAAATGAGATGCAGACTCAGCTAAAAAAACTGAATGTAATGCTCAGTGAAGAAAACAGATATGAAGTTATAGTCAAGGAACTCAGCAGCTGCATTGTCTATTCAAAAAAGCAGAAAGTCAGAAGCAACCGTGATCTGTATGAATTTATACAGGAAACCGAAAAAACTATATTTGAAGCCAATCCGGGTCTTAAAAGAGCAGATGTGGACTATTGCTTTCTGACATATCTGGACAATGAATACCGCAGCGAAAATATGACCGTGGAATATTGTCAGGCAACTAATTTTCGCGGAAAAGATACTGAGGGAATTGTATTCAGGGAACTTCCGGGCTGCAAGGTTGCAAGTCTGTATTTTAAGGGCTCAAATCAATATATCGGCGCAGGTTTTGCATATCTTTATGACTGGATCAATAAAACCGGTCTGGAACCCTGCGGGCCGCCCAGAGAAAGCTACATAGACGGCCTGTGGAACGTGGATGATATTGACTTATGGCTTACAGAAATACAGATACCCGTAAAGTGATTATGATTGTATGATATTAATATATTTCAATACGATTAATTAGGCAAAATGATGTTTTTTGAAAATATTATTGACTCTATCCTTACATGAGAGTTTATAATCAACAATAAATACAAACGTTGTTATTTCAATGAAAGGATATGGTGTGATGAAATTCAAAAAGATTATATCGGCAGCTGCGGCGCTTTTGCTTGTGACGTCCGTTACAGCATCAGCAGCCGGAGAACTGTTTACTGAAGAAAATTTCAGCAGTCAGTCGGATTTTTTGCTTGGAACAGATTTATCGGACGGGATCTACGATTTAAACTGCGATGACAGGATTAATGTTTTTGATCTTATAATGATGAAGCGTATCGGATCTTATGGAAATTCACGTTACATCAGTAATATTTTTGATTCGGATGCGGCAGAGAAGGATATTGTTTATGCTCAGAAAAAGGATTACCTGAACAATGATGTTTCCCTGAAGCTTGATTTGTATAAGCCGGAGAATGACAACCTTGAAAAACATCCTGTAATAATATGGGTTCACGGCGGCGGGATGTATACAGGAAGCAAGGATTCCAACTGGGATCCTGTAACAGAGCTTGCTTCTGAATTTGCGCAAAAAGGTTATGTAAGTATTTCCATTGATTATTGTCTTAATCCTGAATGGGAGTCAACAGGTGCTTTCAATGAAACGATGAAAAATGCGGCGGAGGATGTGGCGTCAGCTGTAGATTGGGTGAGGGAAAATGCTGATGTGTACGGAATGAATCCGAATTATATTGCACTCGCAGGCTATTCTTCCGGAGCTGAAATCGTTGATAATATGTATTACAGTAATTATCTTGTAAACGAAAAGGATTTTGATAAAGGCGGGATCAAGGCTGTTGTGTCTATAAGCGGAAACAGACTGTTTTATGATACGTCTGCCTGTTCCGGGGACCTGCATACCAATTGCCTTATACTTCACGGTGACGCAGATGATATAAATCCCGTTTCGGATGCGCAGACTTTCCTTACCCAGCTCGGTGACAGGGGAGTTATGGAAACGCTTTCGGGGAACAGTCATTACTGGGTGGAAACAGATGAACAGCAGAACTTCCTTGAAAATAATATATCGGAATTTCTGATAAAAAATATGTTTGCGCTGTATTCAGAATCGGAAGATAATTATAATTTTGCAAAAGGACTGCAGTATTCTCTTTGCTTTTACGATGCAGAAATGTGCGGTACTGAGGTTGATAAGCTTACAGATATTCCGTGGAGAGGTGACTGTCACTTACAGGACAGCGTGTACCCTCTTTCAAAAACAAATCTTACGGATGAATTTATAAGCGGTAACCGTACAGTCCTTGACCCTGACGATGACGGCTGTATCGACGTAAGCGGCGGTTTTCATGATGCAGGAGACCATGTTAAAATGGGACTTCCCGAGGCACAGAGCGCATCGGTTCTTGGCTGGGGGTATTATGAATTCGGCGATTCCTTTGAAAAAACTGGTCAGACCGATCACTACATGAGATTAATGAAATATTTCTGTGAGTATTTTATGAAGTGTACGTTCATGGATGAAAGCGGTGATACTATTGCATTTTGCTATCAGGTAGGGGACGGGGATTATGACAATGATTCATGGATGCCTCCCGAATTGCAGGATGTTTCTATAAAACGCAATGCATATTTTCTTACATCTGATGATAAGGGAACTGACATAAAGGCTCAGACAGCGGCTGCACTGGCGGTTAATGCAGTAAATTTCAAAGGCTATGACGATGAGTTTTCGGACGATTGTCTGACTTACGCAAAGTCACTTTATGAATTTGCAGTTTCTTCGCCCTTGGGAACTGCTCCTTCGGACGGATACTACACTTCTTCAGGATTTTACGACGACCTTTCTTTTGCGGCGCTCTGGCTGTATATCAGCACAGGTGATTCTGCATATCTTGAAGATGCGGAGAAGTATATTCAAAATGCCGGTTCAAATAATGATCACTTCGACTGGAATAATATGTGGGCAGCGGCACAGTGTCTTTATGCAGAAGTGAAAAACGATCCGGACAGCTGGAATACAGTGAAAAATTCCCTTGACAACTGCCGTACAAAATATAATACTCCCGGAGGATATGCCTATTTTTCATACTGGGGTTCGGCACGTCATAACTGTAATGCACAGCTGACAGCTCTGATTTACAGCAAGTATCAGGGAAATAAGCTTTACTCGGAGTGGGCAAAAGGACAGATGGAGTATATAATGGGCAAAAATCCGCTGAACCGCTGCTATATTACAGGCTTCAGTGAGAATTCCGCAAAATATCCTCACCACAGAGCCGCATCGGGACTTGCAATTGATGTTGATACAAACACTCACAGACATACGCTTACAGGAGCCCTGGTCGGCGGACCCGACGGGAATGATAATCATAATGACAGCACCGGTGATTATGTACAGAATGAAGTGGCTCTTGATTACAATGCAGGATTTACAGGCGCCCTCGCTGGTCTTTACTCATTTTATGGAGAAGGTCAGAAACCGGACAGTGATCTTTCATTTGAAGAAGATATAAAATCAGATGAGTATTACACTGTTGTAAAATGTGTTGATGACAGCAGAAAATGCACCACACTGAGACTTTATCTCGGCTGTATAACCGGCATGCCGGAACGTACAGAAAATGCATCAATAAGATATTACTTTGATATAAGCGAACTTGAATCTGCTGACGATATTTACTGTACCCTTGATTATGACGGAAGCGGATTTGCAGAAATATCAGAGCCGGTATGCGCTTATGATACTGTGTATTATGTTGAGATAAGCTGGAATGACTATTCGATACCGGTCGGCGCACCGAGAATAATTTTTACTGTTGGCTCAAAATCGGGTACGTGGGACAGTACGAATGATTTCAGCAATGGGGGACTGGGAACGGAATTTGTAACGTCGCAGAATATACCGGTGTATATCGACGGAGTCCTTTCAGGCGGAAGCGAACCCGAAAAATAAATTTTAACTTTAAATCCGGCGGTATCTGTAAAAAGGCAGATGCTGCCGGATTTTACTTAATCAGATAATTCATATGCTGTCTTGTGATCTGTCTGTCTTTCTTTTTCATCAATATAAACAGCACAAAAAATACATATGCTTTAGGCTGTTCTTGGTTTCAATTGATTTTTGCTCTGCAGCGTGGTATAATTATAAAAACTGTAATATTTTATCGGAAAGGAGCTTACAATGATACTGCTCTCAGCACAAAATATTTCCAAAACTTATATGGAGCGAAAGGTTCTGGACAATGTATCATTCTTTCTCAATGAAGGTGACAAGGTCGGAATCATTGGTATAAACGGCACAGGTAAATCTACGCTTCTGAAAATCCTTGCCGGTGCCGAGGAACCTGACAGCGGTGAGATAATCCGTACAAGAGGAGTCAGAATTTCGTACCTGCCCCAGATACCGGAATTTGAGGAACACGGAAGTGTGCTTGAACAGGTGATATTGCATCTGCCGTCAGATATGAAAGAAGCTAAAGAATTTGAAGCAAAATCAATACTCGGAAAGCTTGGGATCACAGACTTTACAAAGGATATCAGCACTCTTTCTGGCGGAGAACGCAGACGTGCCGGCATTGCGGCGGCACTGATTCAGCCGAGTGACATTTTGCTCATTGACGAGCCGACAAACCATATTGACAACGAAACGGTACAGCTGCTGGAAGAACAGCTGAAAAAATACCGCGGTGCAATAGTGATGGTGACACATGACAGATATTTCCTGAACAGTATAACCCACAAAATCGCTGAAGTTGAAATGGGAGGCCTTTTTGAGTATGAAGGCGGATACAGCAGTTATCTTGAGCAGAAGGCACAGCGTGAAGCAGATGCAGAAGCAAAGGAACGCAAAAACCGTACACTCTATCGCCGTGAACTTGAGTGGATAAGACGTGGTGCGAGAGCAAGAGGTACAAAATCCAAGGACAGGATCGAAAGATTTCATGAGCTTGAAAACAGAGAAAAGCCTGCTGAATCGGCAAAAATGCAGATACAGTCCGTTTCTTCAAGGCTTGGAAAGAAAACAATAGAACTTGAAAATATATCGAAAACAATAGACGGAAAGAAGCTTATCTCTGATTTTTCCTGCATTCTTGCAAGAGATGCAAGGATAGGGATTGTCGGGCACAACGGGGCAGGAAAGTCAACTCTTATAAAGATGATCGTTGGTGAGATCCTGCCGGACAGCGGTACTATAACAATCGGAGATACTGTGAAGATCGGGTATTTTTCTCAGGAATGCGAAAGTATGGATCCGTCACAGCGTGTAATCGAATACATCAGAGAAACCGCCGATCATATACAGACGCCGGACGGAACAGTAACAGCGGCGCAGATGCTGGAAAGATTTCTTTTTACACCGGAGCTGCAATGGAACAGGATTGAGAAATTGTCCGGCGGTGAAAGAAAAAGGCTGTATCTTCTGAAAGTACTCATGACCGCACCGAATATACTGTTGCTTGATGAGCCGACAAATGACCTTGACATAGCAACACTGACAATACTTGAAGATTATCTCTGTAATTTCAGCGGTGCGGTTATTGCCATATCCCATGACAGATATTTTCTCGACAAAACAGCAGCGGAGATCTGGGAGCTTAAAGGTGACGGTGCTGTCAGCAGATATATCGGAAATTACAGTGATTGTGCAGATAAGTTATGGCAGAATTCAGAAACAAATGAAAAGCCCTGCAAACAGACCGAAAAGAAAGAACGAACATTTACCGGCAGGAGAAAGCTGAAATTTTCTTTCAAAGAACAGCGTGAATTTGAAACGATCGATGACGACATTGCCGGACTTGAACAGCAGATCGCAGATACTGAAAAGAAAATTGCTGAATGCTCTTCAGATTATGTAAAGCTTCAGGAATTGTCAGATCTGAAGGAAAATCTTGAAAATCAGCTTGCGGAAAAAATGGACAGATGGGTGTATTTAAATGATCTTGCCGAAAGGATTGCAAATGGGGAAATGATATGAAATCAGGCAGTACTTAATTATCTGTATTCACCGATGTGATCTGTTATAAGCCCGGCAGAATTTTGCTCTGGAATCAGTCCCTTATTATCTTGAAGCAGACAGTATTTTCATTGATCAGCGGACTGTTATAAACAAAATAGACAATTCCGGAAAAATTAGCTTTTATGACCGAGACTGTTTCACTGTCGAGAGGATTTAAAATCTCTCCTATTGTTTCATTTTCCTCCACATGCTTTCCGATTTCCGTTTTGCTTCTGAAAATCCCTCCGTCCTCTGAGCGTATCTGTTCAGTCAGATTTTCGGATATTATCTCTGTTGTATATGCCGCATGTATTGTTTTGGTTATAATATTTGTGTTATGCATAAACCGGAGAATAGCCGAAACTGCCTCCTGAGCTGATTTTTCATTTATTGAATCCGTTGAATTGGTGTAAACTGAAAAAGCTTTGGTTTCCCATATCTGCCAGTTGTAGTTTAAAGTAGTTGTATCATACGGACGAGGTGTTCTGACAATTCCGAACGGAGTTCCGAAAAGCTTCATAAGACTGCTGTCTGTAAAACCTGTTTCCATCAGCTTTACATGCGTAAGAAAATTGCCCGGCTGATAAAAGCTTGCAAGCTGTATGCCGTATTCATATCCCTGAAGTACACTGAAAAGTCCGTCGGCAATACGCTGGGTTGTTTCGCCAAGCTCATATCCGGGGAACATTCTGTTTATGTCGGTGTTATCCATTGCCCAGAAGCGCTTTCCTATGTTCATTGAGTAGTAGTTTACACATGGTATAACCATTATCTCGCAGTTATCTGATATTTCATTCTTTTTTTCAAGTCTTTTCAGTTCCTGAATAAGCCGGGAGCAGACATACATCTGCTGTACTTCGTTACCTCTCATTGCACCGACAATGGCAATTGACTTTTTGCCTGAACCGAATTTAAAACCTGTAATATCAAGGCTTTCACGGTAGGGCGATTTTAATGAGTACAGTATTTCCTTTCTCATGGTTCAGTCATACCTTTCTTATTGATTTCATCCGGGCTGCAGCTTAAAATTCTTGCGAGCAGAGATCCGCCGTAAACAATGGGATATTCTCTGAGCGTAAAGATCATTCCGTCGCAGGGAGCCGTTATTTTTTCTTCTGTCCTGCCTGTCAGCGGGTTAAGCACATCTCCGATATGGTCACCCGCTTTTACATTGTCTCCAAAATTTGCAGTCTGAACAAAAATTCCGGCAGCACCCGAATTGACAAAGTCTACATTACCGTTTAAGGATACTGCCGGGGTGCGCGGCTCTTTTGTTTCACCATTCCACATTCCGATATTTTTCATGAGATTCAGAACGCCGTCGAAAAGCTGAAAGCAGTATTCCTTTGTGATCCTCATGCCGACTCCCATTTCAATAACAAGTGTTTTTGTCCCTTTTGAATTGAGACTGTGTGCAAGAGTGGATTCAAGAACAGTAGCAGATTCATGCACCCAAATAAAGTCGACGTTAAGCATCTGAGCATACGGAAGAAGAGTTTCTGCTGTGGGTACGCTTATTCTTATCTGAGGGATCTCTTTAAGAAAAATATTGCTGGAGTGTACATCAATGCAGATATCAGCTCCTGATATATCGTCAACAACAGCAGAGCAGACAGTTTCTATCATAGTACCGTCCTTTGAACCCGGGAAAACTCTGTTCATGTCAAGGTCAAAAAGAGGTATGCCTCTTGTGATCGAATCGATGCCCATTGGATTAAGCGCAGGGTAAATATCGACTGTTCCGTCAAGACAGCCGATATTTTTATTGAGGTGGTCAGCAAGAAGCCAGGCAAGATACTGTCCTTCAAGCTCATCACCATGAATGCCGGTTACTATGCAGATCCGCTTGCCGCTTCTGCCGTTTTTTATGCTGTTCTTTTTTATGTTAAGTGTTTCATTTACCGCAAGCTTTGCCTGCGTAACTGTCTGGACCATTGCTATACCTCCGTTTTAATAAAATGAATTTTCTGACAGACAGGATTCAATTAACTGAAGCTGTTTTGTGTAAGCCCCGAACATTACTCCTCTGTCGATTGCGCAGTCTCCGAAATCGCGTCCCTGCGAAAGCACAAGATAGTCATCTGTAACGTTACAGTTGTTTGTAGGATCATAACCCATCCAGCATTCTCCGGTCCATGCTTCAAGCCAGCTGTGTGTTTCTCCGTCGCAGCTTGCAAGACCTGCAATATAACGGCAGGGAATGCCGTCCATTCGCAGCAGCGACAGCATAATGTGTGTGAAATCCTGACATACTCCCTTTTTTATTGCAAATGCTTCTGATGCAGTTGTCCCGGTATCAGTTGTATTTTTTTCATAAACCATGATCTCTGAAAGACAGTCAGAAAAATACTTCACTCTTTCAGACGGTGTATCTGACTTGCAGCGGGAACTGATCTCGTTGTACCATTCGGTGAGACCCTGATCCGGCTTCGTATATTTGGACTGATAGCTGTAACATGGCATAAAATCATTTTTAGAAGCGGAACAGTCAATCTCTGCACAGCCTTTAATTTCAAAATCAAGGTAGCGATGCTCTTTTTTCAGATAGCCTGAGGTGACATTGTTTCCGAATGAATCGACGGTCTGCATTGCCGAAACAAACGGAGATATGTTAAGCTCGCAGGATAAAATATGCTGTGACGGAGTTTCTGGAGGAATGCAGCGAAGTGCAAAGGAATGGTCATGAACATAGTTATCGAAAGTAAGCTTGGCAGAAAAATGAAAATATATTTTTTTCATACTTTAACCTCCATCGGGATTTTTTCATCTTCAAACAGCTTGCCAAGGCTTGAAATAGCTTTATCTGAAAATTTTATGTAATCATCTTCAGAACCGAGAATTTCCACAAGCATGCTCAACTGATTTGTGTTATAACGATAGGGACTGTTTTTAGGAACATTTCTCAGATGCCTGCATAATCTTTCGAATTCCTGCTGAACCAGTCTGAAATCAGATCTGAATCTTAAATAAAGATCAAGTCTCTCAACGGATTTTCCGCAGAAAATAATAGTCCTTATCTCATAGTCATAGACGTTTTCGGAAACGCAGCCCCAGAATCCGAAGAGAATATCTTCAAGAGGAAGAAGAGAAAGACGTAATCCTTTTGAGGATTTTTCAGCCTGTTCAAGAGTATCCATAGCAAGCTGCAAAAAGGAGAGTGCTTCTGTGGAAATCTCTTCTCTCAGTACAATACCGTTATCATATGCTCTGTCGAGACTTGCTGCAACAGAATTAATGTTATCTTTTTCAAAGATAAAGCTGTCAAAAAAGCTTTTTGCGCTGCCGTATGTATCAGAAAGTCCGAAATTTGCTAAAAAATCAACGTAACATTCCGATTTGCCGTCAATTGAATTGTCATATAATTTTTCCAGTGCCTTTAAGGTTGAGAAAACTCTTTCGGTGTATCTTCCAAGCCAGAACAGCCTGTCACCGTGTTCTATCGAGATAGTACCCATGTGTCCTTAAAGCCTCCTCCCTGTGATGAATTTACTACAAATGAATCGGGATTTCTTGAGAATCGTGTAAGTCCCGAGGCCCACACTCTTGTTTGCTCGCCGGAAAGTACAAATGCTCTCAGGTCAGCCTTTCGCATGACCTGTTTTCCGTTTTCAAGAACAGGAAGATCAAGAAAGTCAATTACCTCCTGAGCTATAAAGCGCCTTGGCTCATTAATAATTGTCCGGCGCATATTTTCGAGCTGTTCGCTGTCAAGGTCACTGCCGAAAACAACTCCGTAACCGCCTGCTTCTGCGACGTCTTTGATAACAAGCCTGTCCAGGTTTTCGAGTACATAGTCCTTATCCTCTTCATAAAAAGGAAGATATGTAGGAGCGTTTTTCAGGATCGGTTTTTCCCCAAGATAATACTCGATCATTCTGGGAACAAAATAGTAAATTCCCTTGTCATCGGCAACTCCGTTTCCGGGCGAGTTTATTACTGCAACGTTTCCCGAACGGTAAGCTTCCATCAGATTCGGAATACCGATAAGGGACTGCGGTTCAAAGGTGAGCGGATCAAGATATTCATCCGAAATGCGCCTGTAAAGAGCACCGACTTTAGTCTTTCCGCCTGTATAGGTCTTATGATAAAGCACATTGTCTTCAACAAACAGTTCATCATTCTGAACGAGCACTGAATTTGTAAGTTCAGCAAGATAGGAATGTTCAAAATATGCTGCGTTATATCGTCCGGGAGTCAAAATTGCATTTATCCCTCCGCAGTTTGAATGGTCCATGGTGTCTTTCAGCAGTTTTGCATAGTTTCGGTTATCAACAATACTGCTGCCGGAAAATGAATCCGGTGATGCGACTCGTGTAAGCTCTCTTGCAATCAGCGGATATGATGCTCCGGAAGGTATTCTGAGATTATCTTCTAATATGTACCAGTCTCCCTCCTTGCTCTGGACGAGATCTATTCCTGAAATGTGACTGTAAATATTATTAGGCGGGGTGATCCCTTCACACTGGGGAAGATATCCGCTTGAAATATAAACGAAATTTTCAGGGATAACACCGTCCTTAATAATATTTTTTTCGTGATAAATATCAAAAAGGAACTTGTTCAGTGCATCTACTCTCTGAACAAGTCCCTTTTCCATGCTTGTAAAATCATTATGGGTAATGATTCTGGGTATCGGGTCAAAAGGAAAAAGCTGTTCTTTGAAAACACCGTTTTTATAAATGCCAAACTTGACGCCGTAGCGTCTGAGCAATTCATTGATTTCCTGTGCATTGCCTGCAGGAGCTGAATACAGTTCCTTGTTTGATTCAGCAGTTTTCATATTATTTCACTCCTCTTTTAATTAAAAAGCAAAAAGGGTGCCCCAGTTTACTGGAGCACCCTTGCTTCAAAATTTATTTGTATATATTGTAGCACTATATTTTTTATTTGTCAATACCCGAATTTAAATTAGAGCATAATAACATGAAACCTCCTGTACCGCTTCTCAGATATTTTCCTTAGAGCATTTTTATTGTAAAATACTTCAAAACGTGCTATAATAATTTTAATATTTTTATATATGAGCGGGCTTCTGACTGTTTGCCAGATCATGAACCGAAAGCCTGGCTCTGACAGCATATATCGGATATCTGAAGCAGCTGTGGATGCTTTTTTAGCTTCAGCATATTTCAGACAAGAATAGCTTCCTGAAAATGGGGAAGAACTGTTAAAAGCAAAGCAGAATATATTAAATCAAATATACAGATCGGAGCGGCAATTATGAATAAAAAAACAGCAGCCATATCTTTAGCCGGAATAATGCTTTTTTCTGCTGGGAATTTTTCTGTTAATGCAGATATCGTAACGGAGACATTTGTACAGGGTGATGTGAATTCTGACGGGCAGTTTAACTGTGATGATCTAATTGCAATGCAGAAATATCTTGTGAATTCAGGAGATCTTTCTGACTGGGAAGCAGGTGATATGTATGCTGACAGGAGAATAAACGTTTTTGACTTATGCATGATGAAGCGCAGGCTTTTATCTGAAACTGACAAAAACTATGTTGATGTTTCCACAGTAGAGGAACTTTTTATTGCCATGCGGAATGCAAAGCCGGGCGACGTTATACGCGCTGCGGGCGGAACCTATGACTATACGACATATCAGGGAGCGCAAAAAATTGACACTTCTGCGGAAGGAACTGAAAATTCTCCGATAATCCTTACAGCTGCTGATCCGGAAAATCCTCCGGTTCTGACTGGTACAAGCTGTGAAAACGGTTATGTGATCCATATTACCGGTGACTATTGGATAATTGAAAATATTCGTGTGACAACTTCTCAGAAAGGCATTGTTCTTGATAATTCCAGTCATTCTGTTATCCGTAACTGTGAAATATACAATACAGGCTCTGAGGCTGTTGCGATTCGTGACGGAAGCTCTCATTGCCTTGTAAAGGACTGCTGTATCCACGACAGCGGAACAGTTACTCCCGGATATGGTGAGGGTGTATATATCGGCAGTGCTAAATCGGTTACAGGCTTTGACTATAAATGTGATTACAACGTTGTTGACGGCTGTATTTTCAGAAATATTGCAGCAGAACACGTTGACGTCAAGGAATACACCACAGGTACGGAGATCTGTAACTGCACATTTTATGGTGACGGTATGAGCGGTGCAAACTATGCAGGAAGTTTTATTGATATTGCCGGAAATAATGTTAATGTTCATGATAATACCGGATACCGCAATGGGAACGCAAATATCGTGGCGGCATTTGAACTGCATGAACAGGTGAGCGGCTGGGGGTATCACTGCACCTTTGTCGATAACACGCTTTATATGGATCAGCCTTATGGTGCCGTAGATACAAGCCGCAGAATGTATGTTGTAGATGGCTGGTACAGTGATTTTTCCGTAAGGAACAATAAGGTGGATTATGGAAACGGACTGACTGCCGCTGACAGCTGGGAGTATTATAACTCAGATTATGTAACATATCTGGAATAGTAAAAAGGGAGGATTATATGAAAAAAATATTTGCTGTATGTCTTATATTGCTGACTGCATGCTTTACCGGCTGTGAGAGAGACGCTGAAACTGAATCATTGACTGCTGTTTCCGGAAATGTTACCCGGGAAACCGCTGCTGAAACTTCCACTGAAAATGTTACCAGGGAAACGGTTGCTGAAAATGATACCGAAGAAACAACTTCCGAAACTGCTGAAGAAAAAATTCCTGAGAAAAATTTCTTTTATGAGAGTGACCGCTGCGTAAAGCGTTACAGTGACTGGACTCCGCGCAGTGTTGTTGCGAGAGGCCGTCCTGTTTATGTTGACGGTGAAGATGTGTATATAACCGTTTTTCACAACAATAAGCTTTATCGTTTTGATAAGGACGGAAACAAGACTTATGTCTGTGATGCTGCATGGGATTTGTTCAGACAGGATGGTGTAATGTACTGTGTGGACTGGGGCGGCGCTACAAAAGATCCGACATCACTGGCTGTTCTGGAAGACGGGGAAAAAAGAATTATTGCTGAACACTGCTTTTTTCATTATGGTGAAACTGCTGTTTTTTATGAATCCTTTGACGATGGTGGATTGTATTCAGTTTCATATGACACGAATGAAATAAGTTATATTATGGATATGCCTGAGAATTACGGTCTGATTGCCGAGTATAGGGGCAAACTGTGGTTCAGGGGAGGAGATGGGTTGTACTCCTGCGATCCTGACGGTTCAGAATTAAACAAGGTTATTGACGGCAGTCAGACAATATTTGGTTTCAGAAACGGTTACATATATTATCAGAATTATGATAAGCTTGAAAGATATTCTATTGAGACACATGAAATTGCCTCATTTAATATTTCTGCCTCACATATTCATACGTGTAATTTTACCAATGACAGCTGTCTTATTGCCAATAGTGAGGGGTTGTTTTCCTATGACGCTGACTTTAATGTTGAGAAAAAACTTTCAGACAACAGGAATATCTCGAATATAACTGTTTCTGATGATGTGATTATTATCGGATATTGGGATAAGAATGGTCAGGAAATATATGAAAGCATTGATCTGGACGGAAATGTGATCCGGACGTTCAGTACAAACCAGATACAATAAATGTAAAAATTATCTGTAAAGCGCCCTGTGATCATTTTCAATAAGTCATAATTTTAATGATATATGTATAAATGCCGGATGTAAAGCATCCGGCATTTATAAACGTAATTTCATATTAAATTGACTGGATTAGCTGTTCTTTTTGATTACAGGAAGCCATACTTCACTGCGGTAATCAGCGGAGTGCCGGTCACCTTCCGGGTATACTTCTATGTCCGGTGCCGGGGCATATTCGTATCCTGAAGCGGGAAGCCATTCTGAAATGATGCGTTCCTGTATGCTCTGCATTGCGTCCGGTAAAGCTCCGATACATTCAAAAACAGCATAAGTAGTGGCAGGGACAATCGTTTCGGTCATTCCCTCAGGTATCTCTGCATCTGTTGCCGTTCCTATCATACATCCGCCGTATTCGCCGTTGTCGCAGAGAGTAAGGGCAAGAATGCCGCCGGGTTCCTTATCCTGCATAATAGCTTTCAGACGTTCTTCTCCGTCTTGATCATAAAATTCTTTCCATACCTCGGGCATTTTTTCAAAGCAGTTTTCCATAGTCATGGGCATGCTGTTTTTGAAACCTGCTACTCTGAAAGCTTCTTTTTTTATGATTTTGTAATTCATAGCCTGTTCTCCTTTAACTGAAAATGTAAAGGTGATTTTTGGAAAAGTGTTCAGAATGACATTCTGCTTTCTGACTTCACTGGGAGCAATGCCAAGGGTCTGTTTGAATGCTCTGGTGAATGCAGTGGGGGAGTCATAGCCGTATTTCATCGCAACATTTATTACTTTTTCGTCATTCATAAGATCAAATACGGCTGATGACATTCTGCGTCTGCGAATATATTCGTTCAGAGTTACACCGGTAATATATGCAAACATTCTTTGAAAATGAAATGCAGAACACATTGCAATACGAGACAGTTCATCTGCCGATATATCTTCCTCCAGATGTTCCTCGATGAAATCCATAGCCATGTTCATTCCATCAATCCATTCCATTTTTCTCACCTCCTGCTTTTATTATAATGCTGTCTGAACTTAAAATCCTCGCAGTTTATGTGCAGGTTCTGCGAGGATTTTTAATATTTCGGATTTGTTTATATTCCATTGGCACATACTTGATACCATCATTTTCCTGAACATCATCGGTTGGAGTAAAACCAAGCTTTTTATATATCTCAACTGCAAACAGAGAAGAATGAACAGTTATAGTTTCGGATTTGTTTTCAGCAAGTACTGCGTTCCACAGGCTTTTTCCAATTCCTTTTCTGTGATGATTGCCGTCTACAAAGAATAAAGCCAGGTGCATACCTTCATTTCTGACAGCTATGATACCTGTAAGCTCTTTTCCTTCAAATGCACCGTATGCATTCAGCATATTCAGGTACTCTTCGGAATGTATTGCCTCCCAGAATGCCTGCTTTCCGGCTTCCGGATAATTTATGGCTTCGTAATCGCAGAATACTTTCCATATGAGCGGAAGTGCATCATTCAGTTCTGATCTGTTTAAACGTCTGATTTTCATTCCACTGCTCCTTTGTGATATATGTGAAATGCTCTGTTCTGACATCTCCTGTCAGAACGCATGGCTTTTCCTGTTTCCGTACTGATATTGTGCTGCAAGCTGATCTCAGGTACTGCTTTGTCTGAAATTTTCTTTGAAATATTACTCTGTTTTAATTATGACGGCATCTGTATCTTCCGAACATCACCCAGAACATTACGCCTGCCAGTGCGAGGGCAAGACCGAGACCTGTATAAAATACGGCGATAAATGTATCCGGCACAAGACCTGACGAACGCAGCCAAATGCCTCCTCCCATCATAAAAGCCATTATGCAGTATGCCTTTAAATCAAAGAAATTCCAGAACGGACGGGTCTGTTCCGGATAACTGTGAATTCGTTTTGTATGTTTGAAGCTCATTTTAAAAAACATAATTCCAAATAATCCGAACACTGCTGCCGACAGAAGCAGATGATACCACCTGACACTATCCAGACACTTGTATGACAGCATGCCAAGACGTGCCACATTAACACCGGCGAGCAGCCATACGCAGCCTGCAATGGCAAGCAGCGTACGCTTCCGAACGTGAAAAATATGATTTATAACCATTATGTAACACTCCTTTATTGGTTATCTTTTGTGCATATGTTTTTCGTAACAGGTCTGTTATTACATACTGCTTATTCTGAATGAAAGAAGTTTCCGATAAATTAATTTTCCTCCAGATATGCTAAAATTTCCTCCGCATTGGTATCGGGCTTTACCTTAGGCATAACCTTTTCAATAATGCCGTTTTCGCCAATCACATATGTGCTGCGGACAACTCCCATGCTTACCTTACCGCACATTTTCTTCTCTTTCCAGACGTCATAATCCTGAATTGCAGTAAGTTCAGGGTCTGACAGCAGAATAAACGGCAGATCATGCTTTGCCGCAAACTTCTGATGAGAGGCAGTGCTGTCCTTGCTGATTCCGATCACAGCAACATTCTTACTCTGAAATGCATCATAATTTGCAGCAAAAGCGCATGCCTGACGGGTACAGCCCGGTGTGTTATCCTTCGGATAGAAGTAAAGTACTACCTTCTGCCCCTTAAAATCTGAGAGGGAAACATTGTTTCCGTCCTTGTCCTGTAATGTAAAATCAGGTGCTTTCATTCCAACTTCCAGCATTTTATTTTTCTCCTTTTATAAATACATAGTGATCTGATGCGGAGTGTTCTGCATCATAGACATATCCGTGATCTCCGAATGCTTTGATATCCTCAAAGGCTGTAATCTGGTTTTCTGCCAGCCAGCGGACCATCTGTCCCCGCGCCATCTTGCAGAGTGTTCCTTTTTCCACGATCTTCCCGGATTTCCATTCCCCGAATGTACAGGTAAGTACCTGAACTGTTTCCGGCAGATGCGCAGTAACTGCTTTGCTGTACTCCTTTGAGGCGAGATTTAAGATACGGTCCGTTTCGGACGCAAGCTGTCCGGCAAGCCTGTTTCCCCAGAATTCATACAAACTGCGGTATGCTCCTGCACGAAGCTTTGCCTGCATTTCAAGGCGATACGGGACAACGCCGTCAAAGGGACGAAGCAAACCGTAAAATCCGGAAAGAATACGCAGATGTTCCTCAATATAGTTAAGCTCTTCATAGGTAAAAACGCCGGGAGCCATATACTGATACTGGATCCCCTCATAGGCAAGAATGGCAGGAGTAAGATTCTGCTGCAAATTCATTGTACGCAAACGTGTGATATTCAGCTTTGCAATCGCATCATTACATTTCCACAGCGCCTGCAATTCACTGTCTGACATTTTCTGCATGGTTTGCATGATATCCATTGCTTCCGGCAAAAACTGAGGAAGCTGATGATATGGCAGAATGTCTGTGTCCACGTTCATTTTCTTTGCCGGAGAAATGATAATTTTCATGGGTTCGCCTCTTTTCAAGTTTGGCTATATGTGTTATTATATCATACCTGTGTTCTTTTTTCAATCATTCAATTGAAAAAGTGATTCATACCAAAATTTTGATGAAGTAATTTCCCATTGATGAATAGAACTGCTGCACCTTTTTACAAGGTACAGCAGCTCATAAAATTATCAGTCGATGTTTTTTCTTATGCCATTGTCATAAACCATTCCACGATTTCCGGAACCATACTTTTTGAGATGTTCTTTCGCAGTCTTCTGCTGCTGGAACACATGAGTTTCAACATGATTTACTGCCGGTTTGATTTCATCAAAATGGTGAATGTCAATAAATCTGTCCGGATAGAAGTTGGACACACGATAGCTTTCACCTTGCCGGCTTTGTATGCCTCTTCCATGGCACGATAGGTTCTGTAATAGTCGCCGAATGGAACAGGCAATATAATCCGTTTTCAGCTTTCGCAGGGATTCTTCAATAGATGCTTTTTCCTTTTCATATCCTGCATTGCTTATCCATACTTTGGTTGTGATAAACAGTTCCTTATTACATGCTTTCTTTCAGGATTTGTACGATTTCCTCGTGATTCAGTGTCTTGTAGCCGCCTTCCATGATGAATGTGCCGTCTGCAATACCCTCCAGCATATCCTCGGTGACACCAAGCTCGCTGATATTCATAACAAGTCCGATTTCTTTCATCCAGGATTCCAAAGCACACAAACCCTCATTGGCAATTTCTTCATCTGTCTTTCCGTCCGGTGAAACATTCCATACATTTACGGCAAAGCGTCTGAACTTTGGCAGACCGTAAGGCATAATATAACGATAATACGCCATGGAAACTGCCGAAAGGGTCATGCCGTGAGTTGCATCGGTGTATGCACCTACAGACTGTCCGAGCATATGTACCATCCAGTCAGTGGATT
>JBJEQV010000067.1:0-2406 GCA_051881915.1 Porcipelethomonas sp. | reverse complement strand
TGTTTCACTTTCTGTCAATGGGTTTTTGCAGATTTGGTGAAATGCATAGTTTTTTTGGCGTTTTTTTATATTTATACATGAATTTGTTTAATTTGCCTTATAAGTAATCGGACAGGTATTTTCCGACATACAATTTACTAATTTGCATAAGGAGGATGATACAATGGGTCTTACTTCCAGATCCACAGGAAGGGGTGCATTAGACCTTTCCGGCAGCATAAAAAAGAAAGAAAATGAATTTCTCGTCGCTCTGGCCGGTAACCCTAACGTCGGAAAATCAACTGTTTTCAACGCGCTCACCAATATGAACCAGCATACCGGCAACTGGGCAGGAAAAACTGTTACAAACGCCCAGGGACGGTGCAGCCACAATGGATGCAGCTACATACTGGCTGATCTTCCGGGTACATATTCACTTATGGCTCACTCAGCTGAAGAAGAAGTGGCGCGCGATTTTATATGTTTTGGCGGTGCAGACGCTGTAATAGTTGTATGCGATGCCACCTGTCTTGAAAGAAATCTCAATCTTGTTCTGCAGACACTGGAAATAACCTCAAAGACTGTTGTCTGCGTAAATCTGCTTGATGAAGCCGAAAGAAAAAATATTAAAATTGATCTGAACAAACTTTCTGTTCTGCTGGGTGTACCGGTTGTCGGGGTCACTGCAAGGGATGAAAAAGGACTTGATGATCTTATGGACGCCGTTGAAAATGTAATCAGCAAGCCGCCGGAATCTGCGTTTATCCCATGTTACAGCAGAACAATTGAATCTTCTGTACAGCAACTCCGGAAAAAGCTTACGCTTTATACTGACTGCAGCATTTCCGGCAGATGGACTGCTGTCAGGATGCTTGACCAGAATGACAAACTTAACAGAAGTATCGAACAGCATCTCGGATTCAATTGTGAAAAAAATCTTTCAGAGGACATTAACCATATCAGAAAAAAGCTTTTGTCCTGCGGATATACTCCGGAAAAAATAAATGATGAAATAATATCATCAATAATAAAAACAGCAGCTGAAATTGCAGATGAAACAACCAGATCAGCTCAGGATGTGCTGAAACTGCATGACAGAAAAATCGACCGTATCCTGACAAGCAGAGTTTTCGGGATACCGATCATGCTCGGACTTTTAGCCGTCACCTTCTGGATAACCATCGTGGGGGCAAATTATCCGTCTCAGCTTCTTTCCAAACTGCTGTTTGCTTTAGGTAATCGCCTTGAAAATTTTCTTACGGCCGTAAACTGTCACAAAGTCATTACTGATATTGCAGTAAACGGCATTTACCGTGTTCTTGCATGGGTCGTTTCAGTAATGCTGCCGCCCATGGCTATATTTTTTCCGCTTTTCACCCTGCTCGAAGATCTCGGGTATCTTCCGAGGATTGCTTTTAATCTCGACAAGCATTTCAAGCGCTCGGGCGCATGCGGAAAACAGGCTCTGACTATGTGTATGGGATTCGGATGCAATGCTGCCGGCGTCACAGGCTGCCGGATAATCGATTCTCCGCGCGAACGTCTTATCGCAATTCTTACAAATGTTTTTGTTCCGTGCAACGGCCGGTTTCCCACACTTATTTCGCTGATAACTATTTTCTTCACAGCTGCGGCTCCCGGTTTTCTTCGCTCCGCCGCATCCGCTCTGATCCTTCTTGCTGTTATACTATGCGGTGTACTGATGACACTGCTCATATCATGGGTCCTTTCAAAAACAGTTCTTAAAGGAGTTCCATCGTCATTTACCCTCGAGCTTCCGCCCTATCGCCGGCCGCAGATCGGAAAGGTTATTGTTCGTTCGGTTTTTGACAGAACGATCTTCGTTCTCGGAAGAGCATGTATCACAGCCGCTCCCGCAGGTCTTTTTATATGGATACTTGCAAACTGTTCGATCGGAGAAAACACCGTGCTTATTGCTTTGTCGGAGTTTCTGGAACCTTTAGGAAGATTTATGGGACTTGACGGGATAATTCTGCTTGCATTTATTCTCGGCTTCCCGGCAAACGAAATTGTAATGCCTATAATACTCATGGCATATATGTCAACAGGAAGCCTGATCGAAGCCGAAAGCTCGCAAATGCTGAGGGAGATACTCTGCGCAAACGGCTGGGATTCTCTGACGGCATTGTGTATGATAATATTTGTATTATTCCATTTCCCATGCTCAACAACATGCCTTACAATAAAAAAAGAGACCGGAAGTTTCAAATGGACTGCATTTGCAATGCTTCTTCCGACCGTTTGCGGACTCATTCTATGCAGCATCGTCTCTCTTGCCGGCAGACTGATAATGTAAAAAATTGTGTATAAATGAATTTATATTTAACTGTCAGTAAAAATAACCCGGAACGAAAGCCGGGCGCTCATAAAGAAGTTTTAATGATTTAAATGAAAGGTTGCGTAGAA
>JBJEQV010000066.1:0-2413 GCA_051881915.1 Porcipelethomonas sp. | reverse complement strand
CTGATTGACAATCCGCTGACAGATAAAAGAAATGCCCTTGCTTAAAAGTACAGGGTTGAAAAAATACGATTTTATTCTCCATGTTTGACGCTTACATTATTATATCATAGAGGAATAATTAAGTCAATACATGAGGTAAAAAACATTACTTAACATTTTTATTCTTCATCATCAGTCATCTGAATCTCTCTGTGTGCAACAGGTGTAGAAAAGACGATCTGAGTAGAAGTATTTCCAAAATACTGCAAATGTCCGATAAAAGTATCGAGCTCCTGTGTACTCGGAAAAGCAACCTTTATGAGCATTGAAAAGCTTCCTGTTACACAATTGCATTCCAAAACGTTGGGACACTCTCTTATAAACGGATAAAATTCTTTTTTCTGATTCGGTGTCATTTCAAGATTAATAAAAGCAGTAATATGATACCCCAGCTTCTGTTTATCTATAATTGCATTATATCCCAGTATAATCCCCTGTTTTTCAAGCTTTTCAATTCTTGACGATACTGCCGGAGCGGACAGAAAAACCTGTGAAGCAAGAAATTTTAAAGGGTATCTTGCGTTTTCCTGAAGAAGCGCAATCAGCTTTGCATCAATTTTATCCATATAAACTCCACCTTTAAATGTTTTAATAAACAAAAAAGGAACACATCATTATAGATGCGCTCCTTTGCGTCAAATTAATTATACAACAATAATATTAATAATTTCTTAACATTGCAAGGACAAATTGTTAAGAAGATATCAGAAATTTATTTTTTTCTGTTTGCAGCTATTCCACTCTTTGTTTTTTTAAGCTCCTGAAGCGAAATTGTAAGATATTTTTCCGTGTTGTTTATGATCTTGTCCACATAAGCATCAGCAGCACTCCTGATATCCTTTGCATTAGCCTGAGCATTGGCAAGAATGTCATAAGCCTTTTTCTTTGCTTCCTTAATAATGGAATCCTGTGAAACTATCGCAGCTGCTCTTTTTTCAGCCTGACTAATAATATTTTCACCCTTTGCCTTTGCTTCATTTAAAATTCTCTTTTCATCAAAAGCAATAAGCCTTGCCTGTTTTATTTCCTGGGGAAGATTAAGCCTTGCATCATTAACAAGCTCCCTTAATCTTTCTACATCAGCCATATACCTGCCGCCGAATGGTACCGGCTTTGCTCTGTCAAGCACCTCATCAAGTTCATCAAGAATTTCATCAATCTTATTCATTTAAATTCTCCTTTACAACCAATCTCTTAGATATAAAATCAAGAACACATTCAGGTACAAAGTGACTGATATCACCACCGAACTGAGCAATCTGTTTCACGACACTTGAACTCAAATACATATTTTCCGAGGATGTAGTCAAAAAAACCGTTTCAGCACCCGAATATAATTTTTTATTAGCCAGAGCCATCTGAAATTCATATTCAAAATCACTTACGGCTCTCAGTCCTTTGACAATTGCTATCGCACCGACATTTTTTACATAGTCGGCAAGCAATCCGTCAAGAATATCAATAACAACGTTATCGTATCCTTTTATATTTTCTTCAATCATCATCATACGTTCTGCAGCAGTAAAACTTGGAGTTTTGGCAGCATTAACCGAAATGAGAACAATCACTTTGTCAAAAAGACGGGAAGCACGCTTTATGATATCAAGATGACCATATGTTATGGGATCAAAGCTCCCCGGACATACTGCTACTCTGCTCAAGTTACTCATCCTCTCTGTCAGCACTGTACAATGTTACCTCTATTTTACCATATTTGTAATTTTTTTTCAACCTTAACTCATTAATTTCGTCAGGAAGAATAAGTTTTTTTTCATGTTCACACAATATTTTTCCATTATTATTAATTTTTCCCGAAAGCATAGGCAAAATTTTCTCAATAATTCCTTTATTGTAGGGAGGATCTAAAAAAACAAAATCAAATTTTTTATCTGTAATTTTCAGAAAATCCTCGCTGTTCATATTAAAAATCAAAGCCTTATCTTCAAGTTGAGTCTTTTTAAGATTTGATTTTATAATCTCAATCGACTTTCTGGAATTATCAACAAAAACTGCTGCTTTTGCGCCTCTGCTGAGAGATTCAATTCCAAGCTGGCCGCTTCCACCGAACAAATCAAGAACAACAGAATTTTCAAGATCAAATTGTATAGATGAAAACATTCCCTCTTTTACACGGTCGGTTGTAGGTCTTACATCCATTCCTTCAAGTGTATCAAGTCTTTTACCTTTGGCAATTCCGGTTATTACTCTCATATCTTTATTTTCCTTTACATATTCTGTATAAACTCATATAAATTATTTGCTGTTTCATGATTTATTCCCGCAGCAGCTGCAAGATCTTCAGGACTTGCTTTTTTAAGCGAGTCTTTTGTTTTATACTTTAAAAGCAGTTTCTGTGCTTTTTTGACTCCTATTC
>JBJEQV010000065.1:0-13100 GCA_051881915.1 Porcipelethomonas sp. | reverse complement strand
AGTAATGTTTTTTACCTCATGTATTGACTTAATTATTCCTCTATGATATAATAATTTAGTATTTGGAGGAATATTATGAAAAAATGGTATAACGAGGAATATGAATTTGAAATTGAAGTGACCGGATTTCTTCGCGGTGATCATACAGAACATTATTGCCGAAATGGTGAAGAGATAGGTGACAAGTATAGCTGTACTTATGGATGTCCTGTTAATTCAGACGGTCAGGGGATTTGTTCAAAATTGATGATGATTTTGTTCCCGATTATGGAGTCAGTCAGAAGCGGCGGAGACTTAGAAAATATAGGTGGAGATGGCAAATATAGTAAGAATATAGTATGTCCGGATGGTTGTGTTATATTCAGACTTACTGCCAAAAAGCTTGGAAACGAAAATTTTTATAAGGCTAAGTTTCTGGAATAAATTTAAATACAAAACAGCCTGGAAAGGATATTGTCCTTCCAGGCTGTTTTTTGCTCTGAAATAAATTATTCTTTATCTTTTTTGCTTTTTCCGGTTGTAATCATGTCAGCGCCCTTGGTTTTAGCAGCTTTTGCCACTCTTGCTGCTTCAGCAGCTTTTTCAGTCATTGTAAGATTTTCCTGAACGGCCCATGATTTAATACGCAGTTTACTTTTATCGCCGCCTGTCTCAATTACAACTGTATCTTCGTTTTTTCTGACAACTATTCCGACGATACCGCCGATTGTCATGATCTCATCGCCGATCTGAATGCTTTCACGCATGGCTTTAGCTTCTTTATCTTTTTTCTTCTGAGGTCTGATTAGAATAAAATAGAAGAAAATAATAATAATTGCAAAGGAAATAAGAGTGAAAAGCCAACTGCCGCCTGCAGAATTATTTGCTGTCATGGAAGACAAGCTTATAAAAGTATTTGCCATTTAATTACCTCCGGTTATTTTGATTTTATATATTCATCAATGGATTTAGCGGCCGTTTTGCCTGCACCCATTGCAAGAATAACTGTTGCAGCACCTGTAACAGCGTCACCACCTGCATAAACGCCTTCCTTGGTCGTCAGCATGTTTTCATCAACAATAAGACATCCTCTTTTGTTTGCGTCAAGACCGGTCGTAGTTGTTCTGATAAGTGGATTGGGAGAAGTACCGATTGACATGATAACTGTATCAACATCCAGAACATAGTTTGAATTTTCAACCGGAATCGGACTTCTTCTTCCGCTTTCATCAGGTTCACCGAGTTCCATTTTGATACATTCCATGCCACAAACACGACCGTCTTCATCGCCAATGATCTTTACAGGGTTATTAAGATTCAAGAACTCAACGCCTTCTTCCTTGGCGTGATGAACTTCTTCTTTTCTTGCAGGCATTTCAGCTTCAGAACGTCTGTAAACTATGTAAACGTGTTCAGCACCCATTCTTAAAGCACTTCTTGCAGCGTCCATGGCAACATTTCCGCCGCCTACAACAGCAACTGATCTGGATTTGATAACAGGAGTGTCATATTCATCAAGATATCCCTTCATGAGATTGATTCTTGTTAGGTATTCGTTTGCTGAACATACGCCGATCAGTGATTCACCCTCAATTCCCATAAACCTCGGAAGACCTGCGCCTGAACCAATAAATACAGCCTCGTAGCCCATTTCAATTATTTCATCCACTGAAAGAACTTTACCTATAACCATATCCTGCATAATTTCAACGCCAAGCTCTTTCAGCTTGCTTATTTCCTTCTGAACGATCTCCTTAGGAAGTCTGAATTCAGGGATACCGTACATCAGAACACCGCCTGCAGTATGGAAAGCCTCAAAAATTGTTACCTTGTATCCAAGTTTAGCGAGATCTCCGGCGCATGTCAAACCTGAAGGACCTGCACCTACGACAGCAACCTTGTGACCGTTTGAAACCGGAACTTCCGCAGGAGACTGTCCCTTTGCCATATTGCAGTCTGCTGCAAATCTTTCCAGACGTCCGATACCCACAGGTTCACCCTTGATTCCTCTGACGCATTTTCCTTCGCACTGGTTTTCCTGAGGACATACACGTCCGCAGATAGCAGGCAGCGAATTAGTCGAAGTTATTATATCATATGCTTCATCAATTTTATCTTCCGCAATTTTTGAAATGAATTCAGGTATCTTTACCCCGACAGGACAGCCGGAAACACATGGCTTGTTTTTGCAGTTAAGACAGCGTGCTGCTTCCTCCATTGCCATTTCTTTAGTATATCCGAGTGTAACTTCCTTGAAGTTTCTTGCTCTTTCCTTTGGATCCTGTTCAGGCATTTTTACCTTTTCCAATGCCATATTAGCCATTTGTTACATCCTCCGTTTATTTCAGGTTTTTCATCATACGGCAGTCATGCTCCTGACCTCTGTATGTTGAATTTCTTTTCATAAGTTCATCAAAGTCAACCTGATGACCGTCAAAGTCAGGACCGTCAACACAGGCATACTTTATTTCACCGCCGACTGTTACACGGCATCCGCCGCACATTCCCGTACCGTCAACCATGATAGGATTCAGTGAAACAATTGTTTTGATGCCGTAAGGTTCAGTTACCTTGCAAACAAATTTCATCATGGGAACAGGACCGATCGCAATAACAGCATCGTATTTGATTCCGCTTTCGATTCTCTCTTTGAGTGCATCAGTTACAAATCCCTTTTTGCCGCAGCTTCCGTCATCGGAGCAGAGGATGAAGTTATTGCAGGTTTTTCTGAACTCATCTTCAAGAATTACGATATCCTTATTTCTGAATCCCGCGATAACGTCAACATTCAAACCCTTGGAAAAAAGTGACTTTGCCTGAGGATAGGCTATGGCACATCCAACACCTCCGCCGATTACGCAGATATTCTTTGCATCATCTTCAATATGTGTAGGAACTCCCAGAGGACCTGCAACGTCAAGAAGCGCGTCACCTTCATGAAGCTCTGAAAGTTTTTCGGTTGTTTTTCCGACTATCTGGAAAATAATTGTGATCGTACCGTTTTCCCTGTCATAGTCAGCAATAGTAAGCGGGACTCTTTCTCCTTTTTCATCTATTCTGAAAATAATAAACTGACCGGCTTCGGCCTTTCTGGCAATAAAAGGTGCCTCAATTTCCATCAGTATGACCGATGGATTAAGAACACTCTTGCGAACAATTTTAAACATTAGATTTCTCTCCTTAAAATATTTCAGTAAAGAATATTATAACATAAACAACTGTTAATTGCAAGCAAAAGTTCAGTCATAATGTATAAAATCACAAATTATATAAATTCCCGTCTGATCCAGCTTACAGCCAGATTGAACCATTGTGCGCAAGTGCGGTTAATATGTCCGTCATATGCTGCGGTCGTTTCATCACAAAGGGCAAGTCCGTGACCTCCGTCAGGAAAAATATGCGCTTCAAAGGAAACCTTTGCTGCACTGAGTGCTTTTATAAAATCTATTGTATTTTCCGGCGGGACACATCCGTCATCGGCACAGTGCCATATAAATGTTTTCGGAGTGTCGGCAGAAACCTGTTTTTCGAGGGATACAAGTTCAAGCATTTTTTCTGAAGGGGTTTTTCCGAGTATGCTGTCGATAGAGCCCTGATGGCAGAAAGGTCCCGAAGTAATTACAGGATATGACAGGATCATTCCGTTTGGTCTGTATACAGATGTATCGCCGAGAATATTTTTTAAATAACTGCTGTTCCACAGTGTACCGAGACTTGCTGCAAGATGACCTCCGGCAGAAAATCCGCAGACCAGTATCTTTTCAGGATTTATGTCAAAATCAGATGATTTTTCCCTGATAAGCTTTACCGATTCGGCAATTTCGAGGAGTGCAGCAGGGAATGGACTGTTTACGCTGTACCTTAAAATAAAAGCATTGATACCATGTGAAGCAAATCTCATTGCAACGCCTTCCGCTTCACGGTCTGAAAGATATTCATATCCGCCGCCCGGACATATGATAACAGCCGGACGTCCTTTTGGCCCGATTTCCGGAGAAATTTTCAGAACAAATGCGTCAACTGACGCAGAGAAATTTGAAGGATCCAGACCGGCAAGCCGGTACTGTGGTTCAAGTGTATATTTTTCCATTATATTATTTCCTTTAACCTTTCTGATTTTATTACATTTACTATTATATCATTACTTCCCGTTATGTCAACATTTTATTTTTTTAAATAAAATAGTGAAATTTTTTATAATTTATGGTATAATGATTTAAAAACACTTTTTAAACGGCAAAACCATACGGATCATGTATATAAAACTGTATTATGTGATCTGTTCAAAGTGTTTTGCAAGAAATAATTTTTTATGAGGTGCTGAGATGAGAATAAGATGCAAACCGTGGGCAAAGCCTGAGCTTGAAGCCTGTGAATTCTGTATAAATGAACCGGAAAACAACAAGGGAAAATGGAATGATATTTTTCAGAATAAAGCTCCTGTATATCTTGAACTGGGATGCGGAAAGGGAGGATTCATTTCGCAGGCAGCTCCGTCACATCCGGAAATAAATTATATTGCCGTTGATATAAAAAACGAAATGCTTGTTCTTGCAAAAAGAAAGCTTGAAGAAGCATATAAAGAAAAGAAGATGAATACGGATAATATCAGAATTTTTATAAAAAACGTCGAACAGATCAACGACGTTTTCGGTGATGGAGATAAAATCAGCAGAATTTATATTAATTTCTGCAATCCCTGGCCGAAATCAAAGCATAAAAAACGCAGACTCACACATTTTCGTCAGCTTGAAAAGTATAAAGAATTTCTTGACGGCGAGCTCTGGTTCAAAACAGATGATGATGATCTGTTCAGCGAATCATTTGAATATTTTGAACAGTCGGGATTCAAAATCAAATATAAGACATATGATCTCCATGCCAGCGGATTTGAAGAGAATTATGAAACCGAACATGAGAAAATGTTTACTGAATCGGGAAAGAAAATAAAATTTTTAATTGCGGAACCGCCTTTGAAACGAGAGGATGAATTTAAATGAGTAATATAAAAGATGTTATTATTGATGCTTTTTCCGTAAACAAAAATCCGGCTTGTGAATTTAAAGGTCTCGGTGCGATTACAGCAAATAATTCATCTCGTCTGCTTATAGATTACAAAGCTAAAAATCCGGACGCATACGAAGAAATAATGGAGGCGCTTTTTCGTAAAGATTACGGTGCGTCCCTTTCACATGTAAAAATCGAGCTTGGGGCAGATGTGAATTCTTCTTCAGGAACTGAACCCTGCGTTAAAAGATACTGTGACGAGAAAGCAGATGTTACCAGAGGTGCGGGATTTATATTTGCATCTGATGCAAAAAAAATAAATCCGGATATAACTGTTGATCTGCTCAGATGGGGTGAGCCTGCTTGGGTGAGAATCGCCTTTGAACAAGGCAAGGAATATGGTTATGAAGCAAGATACCGCTGGTATAAGGAAACAATGGAAGCAGCTTTCGATACATACGGACTTGAATTTGACTATATCAGTGCTGATGGAAATGAAACCGAAAAGGCTGACGGGGAATGGATCGTCTATTTCTCGGAAAGACTGAAAAATGAAACTGATTTGCGCTACGATTACAGTAAGATCAGGATCATTGCTTCTGATGAACCGGGCACAAGGAACATCGCAGAAAGCATGATAAACAATGAGGATCTGCGTAATGCAGTAGACGTAATAGGATTGCATTATACGACCTATGGCGATGAAAATACGGCAGTCCTCAATGAAAAATACGGTAAAGAAATATGGTACAGCGAAGGAATTGCTCCGTGCAACATCTCCGAGCTTTCCGTTAATGCAGACGGAAACGGGATTTCGGGAATAAATTCCCTGACAGATGTAACTAATCGTATAATAAATTCATACTGTCATGGGAAAATGACAATGTATGAGTATCAGCCGGCTGTTGCAGCATACTATACCGGATCAAATTATGCTCCGAAGCAGCTTATAGCTGCAGAAGAACCATGGTCGGGATACTATTCAATAGGTTCGGGTCTGTGGGGAGCAGCACATATTACTCATTTCATAAGAAAGGGCTGGAAATATGTTGACAGCGCCTGCTTTGGTGACGGTAATGAAAATCATTTTATAACCGATACAACCTCAAATTACATGACTCTGATGTCGGATGAGGGAGATTATACAGTGATTCTTTCAAATGACAGTGATACGCCAAGAAAGTACCGGTTTACTCTTAAAAATATGATAAAACCCGATTCGGAGCTTAATTGTATTGAAACGCGCGGTCCCGAATCCGGAGGCAAATACAATGAAAACTGGTTCAGATTCATTAACAGGATCGTACCGACTGAAAATCACGGAGAATACAGCTTTATACTTGAACTGAAGCCGTTCTCAGTAATGACGGTTACAACTCTTAGTGCTGAACATGTCAATGGTATCGAAACTGTAAAGATTCCTGAATATAAAAGCAGCCGTCTGCCGCTTCCTTATATTGACAGCTTCAATTATAATGATGATTTTCTAAGAACAAGAGGAAATGCACCGCTTTATACAACAGACCAGGGCGGCGCATTTGAAATAAGACGTGACGGAGAGGAAAATGTTCTTGTTCAGCTTATTACTTCTGATATGATCCCTTCCGACTGGCGGTTCAGAAATACTCCTGATCCCGCTTTAAGTCTGGGAGATGATAAATGGAGTGATTACACACTGAAAGCAGAAATTAAATTTGCAGACACTTCACCTGATAACTATGCAGCAATCGGAATCAGATATAATTCAGCAGTTACCTGTGATTACACTGCCGAAAGCGGATATCAGTTCAGAATTTATCCTGACGGAAAATGGCAGCTTAAATATATGGATTCGGTTATTGAGTCAGGTTATGAATATAATATTTCTTCAGAAAACTGGAATTTTATCAGAATTTCAGCAGAAGGCAGACGTATAAAATGCTATGTAAACAAAGAACTTGTCTGCGATTATCTGGCATCTGTTCCTATGATAACTTCCGGCAGAGTAAGCATTTACAGTGCATTTTTCAGGAATGAATTCAGAAATCTTGCTGTTTTGCCGATACTTGGTTCACCGGTTTGCTGTGAACGCATTGACTGCCTGTCTGGTGTGTTTTGCTATTCGGACGGATGGAAAAAGAATGCAATGGACAGTTTCCGTTTTTATAACCGGACCAGTGTTTCGTCTGGAAATAAAAATGATTTCTTCACATTTGAATTTTCCGGAGAAAATTTTTCTTTGCTTGGAGAAGCTGAAAATCTCAGACTGAAGATCGAGGTTGACGACAGGATACTTGCAGCGGGATATACAATTGAAAAATGCGGATCAAAGCAGGTTTTTTACTGCAAAAGAGGGCTTGCGTCAGGAAATCACTATGCTAAAGTTACCGTTCTCGCAGGCAGTCTGAAATTTGACAGCGCAGAAGTATCTGTCAATTCACATGAAATTATCAATGTACATAATAAAACAGCTATAAAGGCAAAAAAAACAAAAAAATCCGTAAAAGAACGCAAACTGCGCAAGAGTACAGTTGTTCTCGGTGCAGGAATTGCGGCGGCAGCAGCAGGAATTTTTATTGCTGTGAAAAAAATAAAGAACTTTTCATCAAAAAAACTGGACAAATAATAAAATATGTGATACAATGTAATTTAATGAAACCTTTAAGTTGATCCCGTGAGGTTGACAAGGCATTGTTTTGCAAGTATAGCTGTAGTTATAAGCTTATGTACCAAGCAGCGCTTATCTGTCACCGTACGGATAAGCGCTTTTTTTATAGGGTGGTGTCTGTTTGGAAAGAAAAACCGTTATTATGGATGAAAATGCCATGAATCGTGCTGTTGCAAGAATAACATATGAAATTCTTGAGAGGAATAAGGGTGCTGAAAATATATGCCTTGTCGGAATTATTTCAAGAGGAGTTGCTTTGGCGGAAAGGATAGCTGCTAAGATCAGTGAGCTTGAAAATGTTACGGTGCCATGCGGAGCTCTGGATATCACTCCGTTTCGTGATGATATGAAACCGGTCGGTCTCTGTGACCGTACTCAGATCGATTTTGGGATAAAAGACAGAAAAGTGGTTATAGTTGACGATGTGATTTATACGGGAAGAAGCACCCGCGCAGCCATTGATGCGTTGATTGAAAGAGGACGTCCTGAGGCGATTCAGCTTGCGGTTCTGATTGACAGGGGGCACAGGGAAATTCCTATCCGTCCCGATTATGTCGGAAAAAATCTTCCGACATCAAGAGAGGAAAAAGTCAATGTTTTTGTAAAGGAAATCGATGGCAATGACGGAGTTACAATTTTCTCCGGACAGAGAGGTGAACAATGAACTCGATACTTATAAAAAATATCCGTGCTGTTGACGCCGGAATGGATAAAGTGTGTGATATTCTTGTTAAAGACGGCGTTATAAACAAAATAGACAGTCACATTTCCGAGAAGTCGGACAAAATAATCGACGGAAGCGGTTTTACAGCAATTCCTGGTCTTTTTGATATGCATGTTCATTTCCGCGATCCGGGATATACTTATAAGGAGGATATTCTTTCCGGGTGTGCTTCCGCTCTGGCAGGAGGGTTTACGGGCGTTGCATGTATGCCTAATACAAACCCTGTTATAGACAATGCCGAAACAGTAAATTATATTTATGAAAAATCAAGAAACACAGGTGTTGATGTTTATCCTGTCGGATCTGTAACTGTCGGACTGAAGGGCGAGGAGCTTTCAGATTATAAGCTTCTGAAAAAAGCAGGTATAATTGCAGTTTCTGATGACGGACGACCTGTTGAAAATTCAGGTATGCTGAAACGAGGAATGATTGCAGCTGATGAAGAGGGTCTGCTCACGATTTCTCATTGCGAGGATCTGAAGATAATAAACGGCGGGAAGATCAATAAGGGTAAAATTTCTGAGATTCTTGATGTTCCGGGCATGGACAGGCTTTCGGAAGACAGCATAACCGGCAGAGAAATCGTAACTTCTCAGAAAACAGGATGCCGCATTCATATAGCTCATGTCAGTACAAAGGGAAGCGTTGATCTTATCAGAAAGGCAAAGGCTGAAGGCGTCAGAGTCACATGCGAAACATGTCCGCATTATTTCATGCTTACTGATGAAAGTCTTCTTACAAGAGATGCGGATTACAGAATGAATCCTCCTCTTCGCGAAGAAGCGGACAGGCTTGCGATCATTGAGGGGATATGTGACGGGACAATTGACTGTATTGTGACCGATCATGCTCCGCATTCACAGGAAGAAAAATCTGATTTTCTTTCAGCGCCGAATGGTGTTGTCGGACTGGAAACCTCCTTTGCTGCTGTTCTTACCGGTCTTTATCATACCGGTAGAATATCTCTTGAAAGAATAGTAGAGCTTATGGCGCTTAATCCGAGGAAAATCCTTGGATTGCCGTATTACGGACTTAAAGAGGGAAGAACAGCAGATATTACTATTGTTGATACTGAATGTGAATGGGTCGTTAAACCGGAAAACTTCAGATCAAAAGGGCGAAACTCCGCTTTTAAGGGTATGACTCTTGACGGAAAACCGGTTGCTGTTATTTCAAAGGGAGTACTCAGATATTCTGAAATAAACATGTATTAAAGGAGTTAAAATATGTCATTTGACAGACTTATTTCAAAAATTATCGAAACGAAAAATCCTACTGTTGTAGGTCTTGATCCAAAGCTTGATTATGTTCCTGATTTTATCAAAAATGAATTTTTCCGTGAAGACGGAATGACTCTCAGGGCAGCAGCAAAATCAATTTTCAGATTTAATCAGATGATAATAGACAAGATATATGATATTGTTCCTGCAATAAAGCCACAGGCTGCGTATTATGAAATGTATGGTCATCATGGTGTCAAGGCTCTTGAACAGACGATCCGTTACGCAAAACTTAAAGGAATGTTTGTTATAACAGACGGAAAGAGGAACGATATAGGCGCTACAATGGAAGCATATGCTGCAGCTCATCTCGGCACAGTTAAAATAGGTGATATTGTATGCGAGCCTTTTGCAGCTGACGCTCTTACGGTTAACGGGTATCTGGGAACAGACGGAATAGAGCCGCTTCTTAAAATCTGCGGTGAGATGGACAAGGGGATCTACGTCCTCGTAAAAACATCGAATAAGTCAAGCGGTGAGCTTCAGGACAAGCTTATAGATGATACTCCGGTCTATGCTGTAATGGGTGATATGTGTGAAAAATGGGGAAGCGGACAGATAGGCAAATATGGTTATTCCTCCGTTGGTGCAGTTGTTGGTGCAACATATCCGGAACAGCTTTCAGAACTCAGAAAAAGACTTCCGCACACTATGTTCCTTGTCCCCGGATACGGAGCACAGGGAGGCGGCGCAGAAGGTGTTGCCGGCGCATTTGATGAAAATGGTTTAGGTGCAGTCGTAAACTCTTCAAGGGCGATTATGTGTGCTTACAGAAAAGAAAACTGCCCTGAAACTGAATTTGCTGATGCTGCAAGGCGTGAAGCAATCAGAATGAGGGATGATATAACATCTTTTATTAATCTTAAATAGTTTATATTAATCTGTGAAAGGAATGGTAAGATGTCTTTATTTAATCAAGGTGAAAAGGCTTATCTGCTTCTGGCAGACGGAACAGTCTTTGAAGGCCGCAGTTTTGGTGCAAAGGGAACTGTTATCGGCGAGGTTGTTTTTACTACAAGTCTTACAGGTTATCAGGAAACCCTTACTGACCCGAGCTACTATGGTCAGATAGTTACACAGACTTTTCCGCTTATAGGAAATTACGGTGTGAATGATGAGGATTTTGAATCTGATAAATCCTATGTAAGCGGTTATATTGTAAGGGAATGGTGTAATACACCGTCCAATTTCCGTTCACAGGGCGATATAAATGAGTTTCTTGTACAGCAGAATATTATTGGTATTCATTCTATTGATACAAGATGTCTTACAAGAACAATTCGTGAATCCGGTGTTATGAACGGTGCGATCACAACGGAAAATGTCTATGAAAAGAAGGACGAGCTTCTGGCTCAGATCAATACTTACAAAATTGTTGATGCCGTTAAAAGTGTAACCGGAACTGAAATGAGAAGCTACCGGGCTGACAACGTCAAGTATAAGGTCGTACTTTTCGATTTCGGATACAAAAGAAATATAAGAAATGAGCTTGTAAACAGAGGGTGTGAAGTAATTGTTGTTCCTGCAGATACAACTGCTGAACAGGTTAAAGAAATTGCTCCCGATGGTATAATGTTTTCAAACGGTCCCGGAGATCCTTCTGAAAACACAGATGTAATCGCAAACATAAAGGAAATCGCAAAGCTTGGAATCCCGATTTTTGGTATCTGCCTTGGCCATCAGCTTATGGCACTCGCACACGGAGCAAAGACCGAGAAGCTTAAATACGGTCACAGAGGTGCAAATCAGCCTGTAATCGACAAGGTGCTCGGAAAAACATTTGTAACAAGCCAGAATCACGGTTATGCAGTTGTCGGAAGCAGCATTGATCCGTCCGTTGGAACGGTTTCTCATGTTAATGCCAATGACGGAACATGTGAGGGAATGAGATATCATGGAATTAATGCGTTTACCGTTCAGTTCCATCCTGAGGCACATGGCGGTCCTCAGGACACAGCGTATTTGTTTGATGAATTTATTAAGATGATGGAAAAGGAGATGCACTGATATGCCTTTAAGACAGGATATAAAAAAAGTACTTGTGATCGGTTCCGGCCCGATTATTATCGGACAGGCTGCCGAATTTGACTATGCAGGCACACAGGCATGCCGTGCACTTAAACAGGAGGGACTTGAAGTTGTACTTATAAATTCAAATCCTGCAACAATTATGACTGACAAGGCAATGGCCGATAAAATTTACATTGAACCGCTTAATCTTGATGTTGTAAAAAGAATCATAGAAATTGAAAAGCCGGACAGCCTGCTTTCAACACTGGGCGGTCAGACAGGTCTTACCCTTTCAATGCAGCTTGCAGAGGAAGGATTCCTTGAATCGCATAATGTAAAGCTTCTCGGAGCTGACCCTGAAACTATCCATAAGGCAGAAGACAGACAGGCTTTTAAAGATACAATGGAAAAAATCGGTGAGCCGTGTATTCCGTCCAAGGTTGTCGAAACGATAGAAGACGCCGTTGATTTTGCAGGTAAAATAGGTTATCCGGTTATTGTGCGTCCTGCGTTTACACTTGGCGGAACAGGCGGCGGTATTGCGGAAAATGAAGAACAGCTTCGTGATATCTCAAAGAACGGACTCAGACTTTCTCCTATTACGCAGGTGCTTATCGAGAAATGTATAAGCGGATGGAAAGAGATTGAGTTTGAAGTTATAAGAGACAGCAAAGGTAATGTTATTACAGTTTGTTCAATGGAAAATTTCGATCCTGTCGGAATTCATACAGGAGACAGTATTGTTATCGCACCGGCAGTGACACTTTCTGACAGAGAATACCAGATGCTCAGGACTGCTTCGCTCAATATTATTTCCGAACTAAAGGTTGAGGGCGGATGTAACTGTCAGTTTGCCCTCCATCCTGAAACATTTGAATACGCAGTAATAGAGGTTAATCCAAGAGTTTCGCGTTCTTCAGCTCTGGCGTCCAAGGCAACCGGATACCCGATTGCAAAGGTTGCAACAAGAATTGCCATTGGATATACTCTTGATGAAATTATAAATCAGGTTACAGGAAAAACATATGCATGCTTTGAGCCTGCACTTGACTATGTTGTCGTTAAATTTCCGAAGTGGGCGTTTGATAAATTCGTATATGCAAAGAGAACTCTCGGAACACAAATGAAGGCAACAGGCGAGGTCATGGCCATTGGCACAAGCTTTGAACAGGCAATTATGAAGGCTGTTCGTTCAACAGAGCTTGGCATTGATTCAATGAATATGAAGAAGTTTGAAACTGTCCCGACAGAAGAACTTTTTGAAAAAGTTTCAAGGGCTGACGACGAAAGAGCTTTCCAGGTCTATGAGCTCCTGAAGCGCGGAGTTTCAATCAATGAGCTGCACAATATAACGATGATCGATGAATGGTTTCTTGATAAACTCAAAAACCTTACCAATCTTGAAAGATGGCTTTCGGAAGGTGTTCTTGATGAGGAAAAGTATCTTACCGCT
>JBJEQV010000064.1:0-2489 GCA_051881915.1 Porcipelethomonas sp. | reverse complement strand
GCATGCGGCTGTTAACCGCAGGGTCGTTGGTTCGAGTCCAACTTGGGGAGCCATACTGTACAAAGGCGAACCATTATGGTTCGCCTTTATTTGTTTTATTCCGTAAAAGATGTGTGACGGGGACCTGAACGGGAACAGAAGGCATTTTTTTATGACAGAGAGGAGAAATAGTAAATGTCCAGAGGATTTAAAAAATTTTTTCTGCTGTGGTCCGGTGAACTGATATCCTCCATTGGCGGAGGACTGACAAGCTTCGGACTTACAGTATATGTATTCAATAAAACCGGCAGTGCGGGGAGCACCGCCCTTATAGCGCTTCTTGCATTTTTGCCGAATTTGCTGCTGGGTGTTCCTGCGGGAGTTCTGGCTGACCGTATCGACCGCAGGCTGCTGATGATGCTGGGTGACGGCTTATCTGCTGTCGGACTCATATATATTCTTATTTGTATGCAAAGCGGCGGTGCTGAGGTATGGCAGATCTGCCTTGGCGTCACCGTAAGCTCTGTTTTTTCATCGCTGATGGATCCTGCATATAAAGCGACTGTATCGGATCTTCTTACAGAGGATGAATATGTAAAAGCAAGCGGGCTTGTCAATCTTGCGGGAAGTGCGAGATACCTTATTTCACCGTTTCTTGCAGGACTTCTTCTTGCAGTGTCCAACATCAGTTTATTGCTTATTATTGATATCTGCACTTTCCTTTTAACGGTTATTACCACCGCTGTGGTACGCCGCGGACTGACTGAAAAGAAAGAGAAAAAGGAGACCTCATTTTCGGAGGATCTGAAATGCGGGTGGAAAGCTGTGGCAGGCAACAAGGGGTTAATAACTTTGGTGGCAATGTCGGCACTTATGACCTTTTGCATGGGCGCTATACAGATTTTATCAGAGCCAATGGTTCTGGATTTTGAAAGCAGCAAAACCCTCGGTATTGTCGAAACCATATGCGCCTCCGGAATGCTGGTTACGAGTGTTCTGCTTGGTGCAAAGGGAATGAAGAAAGGGATAGTAAAGGCATTATGTCTGTCTCTGGGCACTGCCGGACTTTGCATGTTCGGATTCGGTTTTAAGGAAAATCTGATCGTTATTGCAGTTTCGGGATTTGTGTTCTTTACTATGCTTCCTGTTGCCAACAGCAGTCTTGATTATCTTGTGAGAACCAATATCTCAAATGAGCTTCAGGGCAGAGCCTGGGGTGTGATCGGATTTATTTCTCAGCTGGGATATGTTCTGTCCTATGGCTTGTCCGGCGTCATTGCGGACTGTATTGCAAAGTCAGGCGGCATAAGCGTCGGCCGTGGAAGCGGAGCTGTTATTATGATTTCGGGTATTTTGCTGACAGTATCGGCAGTTATACTGTATCTTTTAAAAAGCGTAAGAAAACTGGAACGAAGCAGGCAGAACAGTAATTGATGAAGGAGAAGCGGCAGGATTAATATATTAACCGTACAAAATCAAGCGGCATATGAATTGAATCGTGAGACAAAATATGCTATAATAAACCCATAGCAAAAATCACGCCGCATACTCAGGCGTGATAACGAACGTACAAAGAATAATAGACGGTGCATTTCAGGACAGGAGCAAAGATATGATCAGAAAAATTTTAGTTTTCGCTGCAGCGCTTGCGATGTTTACAGCAATTTCAGGCTGCGGATCATCAGATCCGGGCATAAGTGAAAACAGCATTTCAGAAATTGCAGCAACAGAAAATACGGCTGAACAAGCATCCGAAACGGAAGAACCATCGGAAGAAAAGGAAACTGAGGCAGCTGAAACTGAAACAGAATCTGCGGATTTCAGCAGTATTGACGGCGACTGGTGTATTGACGGAGATTATCTTGCTGCTCACATATCAATCAGCAGTGCAGGAACATTCACAGCCTATTATGCAAGCGGCAACATTGAAAATACGGGTTATATAAAATATGAAGCAAAAGAAAATGATGGCTTTGTAAATTACTGGTATATGCTCTATACAGATGATGATGAACCATACATGGGCTTTATAGATGACGGCAGTGAGAGAAAACTGGATTTTTATACAGTAAATGAAAAACCTGTTCATTATGTCTGGATCAGCGGCATCGGAGGTATCGCTGATGACGGACGCGGAGAGGATGAGATCTGTGCGTCTGAAAAATATGTGGGAACATGGGGCTGCGGCAGAGCGACTCTGACTGTTTCCGAGAATGACGATGGAACATATCTCGGCATAATTGACTGGGCAGACAGTGCTTTTGCGTATGTTGAATGGGTGTATACTCTGACATATGATACGGAAAGTCAGAGTATGGTCTGCAACGGCAGTGCCACAAAGACATATTATACATATGAAAATGAAAATTCCCTGCCTTTATCTGATGTGATGTATACAGACGGAAGCGGAAGCTTTTATGCTGAAAACGATATTCTTATCTGGAATGATGAAGAAGAGAACTGCGGTGAAGATATGGAATTTGTCAGATCGCAATACTGATGAACTGTAA
>JBJEQV010000063.1:0-2559 GCA_051881915.1 Porcipelethomonas sp. | reverse complement strand
CGTTTCAGGTCACGGCGGATAAATTTCAGCGGAGAAAGACTAAGCATTCTTGCCAGCATAACAAAGCTTATCAGCATCATAATTGCAGTTGGGAAGATTGTGGTTTCGATAAATGCTGTTGCATTCCATAAGGTTTTGTATGAAACCAGACTGTAACTGCCCAGATACTGCTCAGCCATAATATTTTTGAAAAGTATATAGCCCAGCACATTTCCCACTGCTGCGGCAATCAGAAGTACAATTACAGGAGAAGCCATATAGTGGCGTATCAGCTCCGCCTTTGTATAGCCCGACGCTCTCAGCGTTCCTATAACATTGGATTCCCGGATTATGGTATTGCTTGTGGTGATTGCAAAAACAAAGGCAATAATGACAATGAGAAGATACATCATGGTAAGTATCATTACCCGGTCTCCGCCAAGGTCGTCACCTGCAAAATTCATAGCATTAGACGAACAGCGAGGAACAAAGTTAGTCAGAGCTGCTTTGGTACTCAGGGATTCCATGAATTCCTCTGCCATATCCTTTGCTTCTTTGCCATTCGGGTATGTGGGAGGCGTGTCATATTTCCAGGAATAGCTGTAGTGGATATGGCTGTTTCCCATGGACTGAAATCCCTCGTCAGTCATGACTGCCACGCCGAATTTGATGCTGTCAAACATGAAATCGGTATTGTTCTGAAACAACGCAGAATAGTCGGGCAGAGCAACAATTCCCACAACCTTTAGTGATTTACCAGCTATTCTGAAATTATCTCCTACTGACAGGTCATTGTTTCTGGCATAAAGCCTGTCGAGAGCGATTTCATTTTCTGATTCCGGCATTTCACCGCTTAACATGCAGACCTTATTTACGTCCTTTCTGTCCGCAAAAATACGCAGTGTACTGTCAAAATCGTCTGTATCTTCTTCCAAATAAAAATTTTCGAAAAGTGTCACATCCTCACTTTCAATGCTGCTGATACATTGATTGTCCGCTTTTTCAGCAAGCTCGAAATTACCGTCTTCCACATTGTATTTCTCAAAACTCTGGTCATAAGCGGTTTTCAGACTTTCACCTGCAATCAGAAAACCCGAAACAATGGCGATAAGGGCAGTCATAAACAGGAAAATAACAATATATTTTCCGGCTTCGCATTTGATCTCCCGTAGGATTCTTTTATTTAGAGGATTTTTCATTTTCTGTCCTCCTTACCAGTCAAGCTCTGCCGCAGGTGTTTTGGTCTCGTTCAGATAATTTTTCCGTATCACACCATCACGCAGTTTAATTACTCTGTCCGCCATATTTTTGATAGCATCATTATGGGTCACCATGACCACGGTGTTTCCGTACTTTTGATTGATGTCCTCAATCAGTTTCAGAATTTCCTTTGATGTGTTATAATCCAGTGCGCCCGTAGGCTCGTCACACAGCAGAATATCCGGATTTTTCACAATGGCACGTCCGATTGCCGTCCTCTGCTGCTGACCGCCGGAAAGCTGATTGGGCAGTTTGTGCCTGTGTTCGTACAGTCCGAGGGTTTTCAGCAATTCGTCCACATCAAGAGGATTATCGCTGAGATATGCCCCAACCTCTACATTTTCCTTGATATTCAGATTAGGTATCAGATTGTACATCTGGAAGATATATCCCAGGTGCTTTCTGCGGTAAAGGGTCAGAGCCTTTTCGTTCATATCCTCGATTTTTTCTCCGCCTATCTGAATATATCCGCTGTCGGCGTTGTCGATACCGCCGATAATGTTGAGAAGTGTAGACTTTCCCGAGCCGGACGGTCCAAGCAGAACACAAATTTCTCCTTTTTCAATTTCTGCATCAATTCCTTTCAGCACTTCAACACGGCTCTCGCCCTCACCGAAATGCTTTTTTATACCACTGATTTCAAGAAACATAAATTCTCCTCCTGTCATATTTTCAGCATAACATTGTTATGTAATCGTTATGTAAAATGCCGCACTGTAGCACGGCATTGTTTGCCTATCAGTTATTTCGTCAGTATCAGCTCCAGCCAGCCCTTGACCAGATAATCCATGATTCTGCGCATATGCCGGAGTGCCATTTGTTCGTCCGGTTCATGAGTAAGCAAGTGAATGAACGCATCAATATGCATATGTGTCATCCAGTGCAGATTATATGGATTAATCTGCATTTCCGGAGTCTGTTCTGACATCTGCTCCGCCATAGCCCGATATCCCTGTTCCATCATCTCTACGACCTCGTCCACACAGTTTTCAAATGCCGTACCCTGTGATTTTGTCAGGAGCAGAAGAAAAGCATCCCGGTTTGCGTAAAGGTGGTGTATCAGCAGCTGTACCAGTTCCTCATGATCTCCGGCAGTTTGAACATAGGCATCCGGTACGGACAACAGTTGTGTATCCTCTGCAAAATGCGTATTCATCATATCCAGCAGTTCCTTGAGGGGCTTTTCCACAATGGAACGGAACAAGTCTTCCTTGTCCTTAAAGAAGAAATACAGCGCCCCTGTGGTAACATCAGCATTGGCGCAGATTTTCCGCAGAGATGCTTTTGCATATCCCTTTTCCATAAACTCTGTTTTTGCAC
>JBJEQV010000062.1:0-13785 GCA_051881915.1 Porcipelethomonas sp. | reverse complement strand
TACAATCGGACACGTTGACCATGGTAAGACAACTCTTACAGCTGCTATCACAAAGACTCTCGCTCTTAAGGGTCAGGCTCAGTACGAAGCTTATGACATGATCGACAAGGCTCCGGAAGAAAGAGAACGTGGTATCACAATCAATACAGCACACGTTGAGTATGAAACAGATGCTCGTCATTATGCACACGTTGACTGTCCCGGACACGCTGACTATGTAAAGAACATGATCACAGGTGCAGCTCAGATGGACGGCGCTATCCTCGTTGTTGCTTCTTCTGACGGTCCTATGGCTCAGACTAAGGAACATCTTCTTCTTGCTCGTCAGGTTGGCGTTCCTTACATTGTTGTATTCATGAACAAGGCTGACCAGGTTGATGATCCTGAGCTTCTTGAGCTCGTTGAAATGGACATCAGAGCTACTCTTGACGAATATGAATTCCCTGGCGATGACACACCTATCATCAAGGGTTCTGCTCTTGCAGCTCTTAACGCTCCTGATGATCTGAGCAACGAAGCATATGCTCCGATCATTGAACTTATGGATGCAGTTGATTCTTACATCCCGACTCCTGAGCGTAAGGCTGATCTTCCTTTCCTTATGCCTATCGAAGATACTATGACAATTTCCGGTCGTGGTACTGTTGTTACAGGTAGAGTTGAAAGAGGACAGCTTAAGACTGGTGAAGAAGTTGAAATCGTTGGTCTTAAGGATGAAAAGGACAAGACAGTTGTTACTGGTATCGAAATGTTCAGAAAGACTCTTGACTACGCTGAAGCAGGCGATAACATCGGTGCGCTTCTCCGTGGTATCACAAGAGACCAGGTAGAAAGAGGACAGGTTCTCTGTAAGCCGGATTCAATTCACCCACACACAAAGTTCAAGGGTCAGGTTTACGTTCTGAAGAAGGATGAAGGCGGCCGTCATACTCCTTTCTTCTCAAATTACAGACCTCAGTTCTATTTCAGAACAACAGACGTTACTGGTACTATCACACTTCCTGAAGGTGTAGAAATGTGTACACCTGGCGATAATGTTGAGATGGATGTTGAACTCATCACACCTATCGCTATTGAAGAAGGACTCCGTTTCGCTATCCGTGAAGGCGGACGTACAGTAGGTTCAGGCGTTGTTACAGCTATTAATGAATAATTTTTAGCATATAATAAACGGGAATGTTGGTTCATTCCCGTTTTTATTTTGACTTTTTGATTCTGATGCCACTTTTCCCCACAAAACTGGGTTTTGTATGGTTTTGCGGCAAAAAGTAAATAAAGTAAGAATACCAGAAATAAAATAATTTTCAAAAAAGTGGGATCATATCCCACTTTTTTTATTTTATGTGTTTTCGACATGCGGACCTGAAATGTTAACTTTGTTTATTTTCTACAAAAATACAAATCTTTTTTTTGCTTCTTTTATTTTGATATTACTTTGTTTTTCCTTGACGTTTTGATTAAATTGTATTATAATAATATGTACACGGTGGTGAAGTGTGGGAAAACGTTGCAAAAATATCAACTTTTTGGTGTTTTAACCCCAAGAATGAAGGAAAGGTGGTGCCGGATATGGCTCTGACAGCTCTTATGGGAACATATCACCATAATATCGACGCTAAGGGCAGAATGAGCTTTCCGACAAAACTCAGAGATCTTCTTGGCGGAGAATTTTACGTTACAAAAAGCATTAACCAGAAGTGTCTGACTATTTATTCCAAAGCTGAATGGGAAAAACTGGCTGCCAAGGTGGCGGCTCTGCCGGATTCCATGGGCGGTCTTGATATTAAGAGATGGCTTTTTTCCGGTGCCGGTGAGCTTGTTCCGGATAAACAGGGACGAGTTCTTATTCCGTCTGATTTAAGGGATTTTGCAGGTCTTACAAAGGATGTTGTTGTCATTGGTCTTGATGACAAGGCAGAAATCTGGGATAAGGAACTGTGGGATGCTCAGCAGAACAATATGGATATGGAAGCTATGCTTGCAGCAATGCAGCAGCTCGGCATTTAAGGAGAACAGTGCTATGGAATTTACTCATGTTTCAGTCCTGCTGAACGAATGTATTGACGGACTTGATATAAGACCTGACGGAGTTTATGTTGACGCAACGGTCGGAGGAGCGGGGCATTCCCGCAAGATCGCAGAGCGGCTTACAGAAGGCGGAAGGCTTATATGTCTTGATCGTGATCCTGATGCAGTGCAGACTGCTTCAGAGCGGCTTAAAGGATACAACGCAAAAGTGGTAAGGAGCAACTATTCTGAACTCGGAAGAGTTCTTGACTTGCTGGGAATCGATGCTGTTGACGGTGTTCTTATGGATCTTGGCGTATCATCGCACCAGCTTGATACTCCTGAAAGAGGTTTTTCTTATCATCACGATGCACAACTTGATATGAGAATGAGTCAGGAGGGTATGAGTGCATACGATATTGTAAACACTTTTACCTATGAAGAACTTTCACGCATTATTTTTGAATACGGGGAGGAAAAATTCTCAAGAAAAATTGCCGCCAATATTGTTTCGGAAAGAGAGATAAAGCCGATCGAAACAACGCTGGAGCTTGCTGAAATAATAAAGAAAAGCGTTCCTGCGGCAGTAAGAAGGGAAAAAAATCCCTGTAAGAAAACTTTTCAGGCAATAAGGATCGCAGTTAACGGAGAGCTTGACCATTTGTCATCAGGGCTTGACGCTGCATTTGAAAGCCTGAAGCCCGGTGGAAGACTTGCAGTAATAACCTTTCATTCGCTTGAGGACAGGCTTGTTAAGCAGAGATTTTCGGGCTGGTGCAAAGGATGTGTATGTCCGCCGGATTTTCCGCAGTGTGTATGCGGAAGAGTTCCTCAGGGAAAGCTTATAAACAGAAAGCCCATTGAGGCAAAGCAGGAGGAGCTCAGGGACAACAACAGGAGCAGAAGTGCAAAACTGAGAATAATAGAAAGGAGATAGGTGCTTTGTTATGGCCGCAGAAAGAAAATATAAAGAACACAGCAGCAGATACAGCAATTCTATGCCTCAGCACGAATATGCCAATTATAAGTATTATACAAGACCTGCGGAGCGGCCGGTAGAAAAAAAGCCGGCGGCGGTACCTGAGATTACCATGAAAATCACCACTCCTAAAAAGGGCTCGGTTGTCAAGGTGTTTTTTGGCGCAGTGAGTGCTTTGCTTATTTTATTCTCTGTTATTTACGGTAAGGTAGAGACCGATAAAATGAGTCGTCAGATTTCAGATGCAAATACCCGTTATGAAAGTGTCAGAAGCGAGAATGTAAGACTACAGTCGGAGATTGAAAGCAAAATGACTCTCAAGAATATTGAAGAATACGCAGTAAATGTTCTTGGGCTTCAGAAGCTTGATAACTCCCAGATAGAGTATGTTCAGACTCAGACAGACGACGTTGTTGAAATTCCCGAGGAAGAAAAGAGCATTTTCGTCAAGATAAAAGATAAAATCGATGAATTTGTGGAATATATTTTCGGGTGATTCAATATTAATATTATAGGGCAGGAAAAGAAAAACTGTCCGTCAAAAGAAAGACAAAACGAAACGAGTGTACGGAAAATAGGAATTTGCCGTTCAGAGCGCGTCTGCAAGCGTTCTGAACGCAGAATCCGTTATATTTATTGGATTTCTATGTGCCGTCATGTGGTGTCTGATTGCGCTTCACAAGTAATCAAAGCTGTTTGTTTTTGTAATTAAGCATATATTTTATGTGTGTTTAATTTTGTAAACAGGCAATTTTATTCGTCAAGGCAGGGAAAAGCTGAATGTCCCTGCCTTATTGTGTGTAATAAAGGAGTAGATCGAATGTCTGATAAACCGACTGTCCAGATGAAAAAACGTACTAACAGATTTGTGCTGTCTGCGATAATGATTCTGGTTGTTCTTGTTATCTGGAAGCTTTTCAAACTTTCTGTGGTGGATAATAAATTTTATCAGGATAAAGCCAATGGGTATCATTTCGGACCAATTTCAATTTCAGCAAACAGAGGGTCAATTTATGACTGTAATGGTGTGATTCTTGCCCAGAGTGCAACTGTATATAAGGCTTATATGGATCCCGATCTGTTCAGAAGCGAGCTTGAGGCTAAAAAAAATGCAATAGAAGCCCAGGCACAGGAAGCGGCGCAGGATCCGTCCGTTGTTGTTTCTGTAAAGTCAATTGATGATATACAGGATGAGATAATTTCTTTCCTTGCGGAAAAACTTGAAATTTCGCAGGACAAAATCATTGACGCCATGAACGAAAACACTCAGTATAAGATTCTGAAAACTCAGATAGAGAAATCTACTGCTGACGAAATCACAGCGTTTATGAGCGATTACAGTATCAATTCAATAAGGATCGAGGAGGATACAAAGCGCTATTATCCTCAGGATGAGCTTGCAGCGTCTGTTATTGGTTTTACAAACGGCGACGGCGACGGTCAGTACGGGATCGAATATCAGTATGATGAGTATCTGTCAGGAGTGGACGGAAAGGTTATTTCCGCGAAAGACGCATACGGAAATGAAATGCCTTACAGGTATGCCAAAACATATGAAGCACAGGATGGAAATTCACTGTATCTGACAATAGACCGTACACTGCAGTATATTCTTGAGAAAAATCTGGACGAAATGGTTACGAAATTTGAGGTTGAGGACAGGGCATGCGGAATTATTATGAATGCCAAGACCGGTGCGGTTCTTGCTATGGCAACCGGTCCCGGATTTGATCTTAATGACCCTTCTGAGGTCGAGGAGCTTAATATTGCAAGAAAAGCACAGGACATGGGTCTGCTTAATATTGATAAAAATGAGGTTATCAAAAGTGAAAATGCCAAGGCACTGACTGACACGCTTACAAAGGAACAGTATACAGAGGCGTATGTTGCTGCAAGAGAACAGCAGTGGAAGAATAAGGCTATAACAGAGCTTTATATTCCCGGTTCGGTATTTAAGGTAATTACAAGCTCGGCAGCCCTTGAAGAAAATGTCATATCCCTTGATGATATATTTGAGTGCAATGGTGTGAAAAAGGTTGCAGATGCAGAAATGCACTGCTGGAATACATCCGGTCACGGAAGTCAGACGTTTGTTGAAGCAATAACACATTCATGCAATCCTGCTTTTATGGAAATAGGCGAAAGACTGGGAGCTGAGAATTTCTTCAGATATTTTCAGGCATTCGGACTTACCGAACGCACCGGAATTGACCTGCCCGCAGAAGAAAGAAGCTACTATCAGGATCTTGAAACAATGGGTCCTGTTGAGCTTGCGTCATCTTCCTTCGGTCAGACAAATAAGCTTACTCCGATTGAAATGATAACTGCCTATGCAGCGGTCATTAACGGCGGAGAACTGGTTACGCCTTATGTTGTCAGCAAAATAGTTGACAGCAACGGAAATGTTGTTCTGACTAATGAGAAGACAGTTAAAAGACAGGTTATTTCAAAGGAAACCTCTGAAACTATGTGTGAAACTCTCGAAACAGTTGCGTTTCAGAACGGCGCATACATAAAGGGATATCATGTAGGCGGAAAGAGCGGAACTTCAGAAAAGCTTGACGAGTATGCAGGCACTGAAGAGGACCCCATGAGATATATTGCGTCATACTGCTGTTTTGCACCTGCTGATGATCCGGAGATAATTATGCTTATAATGGCTGATGAGCCTATGTCGGGCGAATATTACGGAAGCCAGGTCGTAGTTCCGTATTCAAGACAGATCATGGAGGAGATACTCCCTTATCTTGGTTATTATCCTGAATATTCTGAAGAGGAAGCTGAAAATATTGACGTCACGGTTCCCTTTATAGAGGATCTGACAATAGAAGAAGCAAAGGCGGCAATCGAAGAAAAGGGGCTTAACTATGAAATTGTCGGCGAGGGCAGTACAATCTGCGGTCAGATGCCTATGACCGGAAGCACAGTTGCCCAGGGCGGAACGGTAGTAATCTATACAGAAAAGAACTATACAGAGGAATTTGTTGAGGTTCCTAAGGTTATTGACTATACCCTTGCGGACGCAAACTATCTGCTTACTAATGCAGGACTTAATTTTATTGCCAGCGGTGCTGCTGCAAATGATAATGGTTCAGTCGTTCAGCTTCAGTCTGTTCCTGACGGCGCGATGGTTCCCAAAGGTACGATAATTGAGCTGACATTCGGCGTAAATGATCAGTCGGGCTGATATTTTCTGAATATAACGTAAATGCAAGTGAAAAATAAATACAGAAAAACTGGCGGAACGGAGAATTTATATGAAACTTTACAGGCTTCTTGAAGGGCTGGCTGAAACAAAGCTGCCTGACATTGAAATAAGTATGATCACCGATAATACAAAAAAGGTTCAGAAGGACTGTGTTTTTGTATGCGTAAAGGGCGGTTCATTTGACGGTCACAGTGCAGCTGAAGAAATGCTTGAAAAAGGTGCGGCTGCCGTTGTGTGTGAACGTGATCTGGGTCTCGGCGACAGACAGATCATAGTTTCTGATTCAAGGAAATGTTACGGTCAGCTCTGCGCCGCATGGTTTGATCATCCGGAGAGGAAAATTGATATCATCGGCATTACGGGCACAAACGGCAAAACGACCACTACGACCGTAATAAAGAACATACTTATGAAAAACGGAATAAAAACAGGTCTTATCGGAACGATCAGAAATGAGATCGGAGACGAGGCGGTCCATACGGATAATACAACTCCTATGGCGTTTGATTATATGCAGCTTCTTGACAGAATGGTGAGATCAGGATGCAGATATGCTGTCATGGAGGTTTCATCTTTCGGCCTTGTGCAGAAGAGAATAGGACCTACTCATTTTAAAATCGGTGTGTTTACCAACCTCACTCAGGATCATCTTGATTATCATAAGACCATGGAGGAGTACTATCAGGCAAAGAAAATCATGTTTGACAGCTGTGACTATGCGATTGTGAATACTGACGATGAATACGGCAAAAGACTTTTCGGGGAGATCTCCTGCGAAAAGAGCAGTTACAGCATAACGGGCGAAGCTGATTATTATGCAGATGCTGTAAAGATAAAGTCTTCGGGCACAAGCTTCTGGTATTGCAGCAAGGGAAAATCACAGATCGTCAATATGAAAATGACAGGAATGTTCAACGTTTCAAATGTTACAGCAGCCATTGCCGTATGTACAAAGATCGGTATTCCGACTGAAAAAGTTATAGAATCGGTTTCGGATTACAGCGGCGTAAAGGGAAGATGCGAGGTAATTCCAACCGGCAGGGATTTTATGGTCATATGCGATTATGCACATACTCCTGACGCAATTGAAAATATCCTGAAAAATGTGAAGGAATATACAGAGGGACGGCTTATATGCCTTTTCGGCTGCGGAGGAAACAGGGATGCAAAAAAACGTCCTCTTATGGCGAAGGCTGCGGCGGAATATGCTGACCGTCTTGTAATTACTTCGGACAATCCGAGAGATGAGATTCCGGAGGCAATTATAGATGATATTCTGACAGGTCTTAAAGACACACAGATACCTTTTGATGTTGTTGTAGACCGTACAGAAGCTATTTATCACTCACTGAAAATTGCTCAGAAGGGGGACATAATCGTTCTTGCCGGAAAGGGACATGAGGATTATCAGGTGCTGCCCGGAAACGAGCATATACATTTTGATGAAAGGGAAATTGTTTCGGAAGGACTGAAACTTTTAGACTGATGGAAAAGATTTTATTATCAGAGATCGCTCAGACTCTCGGTACTGAGTGTCCATGTGAAGCAGAAATCACCGACATATCAACTGACACAAGAACGCTTGCTGAAAACTGCCTTTTTATTGCTATAAAAGGCGACAGGTTCGATGCGCATGACTTTATTCCGGACGCCATAAAGGCAGGGGCGGCAGCGGCTGTTTCAGAAAAGAAAATTGAGGGTCAGCCGTGCCTTGTTGTTAAAAGCACAAGAAAGGCTCTGCTTGACATTGCCGGATTTTACCGCAGAAAATTCAGCCTGTTTCTCGTAGGAGTCACAGGAAGCGTCGGAAAAACCACTACAAAGGAAATGATCGCTCTTGTGCTTTCGGAAAAGTTCAGTACACTGAAAACACAGGGTAATTTCAATAATGAAATAGGTCTTCCCAGGACGCTGCTGAAGCTGGAAAGCTGTCATGAAGCAGCTGTAATAGAAATGGGAATGTCTCATTTCGGAGAAATTGAACGTCTTTCAGATACAGCACGTCCCGAAATGGCTGTTATTACAAATATAGGATTTTCACATATTGAAAATCTCGGCTCTCAGGATGGTATCCTTAAAGCAAAGCTTGAAATACTTTCGGGAACAAAGGAGAACGCACCTCTTGCTGTTAACGGTGACGATCCTTTTCTGGCACCTTTAAAAAACGAGCTGGAGCGTCCTGTTTTTCTTTTCGGAACTGACAATAAAAACTGTGACTTTCTGGGAACGGATATATCTGAATCGGACGGTAAAACGGAATTTACCGTAAATTATCCCGACGGAAAGATCAGAGCAGAAATTCCATGTATAGGTCATCACAACGTCCTGAATGCTCTTGCTGCATTCTGCGTGGGCATATATGCCGGACTTGAACCATGTGAAATTGTTTCGGCACTTAAAAAATATCAGCCGGACGGCATGAGACAGAACATTGTAAAAAAAGGTGACAATACAGTTATAATTGACTGCTACAATGCAAGTCCTGACTCAATGAAGGCAGCCCTTGGCGTTCTTGCTTCAGTAAAGACTGAAGGAAAGAGGATAGCGGTTTTAGGAGATATGCTGGAGCTTGGAGAGAAATCACGTGAGCTTCATACTCTTGTTGGAGAATATGCAGCTGATTCAAAGCCTGATAAACTTGTATGCTTTGGAGAAGATGCCAGATATATTGCGGACAGAGCCTCTCAGTCGGGAATAGATTCTGAGTTTACCGGCAGCAAGGAACAGCTTGCACAGATACTCAGAGGATGTATAGAACCGGGTGATACGGTGCTTTTCAAAGCGAGCCGCGGTATGAAGCTTGAAGAGACAATAGAAAAACTTTTCTGAATTTATAAAGCCGTTTGAAAATGCGGCAGAATGGAGAATAAACATGTCATACTGGATAACTACTTCGACAGCGGTCATTTCGTTTATAATTGCTGCTGTTACAGGTATTGTACTTATTCCGTTTCTGAAAAAAATACATTTCGGACAGACTATTCTTGAGATCGGTCCCAAGTGGCATAAATCAAAACAGGGAACGCCGATTATGGGCGGATTTATGTTTATAATCAGCAGTATTATTGCTGCAGTGGCAGGCTATCTGATCTTCAGGGGAAGCAGTACCTTTGCAGATGAGGGGGATAAGACACTTTATGACGCTTTAAGGCTTCTCTCATGCATAGTATTCTCTGTTCTGTTTGCAGGGATCGGATTTATTGACGATTATATAAAGGCTGTCAAGAAGCAGAATCTCGGTCTTAATCCGAAACAGAAAATGATCATGCAGTTTGTTCTCTGCGCCGCCTTTCTCGCTGTTCTTTATGTGCTGGGCGACAAATCAACTGAGATCGACCTTATGTTCATAAAGCTTGATATCGGGATATTCTATTATCCTGTTATGATCCTTTTCATGATATATATTTCCAATGCGGTCAATCTGACAGACGGGGTCGACGGTCTGTGCGGAAGCATTACGTTTATAACAATGCTTGCATTTTCTGCAATATGCGGAATACTTAAATCAAACGAGATCTCGATCTATGCAATTGCTGTTGCAGGCGGATGCCTCGGCTTCCTTGTATGGAACTTTCATCCTGCAAAGTGCTTTATGGGGGATACGGGTTCTATGTATCTGGGCGGAGCGTTTGTTGCGATCGGACTTACGACTCACAGACACCTTCTCATGGTACTTGTAGGGCTTGTATATATCCTTGAAGCGCTGTCTGTTGTGATCCAGGTCACATACTTCAAGATAACAGCAAGGCAGCATTATAAAAAGACAGGTGAAAAGGGAAAAGGCAAGAGGATTTTCAAAATGTCGCCCATTCATCACCATTTTGAGCTGAGCGGTTTCAGCGAATACAAAATTGTAATTACATTTTCACTGGCAGCTCTTATTGTTTCGGTTCTGGGGGTAATCTCCGTGATCTGAAACGTCAACTAAAGGAGGAAAAAGATTTTGGCTGGAAATTACCGAACGGCAAATGCCGGAAAAACAAATATCTGGTCCATATTCAGAAATGCATCTGAAAAACGGAAAAACTGGGGGAGTATGGATTTTTCATTTCTTCTTATAATATTTACTCTTCTTGTCATCGGGATTATTATGATGTTTTCTGCAAGCTACGCATGGGCTCTTGAGGAGAGCGGAGGCGAAAGCGGAACAGGCTATGCCACAAGACAAATGGGTATGGCGGCAGTCGGCGTGGTTTTTATGCTTGTGATCGCAAATTTTGACTACCATGTTTTTTTCAAGTCTGTAATGTCAATCGGTATTTATGCAGCGTGTATCGTTATGCTGATACTTGTACTTGTTTCGGGCGTAACCGAGGGCGGTGCTACCAGATGGCTTGTAATCGGACCTGTAAACTTTCAGCCGTCAGAGCTTATGAAGTTCGGAATAATAATTCTTTTTTCTTATCTTATTGTAAAAAACTATAATAAAATGGACAGATTTTCTGTCGGTATTTTTCCTTTTGCTGTTCTTCTGGGAATAGTTGTACTGCTTCTGCTCATGCAGCCGCATCTTTCCTGTACCATCCTTATCTGCTGTGTTTCAGCATGTCTGATATTTGTAGGCGGAGTAAGATGGAAGCATATCGGTATTCTTGTGGCAGTTGCAGGTGCGGCGCTTGTTATCGGCGTACTGATCCTCAGCCAGAAGGGGGGATTTACCTACTTCAGTACGAGAATTCAGTCATGGCGTGACCCGTTTTCAGATGAAAAGGGAGGTACATGGCAGACCTGTCAGTCGCTCATAGCCATTGGTTCAGGCGGACTTTTCGGTCTTGGACTGGGAGAGTCACGTCAGAAATTTCTCTATCTTCCTGAAACACAGAACGACTTTGTATTTGCAATCGTATGTGAGGAACTCGGATTTATCGGAGCTGTTACAATCGTTCTTCTGTTTGCACTGCTGGTTATAAGAGGATTCTATATTGCGTCAAAGGCTGCTGACAAGTTCGGAATGCTTGTTGCGATAGGTATAACGGTCCAGATAGGTATTCAGGCATTTCTGAACATTGCGGTTGTAAGCAATCTTGTACCGAACACGGGCATCAGCCTTCCTTTCTTCAGCTACGGAGGTACGGCGCTGATAGTTCAGCTTGCGGAAATGGGTGTTCTGCTCAATATTTCACGGCAGGCTACAATGGATACATGAATGTTTCAGACTCAGATCTATGAAAGGATGAGTGTTTTATATGAGAGTTTTACTGGCAGGCGGAGGAACGGGAGGACATATAAACCCGGCTCTTGCAATTGCATCGATCATAAAAGAGCATCAGAAGGATGCGCAGTTTCTTTTTGCAGGCACTCCTAACGGAATGGAAGCAAGACTGATTCCTCAGGCAGGATATGATTTTGCGCCTATAAAGGTCGCAGGCTTTCAGCGCAGGCTGACACTCAAAAATATAAAGAGAAACTGTCAGGCAGTCTGTTATCTTATGACCTCAGGGCCGAGGGCAAAAGCGATTATCAGAGAGTTCAGACCTGATATTGCCATCGGAACAGGCGGATATGTAAGCGGACCTGTTATAAGAATGGCTGCAAAAATGGGAGTCGCAACGGCGATTCATGAACAGAATGCTTATCCCGGAGTCACAAACAAGCTCCTTGCAAAGGAAGCCGACAAGGTCATGCTTACAGTCAGAGAAGCACTTGACTATATGGATAAGGATATTAATTATGCCATTACGGGACTGCCTGTCAGAGACGGGATCTCAGGCAAATCCCGCAGCAAGGCAAGAGCAGAGCTTGGTTTTGATGATGAAATGTGTATACTTTCCTTTGGCGGAAGTCTCGGTGCAGGCTGCATAAATGAAACCATGGCTGAGGTTATCGCATGGCATACTTCAAAAGGGCTTAAAATCAACCATATTCACGGCTATGGCGGCATGGGAAAAGAATCCTTCCCGGCGGCAATGAAGGCAAAGGGAATACCGATGAAAAGTGACAGGCTTCGCATTACGGAATACATAAACGATATGGATACCTGTCTTGCGGCAGCTGACCTTGTTATCTGCCGTGCCGGAGCGTCTACCCTTGCGGAGCTTGAGGCGGCCGGAAAAGCGTCGATACTTATTCCGTCTCCGATCGTTGCCGGAAATCATCAGTTCCACAATGCAAATGTACTTGGCAAGGCAGGAGCTGCAATTGTAATTGAACAGAAAAATGTCACGAATGAAATTATGATAGAAAAGGTAAACGAGCTTTACAATAACAGGGAGAAGCTTGCCAATATGTCAATAAGGGCAGGGGAGCTTGCCGTAAGAGATACCAATGACAGGATCTATGCAGTTATTGAAGAGCTTATGAACCTGAAAAAGTAGCAGCAAAGCCTCAGAAAGCATATTATACTGTAAATGCTTTCTGGTGGTGGTAAATTTGCTGAGTAACAGAATATTAATAGAGGGCGGAGTTCCTCTGCGGGGAGATATTAAAATCCAGGGCGCTAAAAACAGTTCCCTTCCTATTATTGCAGCATCTCTTTTGTGCGAAGGTGAAACAGTTCTTGAAAATTGCCCGTGTATTTCCGATACTTATGCTTCGTGCCGCATCATCAATCATCTTGGATGCCGGTGCAGCCTTAGCGGAAATGTGCTTTCAGTTTCCGCGGACGGAAGAAGCAGCAGTTCAGTAAGCGATGAACTGATGAGCGAGATGCGCTCCTCCATAATTTATATGGGTGCTCTTCTGGGGAGCGGCGGAGAATGCAGTCTGAGCTATCCGGGCGGATGTGAGCTTGGTCCGAGACCTATTGATATGCATATTGATGCAATGAAAAGGCTTGGGGCGAGAGTCAGCGAGGAGTATGGGATAATTAACTGTAAAGCTCCTAACGGGCTTCACGGAACAAAAATAATTCTCAGTTATCCGTCAGTCGGGACAACCGAAAACATAATGCTTGCGGCTGTCAGAGCCGAGGGTGAAACAGTGATCTCCAATGCTGCTATGGAACCTGAGATAGTTGATCTTGCCGGATTTCTCAACTGCTGCGGTGCAAGGATCAGAGGCGCTGGCACAGGCAAAATCATAATTGAGGGTGTGAAAAAGCTTTACGGCTGTACATACAGTATAATCCCTGACCGGATTGCAGCAGCAACGTATATTTCCGCAGCGGCATCGACGGGCGGAGAGATAAATATTCTGGGGCTTGACGGTCTGCTGTGTGACAGCTTCATTTCTGTTTTTGAGCAGATGGGCTGTTATATCTGTATTTATAACGACCGTGTGTATGTAAATGCTCAGAGGCCGCTCAGGGCTGTTGGCAGGATAATAACAATGCCTCATCCCGGTTTCCCCACAGACGCACAGGCAGTCGTCATGGCGGCGCTTTGCCGTGCAAAGGGAAGCAGTATTTTTGAGGAGAATATATTTGAGAGCCGTTACAGACATATTGATGCACTGGCAAAAATGGGCGCGGATATAAAGGTTTCGGGCAAAACCGCAGTTGTAACAGGCGTAAACAAGCTTTACGGCGCAAAGATCGCCGCCACCGATCTCAGAGGAGGAGCGGCAATGGCAGTTGCTGCACTGAGCGCAGAGGGTATATCGGAAATATCTGATGTTTATCATATTGACAGAGGTTATGAAAATATAGAGAAAG
>JBJEQV010000061.1:0-14005 GCA_051881915.1 Porcipelethomonas sp. | reverse complement strand
AGATCGGTGTTTGAGATGTCGCAGTCATCACTTATTCCTGTGATCATAATAGATTTCTCAAGTTCATCAGGCATATCAAATCCAAAGGTTTCCTTGAAGTATTCATCAATATAGGAATTTGAACTGAAAAAAGTAATTCCCATTTTTACCCGTCCGCTTACATAGCCTGTTGAAATAAGCTCTTCGATGATCGGTTTGGCTTCGTTTATTGTAATTGCGAAGCCAAGACCTTCATAGCTCATGTGAATATAGTCGATGTACTTTGAGGATGTGATCCCGATTATCTGACCGTACATATTGACAAGTGCACCGCCTGAATTTCCTGCACTTATAGCGGCGTCAGTCTGAAGACAGGTCATTTCATATCCAGTGGCATCAACACGTATTTTTCTGTCAACACCGGAAATTATGCCGTCAGAAACCGATCCGGTAAGACCGGCGGGATTTCCGATAGCCACAACATTTTCTCCCAGTTCAACCTCGTCTGAATTTCCCAGAACTGCGGCAGGAAGACCCTTTGCATCTATCTTGATAACGGCAATGTCTGTTTTAGCGTCGCGTCCTACAAGGACAGCTTCATATTCTTCGCTGTCGCTTGTGGTAACTATATATTTGTCAGCACTGTCGATTACATGGGTGTTGGTTACGATATATCCGTCCTCAGTTATAATAATACCAGAGCCGCTTCCGACAGGCATAAGCATATCGGAGCTGTCGTAAACATATATTTCAACGATCTGAGGTCTGATGTACTTTGCGATTCCTTCGGTTGTGTATTTTCCGTCATCATCAATGTATTTATCCTCTGCCTGCACAGGCTTGTTTTCAGCATTCAGTACGACAGGGGCTCTGTCGGAATTGTTCTGAGCAATATTTAATGAGTTGTAATCAGCATTTGATATGTCTGTGATAATGCAGTAAACTCCGAGAAATGCAGAAGCAGCAAAAATAAGGCAGAGCATAACCGCAATAAAAACGTTTGCTTTGCTTTTGTGAGGCTTTGAATCAGAATAATCGTAGCTTACCTGCACGGTATTGTTATCATCGCAGTATGGCTGCTGAGGCGGTGTATAAGCGTCCGGACCGGGTTTCTGCTGAAGCTGATTCTCATTATCATCTGAATCAGATCCGAAAGCAGCGGGCGAAGCGGGCTGATCATTATATTCATCGTCATGCAGTGCGGCATTTTCTGACTGAGCATTATCTGTTTCCCGGGTATATGTGCTGTTGTCATTTTCCGCAGACATGTTGTTAAGTTCATCATTCATGGTTTTCGGTCCTTTCATTGTTCCGGGTGGTTTACAGGGAGTGTGAGAGTAACCTCAGTACTCCTTATGTCATTGCTCTTTATTGTAATATTTCCGTCAAGCGTGCTGACAAATTTCTTTACTATTGAAAGACCAAGTCCTACACCGGTATTATGATTTTCTGAAGTTTCGGCCTTATAGAACCGGTCAAATATTCTGGGGATATCATTATCGGGAATGGCTGCTCCCGTATTAGTGATGCTTATATACGCAAAATCATTATCGCTGGTATTGCTGATAATAATTCTGCCGCCTTCATTGACGAATTTCACGGCATTTTCCGTAATATTGTAAATGACCTGATAAAGGATGTCCCTGTCACTTCGTATAAAGATGTTATTTTCAATGTCCAGTCCCTCAATTGAAACGTTCTTTTCGCTGATCTGTTTTTCAAACATAAGCATTACTTCAATGACCAGGCTGCTGACTTTGATATCTGTGAAGTCCAGAGTAAGCTTTCCGGCTTCGACGCCCGAAATTTTCAGAAGATTTTTTACGAGCCGCGACATTCTTTCAGATTCATTTGAAATACGTACCAGGTACTTATGTTGTTCAGTTTCCGGTATCGTTCCGTCAAGAATTCCGCCGATGAAACCGTTTATAACAGTAAGCGGAGTTTTCAGTTCATGAGAAATATCAGAAATAAATTCATTTTTCTGTTTTTCATTTGCTTTGTATTTTGCGTCCATTTTCTTCAGAGTTTCCGATGTATATTCCTGTTTGGTGTCCGGAGGAGTTTGTGTATCAGTGTATTCACCGGAAGTCGTTTCGGCTTCATTATCGCCTGTTTTTCTTTTTTTTGAAACTGTACGGGACACAAAGAAGGCAGAAGTGCCTGTGAGAAGCACCGGAGTTTCTGCTGCAATGGCAAGACGAAGGATAGTTTTTGCGGTGTCTTTGGATGATGAAAGAAGTACAATGTAATATGCATCGCTTTTGTTGTATGCTTTTCTTATCAGAACTGTTTCTTCAAAAAAGCTTGCTGAAAAATATTCATCATCTTCAAGCATTACATCCAATTCTTTATACGCTTCAGGGGATGTTTCAGTTGTTCCGCAGATATAACCGCCGTCCTCATCCAGCAGAAAAAAGCTGTAACCGTCCAGAATGCTGCATGCTTTTAATGAGCATCTGCTGCAAAGCTTTGCCGGAGAGACCGATGAATCAATACTGTCCTCAATATATTCGGATATACTGACCATCTTTTCACGGTCAGATTCTACGATTGCGGGTATTGAAGCGGAAAGAACAGCAACTGCTGTTATTATGGCAGCTGCCGTGGCTGCAATTGTGCAGAGGAATGAAGTGTTTATGCGTTTTTGGTGTTTCATGTCTGACTACCTGCTGTGCTCATCTTTCATCGTCTGTAAGCTCGAATTTATAGCCTACGCCCCATACGGTTTTAAGACACCATTTGTCTGAAACTCCTTCCAGCTTTTCTCTGAGACGCTTGATGTGGACATCAATAGTTCTTGAGTCCCCGTAGTATTCAAATCCCCACACTTCGTCCAGAAGCTGATCTCTTGTGAAAACCCTGTTTGGATTGGACGCAAGGAAATACAGCAGTTCAAGCTCTTTTGGCGGTGTGTCCACCGTTTTTCCGTTAACCTTGAGCTCATAACGTGTGAGGTTGATTTTAAGCTTGTCATATTGAAGTTCCTTTGATTCGGGAGGAGAAGAAACATTTCCGCAGCGTCTGGAAATGGCTTTGATTCTCGCAAGAACCTCCTTGGTATCAAATGGCTTGACAATATAGTCGTCCGCACCCAGTTCAAGTCCCAGTACCTTGTCAAATGTTTCGCTTTTGGCAGTCAGTATTATAATCGGAACTGATGAAAAGTTGCGTATTTCACGGCAGACCTGCCAGCCGTCCTTGCCCGGAAGCATAATATCCAGAAGGACAAAATCCGGATTCAGCGCATTGAATTTAACTATTGCCTCATCTCCGTTATGAGAAACAATTGCTGCATATCCTTCTTTTTCCAGATAAATCTTCAACAGATCACAGATGTTTTTATCATCATCAATTATAAGTATTTTTTCAATTGCCATTAACTTTGCCTCCGATTAAACATTTTTCATACATAAAATATGAATCATATTTATAATATGAAAATAGTGTGTATTTCTGATGATATTATTATTATACTACATTGCGTCGCATATTGGAAGAGGGAAATGTGAATAAATTATTTCCTGAATATTAACAAATAGCTGTTACATACTTCCAAAAAATATGTATTTTGCCTTTTAATGTGCAGAATTACTATATTTAAAGGCGCGAGGAATGATATAATTAGCTGACAATACAAAAAATAATTTATATTCGCAATAGTACTTGATTTTTTCTGAAAAGTTGGTAAAATATAAATTAGCACTCATGGTTTAAGAGTGCTAAAACATACAGTAAATAAAAATTTAGGAGGAATAAATATGACTATCAAACCATTGGCAGACAGAGTAGTTATTAAAATGACGGAAGCAGAAGAGACAACTAAAAGCGGTCTCATTCTTGCGGCAGCTTCAAAAGAAAAGCCGCAGATCGCTGAAGTTGTAGCGGTAGGTCCCGGCGGAATAGTTGACGGGGAAAAGGTTGAGATGTATCTTAAAGTCGGAGACAAGGTACTGCTCAGCAAGTATGCGGGAACAGAAGTCAAGGTTGACGATGTGGAATATACTATCCTCCGTCAGTCTGATGTACTGGCAATTGTTGAATAAATAAAGCCTATACGAAAAGGAGATTGATTATTATGGCAAAGGATATTAAATACGGAGAAGAAGCAAGAAAGGCACTTCAGGCAGGTATTGACAAGCTTGCAGATACAGTCAAGATAACACTTGGTCCTAAGGGCAGAAACGTGGTTTTAGACAAGAAGTTCGGTTCGCCGCTGGTTACAAATGACGGTGTTACAATAGCTAAGGAAATTGAGCTTGAAGACGCATTTGAAAACATGGGAGCTCAGATGCTCAAGGAAGTTGCTACCAAGACAAATGATGCAGCAGGCGACGGTACAACAACTGCAACACTTCTTGCACAGGCTATGATCCGCGAGGGAATGAAAAATATTGCAGCAGGTGCAAACCCGATGATCGTAAGAAAGGGTATGGCAAAGGCTGTTGACGCAGCTGTTGAATCAGTAATTGCAAATTCAAAGACAATTGAAGGTTCAGCAGATATTGCAAGAGTTGCAACAGTTTCATCAGCAAGCGAGACGGTCGGCTCACTCATTGCCGAGGCTATGGAAAAGGTTACAGCTGACGGTGTTATTACAATCGAGGAAAGCAAGACAGCTGAGACATACAGCGAAGTTGTTGAAGGCATGCAGTTTGACAGAGGCTATATTTCGCCTTATATGGTTACAGATACAGAGAAGATGGAAGCAGTTTATGACGATCCGTATATTCTCATTACAGACAAGAAGATCTCTTCAATTCAGGAGATCCTTCCGCTGCTTGAACAGCTTGTTCAGTCAGGCAAGAAGCTTGTTATCATTGCTGAGGATATCGAGGGCGAGGCTCTTACAACACTTATCCTCAACAACCTCAGAGGCACATTCAAGTGTGCAGCTGTAAAGGCTCCGGGCTTCGGCGACAGACGCAAGGAAATGCTCAAGGATATCGCAATTCTTACAGGCGGAGAAGTTATTTCAGAAGAGCTTGGTCTTGAACTGAAGGAAACTTCTGTTGAACAGCTCGGCCGTGCAAGACAGGTTGTTATTCAGAAGGAAAACACAATTATTGTTGACGGTATGGGCAATTCAGAGGACATTAAGGCAAGAGTTGCTCAGATCAGAGCTCAGATTGAAACAACAACTTCTGATTTTGACAGAGAAAAGCTTCAGGAAAGACTCGCTAAACTTTCCGGCGGTGTTGCTGTTATCAAGGTCGGCGCTGCTACTGAAATCGAAATGAAGGAAAAGAAACTCAGAATCGAAGACGCACTTGCAGCTACAAAGGCTGCCGTTGAAGAAGGCATTGTTGCCGGCGGCGGTACTGCACTCATCAATGCAATCCCTGCTGTTGAAAAGACTATGGCAGATCTTGAAGGTGACGAGAGAACAGGCGCTGCAATAGTTCTCAGAGCTCTTGAGGAACCAGTTCGTCAGATCGCTCTTAATGCCGGTCTTGAAGGAAGCGTTATTATCGACAATATCAAGCGTTCCGAAAAGGTAGGATACGGCTTTGACGCATATTCAGAAACATATGCAGATATGATTTCTGCCGGAATCGTTGATCCGACAAAGGTGACACGTTCTGCACTCCAGAATGCAGCTTCTGTTGCTTCAATGGTTCTTACAACTGAAAGTCTTGTTGCAGATATTCCGGCACCTGCTGCTGAACCTGCTATGCCACAGGGCGGAATGGGAATGGGATATTGATCTGATTCCATGTTATAAAGAAATACCGTACACAATTTGTGTACGGTATTTTTGTTTATTGATCAATAAATTTCCGGATAAATATTTTTACCGGAAAAATCCTTTTATTCCCGCAGCCAGGCTTTCTTCCTTGCGTCTCTGTTTATTTTCGTACATCTCCTGGTCAGCGATTGTGATAAGTTTCATAAGCGGAAGCTCATCATTCGGAACATCAATGTAATATCCTATGCTCGCCTCGACATTATAGGGCTTTCCCGATTCAAGATTGCATTTTTTCAGGTAATTCTGAATGGCCTCAGCTATTTTTATCGCATCGGCTTCTGTTCCGTCATCCTGGAATATTATGAATTCATCACCGCCGAACCGTGCGTATACCTGATTGACTTTGGTGCATGCACTGCGAAGGGAAGCTGCAATATGCTTCAGGGCAAAATCTCCTTCATTGTGTCCGAACCTGTCATTTATGTATTTCAGACCATCCATATCCATAAACATTATCAGAACAGGCTTTTGCTGCTGAATGCATATCTGATAAACATCTTCGGTTTTCTTTTTGAAACCGTTCCTGTTGTAGATCTGTGTAAGCGGGTCAATAACGTAGAGCTTGTCAAGCTGTTTTACCATTTTGTCAAGACGAATTATTTTTCTTATATTTTCCAGTGAATTGCTTATGTTCATGGTCCATGTATGGAACATTGCACTTTCCATCGGAAAGCTGCTGTTGCATATTACAGCGTATCCCAGACATATTTCACGGAAATGGATCGGTACAAAGTAATAGATATTTCCTTTTTCTGACGGTTTATAAATATCAGGGAGCATTTCCGATGATGTAAAGGTCTGATGTTCCTTGAATTCGCCGTTTTCGTAGGCGATCAGAACATTCATGTTTTCAGTATATCCGTAGCTCAGTGTATCTTCAACATTTATGTTTCCTTCATCAGTAAGGGTAGAAAATGATTCATCCCAGTCTTCGCACATACACAGATAAAACTTTTCGCATTTTATTTCACGTATAAAGTTTTTAAGCGTTTCTATATTGTCTTTCAGAGATAAAGCTTCTTCAAGATCACAGGACATGCGGTTTATCATGGGGATGTTAATATTATAATTTTCAAGAATTCTGTAATTGCTTTTTTTGAATTGGGATATATCACATATTTCCGGATTGACGCAGCCGCAGCTCTCAGAATAAATCCCTTCTGTTTTTAAAATAATGCTTCTGTCCGGGTTCTTACCGTTTATACTTTCATAAATTGTCTTGCATGCCATATACCCTGACATTCTGAGCGGTCTTTTTACAGAAGTTATTCCCGGAGCATAGTTCTTGGCATTGTATATATAGTCAAAACCGGTGACGATAACATCTTCCGGAACGCGTTTGCCATGCTTTTCCAGTTCAATTGTTGCTGAAAGAGCCATTGCGTCATTGGCACATATTATTGCTTCAGGAAATTCCAGGTCAGAGTTTATGAATTCATTTATGGCAGCACGTCCGTCCTGACCTCTGAAAAATCCATGGAAAATTCTTCGTTCATCCGCTTCGATTCCGTTTTCTCTGAGGACCTCTCTGAAAGCATTGATTCTCAGAATGCTTTCCGGATTATCGTCAGGACCGGAAATATAATTGATTCTGCGGATTCCGTGATGTTTTACAATATGCTCTGTCATTTCCTTCATTGCAGCAAAATTGTCTATGCCGATGTGATAAAAGCCGCACAGGTCATTATCGATACTTACAGCAGGTATGCCTGCTGCGACCACCTTGGTACAGATCTCCCTGGTGATCTCAGGCGAGGAGATCGTATTTGTAAGCAGGATTACACCGTCAAATTTTTCGTAATTCACCAGTTGATATATGTTGAATTCACCTATATCATACTTTTTGCTTTTGAGAATTCCGCCGAAAGCTATGAAATTGCTGACGTTTATTTTTTTCTCGGCAGCAAATTCCTGAATTCCCTGAAGGATCATATTCTGGTATTCCTCATCAATACCTGAAACAATGACAGCAATGTTTATTTTTTCGCTGTTCATGACTTTTCCTCTTTCTATAAATTAATTTATTATATTATATCAATCTTTCCCTGAAAAATAAAGTTTTTTAGGAAATATTACTTATATTTTGAATACATTACTAAAAACAGGTCGGAGCATTTGTGCACAATAAACTAATTTTTTTGCGTTTTTCATATTTTCAGATATGGATGAATATTCATAATACAAATCAAAATAAAGGACGTGCGTAATATGAAAAAAATATCTGTTTTTTTGTGTGCTGTAATGGTGCTGTTGTGTTCCTGTAAAAATGCGGAAAAAAGTTCTTCTGACAGTATGGTCACAGGATTGATCGAGCAGACAGTAGAACAGCTTCAGATAACAAATCCTGACTATAACGCAGCTGAAAAAGAATACACACCGCTCAATTATGAAACTCAGGCGGCAATGTGGCTGACCTATATGAATTATGCTGATATACTATGGGACAAAACAAAAGACGAATTTACGGAAAGTATAAAAAAAGAGCTTGAAAACATCAGTGATTCCGGATTTAATACAGTATATGTTCATGTCAGCGCATTTAATGATGCATATTACAGATCTGATGTTTATCCGCAGGGAAAATACTGCCCTGCTGATATGGATTTTGATCCGCTTGAAATTATAACACAGCAGGCGCATAGGCTTGGGCTTTCCGTACATGCATGGATAAATCCTCTGAGATGTCAGACAGATGAGGAAATGAAGCTTGTCGGAAAAGAATTTAAAATCGGGGAGTGGTATTTGTCCGACGAAAAAAAGGGTAAGTACATTGTTGATGCAGGCGGAAGATGGTATCTTAATCCTGCTTATGAGGAGGTAAGGGGATATATCTGCTCCGGGATCGGTGAGATAACCGGAAAATATGATGTTGACGGAATACATATAGATGATTATTTTTACCCTGAAACAGACGTCTCTTTTGACGCTGAGGCTTTTGCGGAATCGGGGGGAAGCAGCCTTGACAAGTGGAGAACGGAGAATATCAGTCGGATGGTTTCTGAAATGTACAGCACAGTAAAATCGTCGGACGAAAGAATACTGTTCGGGGTAAGTCCTCAGGGGAACATAGACGCTGACTATGATATGTATGCGGATGTGAAGAAATGGGGCTCGGAAGCAGGCTACTGTGATTATATAGTTCCCCAGCTTTATTACGGCTTTGAAAACGAAACCTGTCCCTTTGAAGAAACAGCGGATGAGTGGAGAGATATTGTCAGCTCTGATGAGGTAAAGCTTGTGGCAGGTATCTGTACCTATAAGATCGGAACTGAGGACAAGTGGGCAGGAGAGGGCAGGAACGAATGGATAGAAAATGAAGGGATACCTGCGGCACAGGCAGCGGCGGCGTTCGGGAAAAGCAGTATGGACGGAATTGCGGTTTACAGCTATGAATCCACGTTTAAAGAGGGGATGGACAGTGAAATTTCTGAACTGTCCGGGCAGATAAAAGAGTACACAGAGGGAAAGTGAGAAGCTATGAGCAGAAAGAAAAGCATAAGAAGCAGAAAATATTACAGTTTTGCAGTATCAATGATTTCCGGAGTAATGATTTCGTCAATAGTGTTTTTTTTATGTTCGTTTGCGATCAGTATTGCTGACATTCCGTATGGGATCACTGTTTTCATGGGATCGGTGGTGGTAGCTTCCGGCGGATTTGCAGCAGGGCGCAGTCTGGGTAAAAGAAAACGCCGGGGAGGGATAAAGTGCGGTGTGATCTGTGCATGCGCTTTAACGGCAGCATTTATAGCTCTTTCATTTTTTCTTACAGGAAAAATACATGTTCCGGGCGTGCTTAAAAAATCTGTACTGCTCCTGGTCTGCTCTGTTGCAGGCGGGATCTCAGGAGTCAATACAAAAATAAAAAGACCGCCCGTATAATGAGCTTTATCTGTTTTGCGGGGCGTTTATATTTCAGGAAAATAAAATTTATGTGAATAAAAAGAAAAAAACTATTGAAAAATTTTTCTTTATGTGATATAATGGATTTCATAATAAAGATTATTTCGGAGGTTTTTATGAGACATATTAAAACTATCAATAAGGCTAATCTTAAAGAAACAGCAAAAAAAGGCGGCTGCGGCAAGTGTCAGGCTTCATGTCAGTCAGCATGCAAAACTTCATGCACTGTTGCTAACCAGAAGTGCGAAAGATGATTTAAAGAGTGGTCTTATACTGAAAGGGACATGTTTTAATGTGTCCCTTTTAAATTTTATATGATTTTATTTTCTGCAAAGGGTGAATTTATATGATACATAAATACAAGCTTAACGGCTATAATATTGTCCTTGATACAAACAGCGGCGGCGTCCATGTGGTTGACGACATTACATATGACCTGCTGGATAATGTCAAGCCTCCGTTTGAGAGCGAATGTCCTCAGAAGGTAGTGGACAAGCTTTCTATTTTTTATCCGGTTGAGGATATTGTTTCCTGCTATAATGAGATCGTTGAGCTTTATAATGATAAGATCCTGTTCTCTGAGGACGGGTATGAGAAGTTTGCAAAGTATTCCGTAGCTTCTCCAATAAAAGCCATGTGTCTCAATATTGCTCATGACTGCAATCTCAGATGCAAGTATTGCTTTGCTTCGACAGGCGACTTCGGCGCGGGAAGAAAGCTTATGGATTTTGAGACCGGCAGAAGAGCAATTGATTTTCTCATAGAAAAATCGGCTGACAGGGAAAACCTTGAGCTTGACTTTTTCGGCGGCGAACCTCTTATGAATTTTGAAACGGTAAAGCAGATCGTTGAATATGCAAGGAGCCGTGAAAAGGAATGCGGAAAGAGATTCAGATTTACTATTACCACAAACGGACTTCTGCTTGATGATGATAAAATTGATTTTATAAATAAGGAAATGTCAAATGTTGTTCTTTCAATTGACGGACGCAGGGAAGTCAACGACAGAGTGAGGACACGTGTTGACGGCAGCGGCTGCTATGACAGTATCCTTCCGAAATTCAGGGAACTGGTCAGCAAAAGAGGGGATAAGGAGTACTATGTAAGAGGTACTTTCACAAAGTACAACCTTGACTTTTCCGAGGATGTTTTCAGCCTTTACAATGAGGGGTTTGACCAGATCTCCGTTGAGCCTGTTGTATGTGATCCTGAAACGCCGTATGCCCTTACCGAAAAGGAGCTTTCTGATGTTTTCAGAGAGTATGAAAGGCTTGCCGCAAGGATCCTTGAAAACGAGGATAAGGGTAAAAAGTTCAATTTCTTCCATTTTATGCTTGATCTTGACCAGGGACCCTGCGCTATAAAACGTCTCAGAGGCTGCGGCTGCGGAAACGAGTATGTTGCGGTCACTCCTGACGGGGATATTTTCCCGTGTCACCAGTTTGTAGGTATAGATGAATTTAAAATGGGCAATCTTTATGACGGCAGCTTCAACATGGAAATGAAGGCGGATTTTGCACAGGCTCATGTATATACGAAGCCTGAATGCCGTGAATGCTGGGCTAAGTTCTATTGCAGCGGGGGCTGTAATGCCAATAATTATATGTATGCCGGTGACATTCATAACGCCCATAAATTTTCCTGTCAGCTTGAAAAGAAGCGTCTTGAATGTGCTATCATGATAAAAGCTGCAAGGCTTGACAGAGAATCGGCAGAGTAAATATATAATCAGACCGTCGGAGCAGAAGCTCCGGCGGTTTTTTTGTGTGCTGAAAAACAGCAGAAATCCTCTTGACAGGTTAACAATTGTTTGCTATAATATATGTTATAAGGTTAACGACCGTTTACTGAGTGAAGGAGGAGCTATGCAAAACAAAGCAAGTATTACGGCGCTTATGTCAGCGTTTGTGAGGGCGTATCATACGGAAAATGATCCGGATCCTGTATTTGAGGACAGTATTGCAGGAAGACTGTTTACAGATTCGGAATATAAACAGATGAAAAAATATATTGTCAGCGGAGCGGATTTCTTTGTGCCGAAGCTAAACGGCAGGCAGGCTGATGAGGAAAGACTGCTTGAGCTGATCATAAATACCCAGCTTGCACCTACACCGGCTGCCAGGGCAGCGTATTGTGAGGAATGTCTGAAAACCGCCGTTCTGACAGGCACAAAGCAGTATGTGATCCTTGGTGCAGGCTATGATACATTTGCCTGGCGGGAAACTGAGCTTATGAAAAAGCTTACAGTATTTGAAACAGACCATCCCCTGACACAGGCAGATAAACTCCAGCGGCTTTCCCGTGCAGGTCTTGAAATACCGTCCGGTCTGCATTTTGTATCAATGGACTTTTCAAAAGACAGTCTCAGAGAAAAACTGACGGAAAATGGTTTTGATGTAACCAGGAAAACATTTTTCAGCTGGCTGGGGGTCAGTTATTACCTTTCTGATGAGCAGATAAGGAAAATGTTTGCTGAAATATCGGGTTTTGCGGCAGAAGGCAGTACCATTGTGTTTGATTATGCAGATGAAAAATTGTTCAGTTCGGATATCAGGCGTGTGAAAAATATGATCGCTATGGCAGGGGCAGGCGGTGAACCGATGAAGTTTTGCTGCGATAGTCTTTATCTTGCCAGAATGCTTGAAGATTACGGCTTTCTTGTGTATGAAAGTCTGACCCCCGATGATATCGATTATCGCTATCTGAGAGATTCAGATATTACAGCTTTTGAGCATATAAATTATGTTACGGCGGTCATAAAGAATACCGGACGCATCAATACAAAGGAAAAAATATTGCATACTGCCTTGCGTATGTTTGCAAGGCGCGGCTATGACGCTGTGTCTGTCCGTGATATTTCAGGAGAGCTTGGGATTACTCAGGCGGCTCTTTACAAGCATTATAAAAATAAGCAGGATATTTTTGACAGCATTCTGGCGCGTATGGAGCAGAATGATTCTGAGGAATCCAGGAAATGCGGTGTGCCTGAAAGCGGGGAGGAGATGAGCAGTGTAACCCTTGAGGACTTAAAGCGGTTTACTCTGGAGATGTTCAGGTACTGGACGGAGGATCCTTTTGCTTCGTCCTTCAGAAAAATGCTGACGCTGGAACAGTACCGGAATACAGAAATGTCAAAGCTTTATCAGCAGTATCTTTCGGGCGGGCCTCTTTTATATGTGGAAGATCTGCTTGGCAAGCTGGGCTGTAAAAACCCCGGGCAGAAGGCGCTTGAGTTTTATTCACCTATGTTCATGCTGCTTAATTTATTCGATTCGTCTGAGAATAAAAAAGAAATCCAGGAACTTTTGCAGCGGCATATAGAAAATTTCAGACCTGACTGAAAATTGAGAAATAAAATAAAGTAAATGTATTTGTTTAATGGAGGAAAAAATGAAATATATTAAAAGTGAAAAGTATAATACACCCGAATTCATGTCAAAGATCATGGGACCCAATCCTGTCAAGCTGACGGAGGAACTGCTTACGGGACATAAGATACCTGAAAATGCAGTTATAATGGATCTGGGCAGCGGACAGGGACTGACTTCTGTTTTTATAGCGAAGGAGTATGGGTTTACCGTTTATGCTGCTGATCTCTGGAGCGACCCGGATGAAAACCGCAGATTTTTTGACAGCGCGGGACTGACGCATGATCAGATCATACCTGTAAAGGCGGACGCGTTGTCGCTTCCGTTTGAGAATGATTTTTTTGATGCGGTTGTAAGTACCGATTCGTATAATTATTTCGGAAGGGATAAAAATTATCTTGACAAATGTCTGCTGCCGCATGTAAAAAGAGGCGGTTATTTGTATATTGCTGTTCCCGGAATGAAAAAGGATTGTCATGATAACATTCCGAAGGAACTTCTTTTGTCCTGGACTCCGCAGCAGCTTGATTATATTCATGATGTACAGTACTGGAAGGATATTGTAAGCGCAAGCTCTGCCGAGGTTATTTCCGTATATGAGATGGAAAGCAATGAGGAGGTATGGGCGGACTGGCTCATGCAGGACAATGAGTATGCCGCCGGTGACAGAAAAACTATGGAAGCAGGCGGCGGGAAATATCTGAATTTTATTGCAATCGTGCTCAGAAAAAAATAAATGAATGCCAAAAAAAATAACCCGGGAATTTTAGGTCGATACTCATATAGAAGTTTTGCAAAGACTACTATATCAGACCAATACAGCAGGCTATGAAAACAAAACAGGAAGATGCTTTTTTAAAGGCACCTTCCTGTTTTTGGTTTGCCCAGAATGGGCAGTAACTTGGTGGTGGAAGTCCACTACAGGCTTGGCAGTAGGAACTGTTAGCTGAGGGCAAGTGCGTCCATCGTGAGGTGGAGTATGAAGTAAGCCTAAGGCAAACTCTCGGTC
>JBJEQV010000060.1:0-57974 GCA_051881915.1 Porcipelethomonas sp. | reverse complement strand
TCATGGAAAACGGTGTTCCTATGCAGATTTGTAATTATGAAAACAGGAGATAAAATATGGATCATGTAAAAAAAGCGGGAGAACTTTTCCGACAGGGATATAACTGTTCCCAGTCCGTTGTAGGTGCGTTTCATGAAGAAATGGGGCTGCCTCTGGAAACTGCTTTGCGTCTGTCTTCTTCTTTTGGCGGTGGTATGGGAGGACTTCGTGGCACCTGCGGTGCTGTAACTGGAATGTTTCTGGTAGCAGGTATGCTGTTTGGTTATGATTCGTCCACAGATGACGATGTGAAGAAAGCACATTATGCCAGGATACGTCAGCTTGCAGCAGATTTTACGAAACAGCATGACACCATTGTCTGCCGGGAACTGCTGCAGGCATTGCCGGGCAAACTACAGCAGGATCCAAGCCCACGTACAGAATCGTATTATAAAGTACGCCCTTGTATTCGTTTTGTTGAAACCGCAGCAGCATTGTTGGAACAGATGATATGAGATTATAAAAAGCAATATTGAAAAAAGTGCTTATGTATATTTGTAGATAATGTCATCAGAAGATGAAAATAGTGACAGATATTCAGAAATCTATATGCGATTTATTAACAATCTGAACAACTTATATGGATACCCCTCTATTCAAGCGAAGATTTTTGTAGAAATGCGAGGCTCTTTCTTTATGCCCTGAATCGAACTGTAGTGCCACTCTGAGCCATTTCCTAGGTTTGGCTGTCATTTTTTAAGTTTAAAAATATAAAATCTCATAGAGAGTTCTCAGAAGATAATTAAATAAGTCTTATTGCAAAAAGAGTGTCAATCTCCATTGATTATAATTGGAGATTGACACTCTTTATTTGTCGGTATAGGTTACTTTGAAATTGCCCATATTTCACTCTTACAAAGATAACTGATCTCGGTCGGACCGAAAGAATTATTGGAGGTCGTGAACACGACAGCTTCCGTCCAGTAGTCCTTATCAGGATTCCGCTTATGCTCCATAAGGCGGTAGAGAATACCCTCACCGTTCTTCCTGATGCCTGCTTGTCCAATGTAGGCTATATTCTCACCAGTGTCATCGGAAACACCAAAAAGGAAGTAAACACCACTCCATTTGAGATCTTCACGGTTCTTGCATTTTTCTATTTCTGTGCGAGGTATCTTATATGCAACGCCTGTCCAGTTGGCAAGCGTGCATTTGATACGTCCGCTTGCATCTCCGTCCATAAGGAAGAGATTAATGTTTTTTCCTCTTGGCATAATATCACCTTATATTTAATAATTCACATAGTTTATCCATATTAATGGCTTAAAACCTTGAATACGAACTTCTTTTTTCCATTGATCTAATCTGTTTTTTAACATAAGCATATCCAGAAGATTGATATCTGGTTTGCCATCTTCTCTTTCAATATGAGTTTTTCTTTCAAGTACAATCCAAATAGCAACGGTATCTATTGCAGGAATATTCGGTAATTTACCTGCTTTATACATTTTTAACGATGTTAATGATTGATCAACGACATAACACAATTTAGCCGAGGTATTTCCGATTTTTACGGCAAACATACATTTATCTTTATATAAATCCATAGCTTCGATGTCATTTTTGCCTATACGAGTTGTCTTACGATCATAATTCTTAAAGCCATTATCTCGTTCACGTAGTTCATTAAATGCACGTTCTTTATAATGCTTTTTCTTTAATGAATTGATTATTGTTTTTTCTGCTTGACCATGGTATTCAGAATTATTCTTATTTGTCGCAAATAATTCCTCTATATATTGATCGTATATATCAGAAGAAAAATCATATTCTAAGTGATATTCTGTAGAAATTTCCGCTAAAGAATCTCTTAAATATGTTAAGTAATCATCATTATACTTATACCATATCCCTTTTGATAAAAGACATTTCTCAGAGTCCATAATATAGTCAATCATATCATGTATAGTGTTTGTCGATACAGACTCCCCATTATAATAACTAATTACCATTATATCAAGAACATTGTTGTCAAAATTTATGTCATTCTCTTCACAAAACTCACGAATCGAGTTTTCGTTTAATATGGACACTTCTTTTTCTTGTCGTTTATATCTTAACTTGAAATTGCCATCATTATTATTAAACACTTCTGTTACACCGATAATATCAAGTTCAGAGATATTAATATTTGCCTGTCCTTGTCGAATTTGATCACGGAGCATTTCTTCCAGCTTTGCTATAAGCACTTTATCGTTGATTTTGCTGAAAACTGGAATTTTGCATTTATCATCTTCATTCTCTATCGTCTTCTCAACGTAACATATTAAATCAATAATGTTCTCTAATGAATCACTCTCGGTATTAAAACGTATAGACGTTCCAATTTCAAGTGATGATTTATATAGGCTGAATCCATCCGGTAAAACTTCTTTTGCTTTCAGTTTAGCAAACGATTCTCCGCTATCAAATTCCAATTCACTATAATTTATGTATGTGTTTACTACTTTATTTCGTTGAAGCCCTGGAGTGGTTAGTGTGGTGGTTTTTATTTCTTCATATTGAAGTTTTCTGCCAAAGGTAAATCCAAAATCACGATCACAAAATTTGTCAACAAGAAAGAAAGCGTGTCCAAATGTTATGGCATAAATAGCATCATAATTATGTTCAATTACTAAGACTGCTTTCGGGGATGATACAGCTGTAATTGATTCTTTATTAAAGTCTCGGAGTATCCAGTTCCAAGATATAGCTTTTTCTTCATCAGGGACAGATAAGTATAGTGTACAACTAAAAATATGAGTTTCTTCTGTGGTAGATCTATCACGTTCAATCGTTTCAATTTCTTCCATTTTCTCTCTTAAGGAGTTATAGAACTCTCGAGATTTGCCATTATCAATTTTATAAAGATTTATCGTACTCATATTCATTCCTCCCTAATTTTATGTGTTAACTTACAAAAATATATAAAAACCCATATTAAAATTATAGCACAAAGCAGTTGCTTAGTCAATGTATTTCGACAATAATCAGAACTGTTTAACTTTGACTCGATCGGATTCAAAGTCCACCCTTACTGTTGCTTCCAGAACATAAAAAGCTTATAGTGCTTTTATTCATTTTTAGATAACATCAAGTTTCTTATCGTGTAAACAGATGCTCATTACACTTGTGATTTATGATTTTCGAAGTTATGGACAAAAATGTCCGTAACCAATAATCTCGACATGGACGCTGTTACAATAAGTGTAATACAAGTGGAGAAAGGCTGACAAGTTTAGTAATATCGCTGAATTCAAGCAGCGGATATTGACTGATTCTTGAGTACGGTGTATAATAAAGTATTAGGATACAATGGGGTTGTTTTGCCAAAAAATCGATTAATTTACAAATTCAAAAGTGTGGAATGGTGTTGTTATGAAATTTAAGCCTGATAAAATCTTTACATATATTAGCCTGTTTAGTAGTGCAGGTGTTGGTTGCTATGGCTTTAAGATGAATGGCTTTGAGTGCATAGCAACTAATGAAATAATTGAAAGAAGATTAAATGTCCAAAAGTTTAATCATAAATGCAAATATGATACGGGTTATATCTGCGGAGACATAACGAATAAAGATACAAAGGATCACCTTTTTAGTGAAGTAGATAGATGGAAACATGACGAGAAAATTAACAACGTTACAGTCGTTATAGCTACCCCTCCTTGTCAAGGAATGTCCGTTGCAAATCATAAGAAAGCAGAGAATGAGATAGTTAGGAACTCATTAGTTATTGAATCTATTAAGATAATAGAAGAAATAAATCCTCTTTTCTTTATTTTTGAAAACGTTCCTGCATTTATGAAAACTGTTTGTACAGATACAGACAATAATAAAAAGGCTATATCTGAAGCTATCGACCAGCACTTAAGCGAGCGTTATTCTATCTATTCCCAGGTTATTAACTTTAAAGATTATGGTGCTTGTTCGAGCCGATCGAGAACGGTAGTAATTGGTGTCAGGAGAGATATTGCTGATTTTGTTTCCCCGTTTGAACTATTTCCTGATTTTAAACCAGAAATGACACTCAGAGAAGTTATAGGAAATTTACCGGCACTAAAACAGTTCGGTGAAATTAGTGCTGATGATATTTATCACTCATTCAGAACATATCCTGAACATATGCGTTCTTGGATCTCAGATTTAAAAGAGGGAGAATCTGCTTTTGATCAGGAGGATATTAACAAAATCCCACACAAAGTTGAAAACGGTAAAATTGTAATTAATCAGCGCAAGAACGGAGATAAATACCGTCGTCAGTTATGGGATAAAGTTGGTCCATGTATTCATACAAGAAATGATCAGCTTGCAAGCCAGAATACCATTCACCCTGCTGATGATCGAGTTTTTAGCATTCGTGAGCTGATGCGAATGATGACTATTCCAGATTCATTCAGATGGTCAGATGTTCCCGAAGAAAAACTTAATAATTTACCGGTGGAAAAGAAACGAGCTTTCCTAAAGAAAGAAGAAATAAAAATCAGGCAATGCTTAGGTGAAGCAGTTCCAACGGTTATTTTTGAGAGCATTGCAAAAAAAATACGCTTTTTTTTTCAGAAAGAGCATTTAAATGATACTGAAGTTCAGCATCTGATTGAAGCGGAAAATTTATCGGTGCTTACAAATATGCATTCCTTTTTATCTGCCAATCTTGATGTGTATGGTATTTCTACTATTTCAAAAATAGCAGAGTATGCGAATGCCAAAAGAGAACGCAATGCTGCTTTCTTCACTGATAAAATGATCACTACGGAGATTGCCAAGCAACTTCCAAACATAGAAAAAAACGAAATTCATATTCTTGAACCCTCGGTTGGAACAGGTAATTTTCTTCCTATCATAATCAAGAAGTACGCTGCTGTGAAAAAAGTTGTTATTGATGTTGTAGATATAGATCATGATGTTATCGAGATACTTAAACTAATAGTTACTAAAATGAGTGTTCCTGATAATATTTATATTAATTACATCACTGATGATTTTCTCCTACACAAGTTTGATAAGCACTATGATCTGATTATCGGTAATCCGCCGTTCAACAAATTAGGATCAACCGATAAAAAGCTTAAACTATATCGTAAACAGTGTTACAATGCCGAAACGTCAAATACGTTTTCTTTCTTTTTGGAGAAGTCACTTACGTTGAGCGATTACGTTTCTATGATAGTTCCCAAGTTTTTATTAAGCACTCCAGAATTTAGAAAAACACGGGAACTTATAGAGCCTAAACGTATAGATGCAATAATTGATTTTGGCGAAAAAGGTTTTAAAGGCGTGTTGGTTGAAACTATATGTATCAACATAAATACTGCTGAGACTGCTGCAAATACCATTGTACGCTCTATCACAGAGAACAAAGTAATGGTGCAGAAACAACGATATATCTGCGATCATAAATTCCCATATTGGATAATATATCGTGATGATTTCTTTGATTCGATTTGCAAAAAAATGGATTTCAATGTATTCACCGTCTTTCGTGATAGACAGATTACCAATCGTATGTTATCGAAGAATGGGGATATAAGGGTCATCAAATCAAGAAACATTAACGACTTGGGTACTGAAATTGTTTCTATTGACGGATACGATTCTTACATTTCAAAAGAAGAAGCTCAAGCATTAAGCGTTTTTTCGTTCTTTTCAAGTACCTCAGTATATCTAACACCCAATATGACATATAAGCCCAGACTAATTGAAAAGCCTGCAAACACACTTGTTAATGGCTCAGTAGCTATACTAACTTTAAAGAATGGGCTATCTCTTACAGAAAAACAGCGTGGCTTTTTCTCTACTGATGAATACAGAGCTTTTTATAAGATAGCCAGAAATTATCAGACAAGATCACTGAATGTTGACAGTAATTCAGTATTCTTTTTTGGATTGTTAAAAGAGGTGTAAGTATGAGATTTTTAAGCAAAGCAGAAATAGATGAATTCTTATCTCAAAGGGATTATGATATTCGAAAATCACATAATGCCCGTTGGATAGATCAAAAATGCACTCCTGATGTGCTTACTATAATAGCCGACTGTATTGCAAATTATGTTGCTGAGAATGGAAATGACTATTTCACTTCTATGGATATCTGGCACGATGCTTACACGGTGGATAATGTTGAGAGCATCTTCAAAAAACCAAATCCTGATGAAACAAAGGCTCGTAATGAATATGATAAGTTTTTTCAACAGCCTATGGAACTACTTGCTTACTCAGGTGTGCTTGAAAAGGATAAGCGAAAGACAAGGAATTTTTATCGTGTAGCAAATGAAGAACTGCTTGAATACATTTCTCTTCGTGACAGAAATGCATTGACGTTCTTACAATGCTATATTTCTGATGTACTTACCGATTCAGGTATTATCAGTAAGTTTGAGCATTTCTTCAAAGATACCAGCAAAGAAAACTTCGATTCTCTTAAATCCGATTATGAAGATTTCATTATCGCTAACACTCCTATCAATGGAAGAACGGAGTGTCGCAGAATCTTTACAAAGGTAATAAATCCCCTTGCATTTTTACATGGAACTGAGGGGACAGAACGTGGACATTTATCCAAGCATAAAATCACATACGATATGCTTATGTATAACAGGGATAATTTCAGGGATATTTATTCAGATAAGCCAAAGGAAATGACACGCTCTGAGTATGAAATGACTGCTGGACTAAAAATCAATAAAGACCTTACAAAATATATGTCTGCTAAGGCTAAGCGTATTGTAAGAGTTTACAATGATCAATTCAGAAAAGGAATTACCGAAGTTCTTGACGATGAGCGCCATATTGGAGATTTGGCTACTAACATTCATCATATTTTCCCTGAAGCCTATTATCCGACGATCTGCTATTACATTGAAAATTTGATAGCACTTACACCAACACAGCATTTCAACTATGCTCACCCAAATGGCAACACACAAGCTATTAACAAGGATTATCAACATATCTGCCTGTTAGCAAAATCTGCAACTATAAGAGAAGATTTAGAGGAACACGAAGAGCCAATCTACTCTTTTGATAAGTTTATATATGTGTTACTTGTCGGTCTTGAAAAAGAAAACTTTGCAGATATCGAATACGGAGATTATGATGGATTAGTTGCAGCAATCAATTTGGCTTATGCTAATTAAGGAGATTAGTCTATATGATTACACTTGATTATCAAACTAATAATCCCCGATGGGGATGGAGCGGAGTTTGTTATTCTTCGTGGGAAGACTATGCTTTCGCATTAGGATTTTTATCAAATATCCGTCATTATAATAATAAATATCATGGCGGAACTGCATTAATTGATGTTCATTTTGAGGGGAATGATCTTCAAGGTGCTTGGGGAAAAGAGGGACGAATTCATTATTATGGCAATCATTCATTCCTACAAAAATATTTTCCAGACTGGTATAACAATAAAAGTGCTGGCGTAGGAAGAATAACTTATAGAATTAACTCAAACGATTATATATATTCGTTGATATTTGACTATGGTTTTAAAGTGATCAAGTATACTGGATATACAACTCGTGATATTTTCCCTCTTGATGACATCGATACAGTAGTTGGCACTCTTGTAGATCATTTACCAATAAATGTTATTGCCGATGACATCATCGATGCGTTTAATGACGGATTTAAGTTATAAAGTAATTAGCCGAGAACTCTCTCGGCTATTTTTTTACATTCTTTATCTTTGACTCCACTGGATTCAAAGTTTTCCTTACTCTGCTTCGGCTTCAAGAGAATACACAAAGCTTACAACATCCTGCTTCATCTTATCATAAAAGCTGTTCAGCTCCTCATCGGGCAGGCGGTTCTCAGCTTCATATTCGCTTATCTTATCACGCATAAACTTCATAAACACCTTACGCTGGTCGTCATACTTCTTTACAAGTTTGGGGCTTTCAAGCACGGCAGGAGATAATTTTGTTTTCTGCTGACCGATATAATTACTGAGCCGATTGATATGCACTTTGTAAGTGCTGTTATCCTTTTCCCTGCGTTTTGCGTTCCGAAGTTCCCTCTGATACGTCTCCTGACACTCCTCCGCATCGCAGCACACAGCATTTTTCATACCAAGGAACTGCTTGTTGCAATACTTACAGCTACAAACATATAGCTGTAGACTATGTATAGCAAAGCTGTAATCATAGAAGAAATTGATAAGTGACATATCAGCAATAGTGTAGATCTCGTTTCGGTCATTTCCACGGATAATGACTTTATCGAAGCTGAGCTTGAACGCCTGCAATTCGCTTTCAGAATTAAAATCAAAGTTCCAATCGTCACGCATAACATCACGGATATGGTTAAATATGTTTTGCACATATTCTGTGGACTTTTTCAAAGCACGAGTATTGAACAGCGCTCCAGCCTTGTCAATGTCCTCTCTTGCAGAAATAAAAACATCACGGAGCATATCGGAATAATACCGTGTAAAAAAGTTGAAGCTATTAAGGCGGTTATCGTCAAACCGTTCCAATATCTCACAGAACACCGCACCCCTGCCGTTGATAGCACCAATAAGCTCATCGGTGAGCTGCTCATAGTCAAGGAAACTGTTTCGGAATTCGGTTATATCACTGAAAATATTATCAAAGCTGAGAACCGTCTGATTGTCCTCAGTAATGTTTCCCCATGCCTTTTCATTGTCCTCTGTGACCACAAATACAACGATTTTAGCCTGCTCGTCAATTCGATAGAGCAGGATTTTTTTATCTTTATCCATGTTATGCTCCTTTTTCATAACGTCAAAAACCAAATACGTTATAAATATTATATCTTTCAAAGGTGAAAAAGTCAAGCTAATAACGATAAATTTAGAAAACGTTAGAACAAAAATCAAATCTTTAACGTATTTTTGGTATATTATAACGTGATGTTATGGATTAAAATTACGACGTTATGATAAAATGGAGATGTCGGCAGAGAAAGATAGCTGACAGCGGAATAACATAGCAAATGTTGACCGCAAACATATAAAAGCGCTTTTATAAATCTACAAGAAAGGAACATAAAATCTATTGAATGAAAACAATTCGTGGGTAACTCCCACACCACTCCGTCCCAATGGAACAAACCTCCTGCCGTTCCCTGTGAATGCTCTTCCACCTATATTAAGGGAGATGGCTTCTGCGGTAGCGACAACCACATCAACAGATGTTGCAATGGCAGGCACGGCAATACTCTCTGCAGTGAGCTATTGCTTTTCGGGAGTGTACCGAATGTCGGCAAAACGTGACCACACCGAGCCGTTGGTGCTTGATGCGCTGACCGTTGCAGAGCCGAGCTTCAAGAAGTCTCCTGTTATCTCAATGGTAAAGCGACCGTACATACAGTTCGCTCACGAATGGAACGAGAACAACAAGCAGGACATCTTTAAATCTCAGGCTGAATATCGTCTCTTAGAGGGTAAGCTCGCAGCTCTTGAAAAGAAAGATGATGTGACCGCCGATGAGATTGCCAAGTTCCAGACCGACCTGAGCAATATCCCTCAGAATAATTTCAGACGTATCGTGGTCGATGATATTACTCCAGAATCCCTTGTAAATCAGCTCGAAGAAAACGGCACTCTGCTTATGATTTCGGACGAAGCCGGAATGCTCGGAAATTTCAGCGGACGTTACAGCAACAATATTCCGAACCTCGACCTGCTCTTAAAATCTTGGAATGGAGAAACTTACATCAGTGACAGAGCGACCAGGGCAAGCATTGTTCTGAAAAAGCCGTATATGTCGATATGTCTTGCCTGTCAGCCCTATGTATTCGACAGCATGATAAACAATACGGCTTTCCGTGGCAGCGGACTGATAGCACGTTTCGTCTATTGTTTCCCTGTAAGCAATATCGGCTTACGGCGGTATGATACTCAGCCAGTCCCCGAAGAAGTCGCTGAGAACTACAAGAAGTTAGTGTACAAGCTATTAAGTAACAAGTTTGCCTACCACGATGAGAAAGAGCTGTATCTCCACTTTGACGATCACGCATATCAGGAGTTCGTAGACTATTACAACAATCATATCGAGCCGAGACTTCTTACGGATATGGCGTTCTGCAAGGACTGGGGCGGAAAGTATCATGGTTTGATACTCCGACTGTGCGGTATCATTCACTGCGTGAAGTGTGCATTGAATGGTGTGAATCCTGTGGAAACCCGTGTCGGTATTGATACGTTCTGCAACGCTGTCGAGATATCGGAGTATTACCGTGAACAGGCAATATACGCTTACAGTCTCGGCGATGTGGATATTGCAACGGTCAAGGCTGAGAGAGTGCTGAACAAGATACGCTCCAAGCAGATTCAGAGCATCAGGCAGAACGACTTATACAAGCTGTGCCGTTGTACACTTTTCAAAAACGCTCAGGACTTCGGGGAGACTATGGATATGTTGGAGGAATACAACTATATTCACCGAGAGAAAATTCAGGGAGCAAACGGCAACAACAAGAGTGGGATCATGGTTTTTATCAATCCCAACACCTGAACAATCGACATTATCGACATTTTCGGACTTCGATCGTGCTGAAAATGCTGATAGTTCATAAAACAAAAACTCTTAGAGAGAAAGATGAGGTAATGTTTATGTTAACAAGAGAACAGAAAGAAGCAATGCTGAATCAGGTACTGGAGCTTATGACGGCTATCGCCTATGATAAGCCGATAGAGAACGCTCCTGCACCGACCGAGCCAAAGCCTGAAAAGGTGGAGATGCTCACCATCAAGGAGAGCGCTAAGCTTATCGGCGGACTTTCAGAACACACCGTCCGTCTGCTTGTGAAGCAGGGCAAGGTGAAATCCGTCCGCACGGGCGAGGGCAGAAACGGCAAAATACTCGTCAACAAGGCTGACCTGCTTGCCTATTTTCAGAAGTGACGGTATTCGAGCAAGTAAAATCTGCTGTTGATATGAGAACTGTTGCAGAGGGATACGGCTTACATATTGACCGAGGCGGAATGTGCATATGTCCGTTTCATGAGGAGAGAACTCCCTCCGCTAAGATATATCCCGATAATCTTCATTGCTTCGGCTGCGGAACGCACGTTGACGTTATCGGCTTCACGCAAAAAATGTTCGGCTTGGACAAGCCTATTGATGCGGTAAAAAAGCTGAATCAAGACTTTGGTCTGCATATCCAAGTAGGCACAACTCCGACCAAAGAAGAAGTATCTGAATACCAAAAGCGGATTGCCGAAAAGCGAGCCTATGAAGAATGGGAAAAGTCCGCTTGGCAAACGCTGAATGATTACCTTTGGCAGATGCGTGAATGGAGAGAGTTTGCTCCTGCTTCGCCCGATGAAATTCCGGACAAGCGTTTTGAATATTCCCTGCATCATCTTGACTATGCGGAGTACCTTTGTCAGAAGTTCATAAACAGCAATAAAGACGGTCGGCTTTCGATGAAAAATATCGTTGCCGAAATAGCAGATTTTCAGAAAAATTTGAGTGCTGATTTTTCAGAATTGTAATGCGGATTTTTGAATAAATGTACCCGCATTTTCGGCTGCTCCGCCAGTCATTATTCTCCCGTCAGGGATAGTCCCACAGGGCGGAGTAGTTCTTGGGGCGGTCAACTGCTGCCGCAAGTACTACGGAGTTACAAGCGGCGCTCTGCACCGTTGTAACCGCTGCTCCGCAGCTTTTTTCCTGCGACCATACTTTGTGTCGTTCAGGGAAAATTTACCCGTCAGAGCTTCCGCCTTAGCGGTCATGAAAGGAGTTGATGCCTATGATTTTTTGATTGGATTTCATAGAAAGAGAGAAGTAAATCCAATGAAAAGAGAGGTCAATAAAATGAAAGAAAAACGAATCTCGTTTGGTCAGGGAAAGGGTTCTCTGACTCACAATAATCGGGAGTTCATGGCGGACAATGTTGATCCGCTCCGCACTCCGCAAAATAGCACTTTCGTGTGTCAACCAATTGGCGAAGCCTACGATCAGCTTTTCAAGGAATCCACCGAGCGTTACAATGCAAAACAGAAGCGTAACGACCGCAAGGTTCACGGCAGCTATTACGAACACCTCTTTGGTGTGAAGCCATGTAATAATGTACGCACCGCAGCCGACAAGCGTAAGAGTTTCTATGAGGACGTTGTGCAGATCGGCAAAAAGGAAGATTCGGGTTACGGCACCGAGGACTTTCAGCTTGTGGCTGATTGCCTGAAAGAGTACATGGAGAGATTTCAAAAACGCAATCCTAACTTTTACGTTTTTAACGCCGTTCTGCACATGGACGAAGCCACTCCGCACCTGCACATAGACTATATTCCTGTCGGTCACTACAAGCGAGGGCAGGACGTTCAGAACGGTATCGCCCAGGCTCTCAAAGAAATGGGATACGGCGAGGGCAAAATGGCAATTGCTAAATGGAGAGCTGCCGAGGTGGAAGTGCTGAATAAAATCTGCCGTGAACATGGTATTAAGCCCCTTGCTCCCGAAAAGGCGAGAGGGACGTTGGAGATACCTGAATACAAGGAGAAACGCAGACAGGCTGACGAGCTGGCTGTGCAGAATGCTCAAATCGAAACTGAGCTTGCCGAGAAACGCTCGGAGAGTGAAAAGCTCGATGAAAATATTGAGAAAAAGAAAACTCAGATAAACGCTCTGCTCAACTACATCCCCGACTATGAAAAGGAGTTCAAGATTGAGGACGAGTGTGAGCAGCTTTGCAAGGAGTTAAGCAGCTTGCTTGACGGTAAGTTTTCTATCATGAAACATTCGGACGAGATTATCTCCAAGGCACAGCGTCTGAGCAAGATCATGAAGAAGCTCAGCGACAGCACTCACAAGTCCGGCGATACTGTATACGCTCTCCGTGAAAGGCTGGACAGAAGTCTGAAAGAAACAGAAGATGTCCGTCAGAGGTTAAAGCGTACTTCGGGAGAATGCTCGGAGCTTCGCCGTGACAATTCAGTTCTGCAAGCTCAGGTCGATGAACTGACGGAGTTCGTAAGCCTGCTGAAACGCTTTGAGCCGCAGAAATACGCTGAGGTCAGGCAGACGCAGGAGTATATCAACAATCAGCGTGAACAGGAAGTACAGCAGTCCACCGCCGGAAAGAAAAAGTCGTGGGGACTGGAATAATACAAGATAGAACAAAAGAAAAATATCACAGCAAACCTTGACAATGCCGAAATATTGCGCTACAATATCATCGGAAAGGTACGCTGTGATATTACCGAGGAGGTACATATTATGGCTACTATACAAAAACGTGGTGACAGCTACTCTATCAGGGTGAGCTGTGGCTACGACAGCAAAGGCAAACAGGTGATCCAGTCTATGACCTGGAAACCTGAGCCGAAAATGACACAGAAGCAAATCGAAAAAGAGCTGAACCGTCAGGCGGTCATGTTTGAAGAAGCTTGCAATCACGGCTATCAGTCAAAGGCGATAAAATTTGAAGTGTTTGCAGAAGAGTGGTTTGAGGAGTACGCTAAACCAAATCTCCGCAATACTACATACGAGAGAATGTTACAGCTTCGCAAGAGAGTTTACGCTGCTATCGGTCATATGCGAATGGATAAGATCACGCCGAGGCAAATACAGGCATTCGTCAATTCTCTTTCAAAGGATGGGGCAAATGAACGCACGGGCAAGCCGTTAGCACCAAAAACAATACGTCACAATCTGAGCTTTGTGTCTGATGTGTTTGCCTATGCCGTGAAAATGGGTGTGGTGAGCGACAATCCCTGTGCAAAGGTCACGCTCCCAAAGAACGAGCAGACCGAAAAGAAAATCTATACTCCCGAACAGGTACAGAAGTTTCTCACGCTGCTGAATGATGAACCTTTGAAGTACCGCACATTCTTCAACCTGATGATTTACAGTGGTTTCCGCCGTGGTGAGATGTTAGGGCTGGAATGGAAAGATGTGGACTTTGAAAATAATATCATCAGCGTTCGCAGAACTTCAAATTACACAGCTAAGAAAGGCGTTTACACAGATACTACCAAAACAAGAAAATCCCAGAGAACACTGAAATTTCCGCAGGAAATCATGGATATGCTGAAAGAGTACAAGGCGGAACAGGACGAGCAGGCTCTCAAATGCGGCGACAAGTGGGTGGAAACGGACAGGCTCTACACGAAATGGAACGGTGAGCCTATGCAGAACGGCACTCCTTACTTCTGGCTTGGTGAATTCTGTGAGAAGCATGACCTGCCGTTTTATGGTTTACATAGTTTCCGTCACTTGTTCGCATCGCTTCTTGTAAATCATGGCGTGGACATTGTAACGGTATCGGGAGCATTAGGACATTCCACGGTTTCTACAACGAGTAATATTTATTGCCATATGTTAGAAGAAGCTCAGGCGAAAGTTTCGGACGCTGTCAGCTCTGCACTTGATTTCAGCACAAAGAAAAATGAGCCAAAGGTCGGCTGACCTCGGCTCACAAAATCCGCATTTTCTAAATAAAGAACAGACAAAGAACAAAGTGGATTTTCACGATAAAAGAAAAACCCGAAAACAACGTAAATACGTCATTTTCGGGAATGTGTTGTGGTGACCCGTACGGGAATTGAACCCATGATTCCGCCGTGAAAGGGCGGTGTCTTAACCTCTTGACCAACGGGCCATATTTGGTAGCGGCAGTAGGATTTGAACCAACGACCAATCGGGTATGAACCGAGTACTCTAGCCAACTGAGCTATGCCGCCTTTTTTGCTACCGCTTTATGCGACTATATTATTATACACTGAACTTCAGAAAAAGTCAACACTTTTTTTGAAGTTTTTTTATTTCGTGTAATTGCACAAAAAACTTCAAAAAAATTATGTAAAAAGTCGAATCTGAAATTTATTTTTCTCTTATTTGCATGTTTTCGTGCAAAAAAAGCCCGTTTTTTGCCCGTTAGTGAAAGGGGATGATAAAAATGCAGAAAGGAGAAATGAAATTGAAAAATGAAGTCAGTATGTGCCGGCAGTTCTGCTGCTATTACGCAAAGCTTGGGAACATACGGGAAGCGGCAATTAAGGCGGGATTTCCTCCGGAGAGCGCTCTTTCGGAGGGGATGAAGATCCTGGGAAGAAAAAGAAACCGGGAAACTGTTCAGAAGCTTATGGCGGATCATGTTCCGGTTTCCGAGCTTGTAAGAACAGGTCTTGAGAGAATCGCCTTCGGAAGCGCAAACGATGCGGCTTTCCTCGTCTTTTCCGAGGAAATACCAGATCCGGCCGCAATTGCCGGACTGGATCTTTTCAACGTTTCCGAAATCAAAAAAATCAAGGGCGGCGGTGTTGAAGTCAGGCTTTTTGACAGGCAGAAGGCTCTTGAACGGCTGTATGAATACGCTTCTCAGGAAAACACCCAGAGCGCTGAAAATCTTATCAATGCGCTGAACAACATGGAGGCGGCTGACGGGGATGAGGTTTAAGACTTTTTCTGCAAAACAAAAGCTTGCTATCGGCTGGTGGAATATGAAAAAACACAGAGGCAGGGACGCTGTTATATGCGACGGCTCTGTCAGGAGCGGCAAGACTCTCTGCATGTCGATCGGGTTTGTAAGCTGGGCTATGACCTGTTTTAGCGGACAATCCTTTGCCCTTTGCGGAAAGACGATCACGTCCCTGCGCAGGAATCTTGCTGAGCCGCTTCTGGGTACGCTCGGGGCAATGGGGTTTACATACATCGAAAAGGTGAGCAAAAATTACATTGACATCCGCATATCGGGAAGGCAGAACAGGTTTTATTTCTTCGGAGGCCGTGATGAAAGCTCCGCATCGCTGATACAGGGGATGACTCTTGCAGGTGTGCTGCTGGACGAGGTGGCGCTTATGCCCAGATCCTTTGTGGAACAGGCGGCGGCAAGGTGTTCTGTTGCCGGATCAAAGCTCTGGTTCAACTGTAACCCGGATAATCCTTATCACTGGTTTTACAGGGAATGGATAAAAAAAGCTGAGGAGAAAAATGCCCTTTATATTCATTTTACCATGAAGGACAATCCGTCCTTGCCGGATAATATCAGAAAAAGATACGAAACTCTTTATTCGGGAGTCTTTTACGACAGATTTGTACTGGGAAAGTGGACGGCGGCAAGCGGCGCTGTATATCAGATGTTCAGCGAGGAAAAGCATACTTTTTCAAAGGCTCCGGAATGCGACAGGTATATAATTTCCTGCGATTACGGAACTGTCAATCCCTCTTCATTCGGACTGTGGGGGCACAGCGGCGGAGTCTGGTACAGGCTGCGTGAGTACTACTATGATTCCAGGAGGGAGGGGATCTCCAGAACGGACGAGGAGCATTATGAAGCCCTGGAGCAGCTTGCCGGAGACACAAAACCCGAAATGGTCATAGCTGACCCGTCTGCCGCAAGCTTTATCGAGTGCATAAGGCGGCACGGGAAGTTCAGGGCGGTTCCGGCGAAGAATGATGTGCTGTGGGGCATAAGAAAGGTGAGCGACGCTCTGAAAAACAGGAAGATAATGTTTTCAAAGGACTGTGCCGACTGTCTGAGGGAATTTTCTCTTTACTGCTGGAACGAAAAATCCGGAGGGGATGTTCCGGTCAAGGAAAACGATCATGCAATGGACGATGTAAGATATTTTGTGACGACAGTTCTTGAAAACGACAGTGCGGACAGCTTCTTTGTAGCGTCCGTATCGAGATGAAGGGAGGTTTGAATTTGAGCTTTTTCAGAAAGAAAAAGGATATAAGTACCCCTGTATCATCGGCGGTGAGAATATGCGATGAGGTCATGCCCGGAACGGTGGGCAGGCTCGAAAAGGAGCTTTACGACAAATTAAGGCTGACTGTTCCTGTCATAGATGCCGCCATCGGAAAAATAGTAAGGCTTACGGGCGGATACAGGGTCATATGCTCCGACGAGAGCATGCAGGAGGAGCTTGACAGGTTTACGGAGAGCGTTCCTGTGGGAATTACGGGAAGATCTCTCCAGAGCTTTACTGACAGCTTTCTTGAAAGTCTGCTGACCTATGGAAATGCTGTAGGGGAAATTGTCATCGACTATGACACAATGCAGATCGCAGCACTTTACAACGGAGACCCCTCAAAGGCTGCGGTTTTCCCGGGCGAAGCTCCTGAAACGCCTGTTTTCTGCGTAAAGGACAAAAAAGGTGAGCTTAAACCTGTAAGCTTTCCCCAGCTGATACTGTTTTCCGCACTTAACCCTCCTCCGGGCAGGACTATGGGCGTTTCTCTGCTCAGGGGACTTCCGGCGCTCAGCTCGGTCCTTATGAAAATTTACAGGTGCATCGGGCAGAATTACGAAAGGGCAGGGAATGTGCGCTATGCTGTGACCTACAAGCCCTGTGGAGACAGCAGTCAGAGCGCTTTTACAAAGGAAAGGGCAATGCAGATCGCCAAAGAGTGGTCTGACGGAATGAACGCCGCAAGGAACGGAGAAATAAGGGATTTTGTTGCTGTTGGAGATGTGGACATAAAGGTTATCGGGGCGGAAAATCAGCTTTTTGACACGGAAATCCCCGTAAGGCAGATCATGGAGCAGCTTGTTGCAAAGCTTTCTGTTCCGCCGTTTCTGCTGGGACTTAACTGGTCCACAACAGAGAGAATGTCCTCACAGCAGGCGGATATACTTACATCCGAGCTGGAATATTACAGACGGCTTCTGACTCCCGTCATAAAAAAGACTTCAGAGGCGTTTCTGCGGCTGAGCGGAAGCGATGCTGCGGCAGAGGTTGTGTGGGACAACATAAATCTTCAGGACGAATCGGCTCTTGCTGAGGCAAGACTTAAAAATGCACAGGCAGAAGAAATTGAAAAAAGACTTGAAAAAATTTAACGGAGGTATTATTTATGTATAACGAAATAAAGCTTGAAAAGGGACTTTACAATCTTTCCGGAAAGAGCTTTTCACAGGCTCTTGAGGAAGCCGATCCCACGGAAAATTACAGCGGCACTCCCCTTGGCGGACTTGACGCCTTTGAAAGACAGCTCAGGCGTTTTGACATTAAAATCAAGGGACGTGACTGCGACAGGGTGGAGAAATTCTTTGCGACGACTGAAAGCGCCGTGCTTTTCCCTGAGTTTGTAAGACGTGCAGTCGTTCAGGGAATGGACGAATCCGTTCTGCCTCAGCTTGTTGCTGTAAAGACCGTCTGCGAGGGCAATCAGTACAGAGGCTACACAGTTTCTGAAACGGGCTCTTACAGCAGCGGTACAGCACAGGGAACTGCTCTTCCCGAAACAGCTATCAGAGAATCGGACAGCAACATCAGTCTGGTGAAATACGGAAGACTCGTTACCGCTTCCTATGAGGCTGTAAGACTCCAGAAACTGGACGTTTTCACACTTACACTCCGCTCTATCGGAAAGAAGCTGGCGGACGCTGTCTGCGGTGCGGCGATAGACACCATGAAGCAGGGAGCTGCTGCCATTGAAGCAGCAGGTGCGCTTTCCTATGCAAATGTAACAGAGCTTTTCAGCCAGTTTTCTGATTACAGCATGAAGGCTATGATAGTTTCCCCGAAAAACGCTGCCGCTATTCTTTCCATGGAACAGGTCAGAGACAGTGTTACCGTTGACGAAAATGGTGCGGTAATTCTTCCTTTCGGCACAAAGCTTATCAGATCTGCTCAGATCGGGGACGACACTATCGTCGGACTTGACAGCAGCTATGCTCTTGAATACATAACAAGCTCAGACCTTGTTATGGAAACAGACAAGCTTATCGACCGTCAGCTTGACGCATTTACAGTATCTGTAAACCTTGCGTTCAAGAAGGTTATCGGCGACGCCGTAAAGGTACTCAGCCTGACATAAAGAATCCGGAGAGCCTTTCTCCGGATATATAATAAATTTAAGGGAGGTATTTTGCTATGGATGAAAAGGAAAAGCTTGAAAAGCTCAACCGCTTTACCAGACGTGAACACAAGGTTGATGAGGTCTATATTTTTGACGTTGTCCTCTGCGACAATGAGATCGACAGGGACGGGGAGCGTTTTTCAGTCCCGGCGCTCAGAAAGCTTAAAGAGCTTTTTGTGGGGAAAACCGGTATTTCTGACCATGAGGCAAAAAGCTCGGGACAGACTGCAAGGATCTTCGACACTGTCCTTGAAACGGACAGCGGAAGAAAAACAGCGGCGGGCGAGGATTATGTCTGTCTGAAAGCCAGCGCCTACATGGTTAGGACAAACGCCAACTCCGACCTTATAAGGGAAATTGACGGCGGAATAAAAAAGGAGGTCAGCGTTTCGTGCAGTGCGGGAAAGAGGATATGCTCCGTCTGCGGAGCTGACAGGAACAAAAAGGGCTGTCAGCATGTCTGCGGAAAAAAATACGGCTCAAAGACAGCACATGTTATTCTTGACGACATTAAAGACGCCTACGAATGGAGCTTTGTTGCCGTGCCTGCACAGATAAGCGCCGGAGTTACAAGAAAGTTTTTCGGCGGTGACGGCGCACAGGAAGAAGGGGAAACTGAACCGATCATAGAAAAGCTCTGCGGTATGCTTCGATCAGACATTACAAAGCTTTGCTTTCTGAGCAGCTCCCAGGAGTGTTCAAAGGCGATTGCAGCTTCGGCGGAAAAAATGTCGCCGCAGGAGCTTATGGATTTCAAAAGTGTTCTTGAAAAGGAGTACAGGTCAAAAATAAGACCGCAGCTTGACATTTACAAGGAAAGCGTTGACGCTTTCAGAATGCAGGAGGGCGTAAAATGAATAATGCAGTTATAAATTCTCTGTTTGTGCTTTTTTCGGGCGAAAAGGATACGGACAGATACGAGCCGGTTATAAGCTCTGCAATAGCATGGGTAAAAAGAATGCTGAAAGAGGACGCCGATGAAAATGATGCAAGGCTTGATTATCTCTGCGGCGCTGTTGCAAATCTGAAATATGTGCAGATGACCTGCGTCAGAAAGAGGATAAATTACACCTATGCGGGAGCGGAGGACTCATCGGAAAGGCCGTCCCTTGAATATGAATTTGCAAGGGAGCTGGTGAACGAATATTTTACAGAGGCAGCGGAGCTTATGAAGGACGAAAGCTTCGTGTTCGCTTCGGTTTATTAAAGGAGGCGCAGTATGACAGGACTTGAATTTATGAGAAAAGATGTTATCGGTCTTATTGAAAACAAAAGGGATGTTTTTTCAGAATATGAAGTCCCTGCCGAATGCCGCAGTGATGTTTATGCATCTGCTGCTGTGGAGGAGATCATTTTTGAGGATCTTCTGATATGTGAGGACGTAAAGACCTATGACGTGCGGATAAAGGTAAGAGTCAGCGTTTTCGGGCAGCCTGACATGAATCCCGGAAGACTTTATGATATGACCGACAGCAAAATCATTGATGTTTTTGCAAAGTCGGGGTATTCTCTTGAAAAGGTGACGGTGGGAAGAGTAAATCAGAATCCGAAGCTGGGGAGGATGGTGCTGGAAACCGAAATCATTCTGGGTGCAAGAACGGCGGCGGTGTAGTATGAAGTACAGTATAAATCCCGACCACGGCTACACGGTCTCTCTGGGAGATCTGAAGATACATCTTGTTTCCTATGAGGTGTTCAGGACGAAAAAATACAAGTTCGAGAGCGTTGCACAGGGACAGGCTGCCCTGGGAGAGGACGGGACCTATCCTGCAAGCCTTGTTATAAAGGGGAGAATACTCAAATCCGACAATATCAATGCGGAGGAGCAGCTTTACAATGCTATGAGCAATGATGAGCGGTATTTTCTCAATCTTGACAGGATATTTTTCAATGCGGCAAGGCTCGAAAGCTTCCGGACCTTTACGGATATGAAGTCACAGTTTATCGAATGCGAGATCAAGTTTATGTGCGACAGCTATCTGGAGGCGAATATATCATGACGCTGATACTCAAGCTTATAACCTCTGAAGGGGAAATGTATCCGGAGAAACAGTGCATAAGCTTTAAGCTTGTGCGGGAGGCATATACCCCGTACAGCTTTTTTGAGGGCCTTTTCCTCAGCACATGGAGGGAGCTTTCAGCTGTAAAGAGAATACAGTTTACAAGCGGCTTCACTACACTCCATGACGGACTTGCCGATTCAGTGGAAGTATTCAGACGCAACAAGCTGACCTATCTCAGAGTAAAGTCCAGAAGCTTTTCTTCGCTGCTTTGCCAGAACCAGACCGTTCCGGGGATGAGAACAAATATTGCGTTTACCGATCTTAAAAGAGAATTTTCAGATATCCCCAATGTTTATTTTGAGGGGACTTCAAGAATAAATTATATTTACATTAAGGAAGGCTCCACCATGTGGGACGCGGCAGTAAACTTCTCATTTAGAATGAACGGCACATATCCCTATGTTACCCGTGTAAATCTTGTAAGGACAACATTAAAGGATCCGGAAAGGCATATTGTGATAAACGGAAGAAACGCTGTGAGCACAGGGGTAGTGTATGACAAGACAAAATTGCTCAGCGATATAAGCATGCAGGACATAGACGGGAATTATGACAGCTTTACCATAAAAAACGACAGAGCGTATGAAAACGAGATCGTAAGGAAAAAGCAGATACCCCTTGACATGCAGTACCTAAACGATCCTCAGTCGGCACTCGATTACAGGATAAAGTACAGTGAAAGAGGAATAAAGTGTACATATGCCGAGTATGTGGGCTACGGCTTTGAGGAGCTTTACGACCTTATGACGATCGAAGGGGTTTTAGAGGAAAAAAGGATTCACAAGATGATAGTGACCGGAAACGGCTCTCTTGTGAAGACATATCTGGGAACATATGAGGATGGTTTTCTGCAGTAAAAAAAGAACGGTCCTTTTTACAAGGACCGCCTGTTTTCAGTATGGATCAGATACCGCATTCATCGTAGTCTTTCCACTTCTGCTCATAGTTTTTATTGCTCATCGTTCTGAAAACAATGTATGCAACGGAGCAGGTAACGCAGATAAGCGCTGTCAGAACTGTGATGAAAATATGCATCTGACTTTTCTTTTTTTCTTCCATTTTGTCTGTACCTTTCTGAAATCACATTCCCATTTCTGCCTTGAGCCTTTCAAGCTCTGAGTTTACCTTTGAATCAGCTTCAAGCTTTGCAAATTCATCAGCGTCTGAATTCATGCTGTTCTCACCTGCAATTTCGGAAAACGCCTGAGCTTCAGCTTCCTTGCGCTCGATCTTTTCTTCCATTCTTGCAAACTTTTCAGTTGCGCTTCCGGGATCAAAGCTTCCGGAAGACTTGGCAAGATTCTTCTGGGTCTCAGCCATTCTTGAACGCGCAATAAGCATTGCCTGACGGCTCTTTGCTTCCTCAAGCTTGGATTTGAGTACCTCAACCTGTGTCTGGATAGTTTCTGTCTGCTGTGAAATGGTGTCATACATTTCCTTGTAGGACTCAACGTCCTTGTCGGATTTCACCTTGTTTGCCAGAGCCTTCTTTGCAAGCTCCTCGTCACCGGCAGCAATGGCAGCCTTCGCCTTTTCCTCCCATGACTGAGATGTCTTCACAGCGTCATTGTACTGCTTCTGCGCGATTCTTTCGCTTGCCTTTGCCTGACCCAGTGCCTGCGTTGACTTGCTCAGTTCCTTCTGCATGTCGATAATGATCTGTTTTACCATCTTTTCAGGATCTTCTGCCTTGTCAATAAGATCGTTGACATTTGATTTTAAAAGATCGCTGAGTCTCTGAAAAATACCCATCAGTATTCTCTCCTTTACATATATATAAATTTATTTTTGTTTCTTGAAAAGTGCGCGGAGGACAAGTGCGCCTCCGACTGCTATGAACCCGAACATCATAACATAGTTGAAAAGGGATGTGGTGGTGAAATAAAGCCTTACGCTCATAATAACCGTCAGCAGTATTATCGCGACACCCAGTGCTGTTACGATCCATCCGAAAATTTTCCTTTCCATCATAAACAGCATGACGATGCCGATAAGGAGCGGAATAATGACTGTTCCGTTTGGTACTGAAAAACCGCCGATATGATAGAAGGAACCCCAGAGAGTCGAAACCTTTACGGTCTGAAAAACCCAGAAAAGACCCACGCCGAGAAGCAGAAGTCCTATAAAAAACTGCAGAAGCTCATTTTTTTCCTTTTTAGGAGTGCTTTTGCCGGAAATCCTTCTGTTATTCCGGTCGATTTCTTCCATAAGTCTTTTCTGCTCTTCTTCAAGCATGCGAAGTTTATCGTCCATTGGTCCGTTCCTTTCTTATTATTTGTGTTAATTATATCCTAATTGAATGCCTTTGTCAAGAGTGATACGGCAGGACTTATAATCAGCGTGTTGCTAAAAATGACGGTTTGTGATATACTTTAAACATCAATATGAAAATTGTAAGGAGAGCAATGCAATGCCGAAAACTGAAAACAGAGGAAGATTCATAGCTTTTGAGGGGATAGACGGAAGCGGCAAAAGCACTCAGATCTCAGCTCTGAAAAAACGTCTTGTCCAAAAGGGGATAAGCTGCTTTGAAACAAGAGAACCCACGGATTCACCCATAGGCTCGCTTATACACAATATCATGACCGGCAGGATAAAGACCGACAACAGGGCGATAGCTTCCCTTTTTGCGGCAGACAGGATAGATCACCTGACAAACGACCGTGACGGGCTCTGCGGAAAGATCGAAGCGGGAACGACAGTCATTACCGACAGGTACTATTTTTCGTCCTATGCCTATCACAGCGTTGATATGCCAATGGAGCTTGTCATAAGCGAAAACAGTATCTGCGCACAGCTGCTCAGACCGGACTGCACGGTCTTCATTGATATTCCTCCGGAAACCGCCATGGAAAGGATCGCCGCAGGACGTGACAGCTCGGAGCTGTTTGAGACCCTTGAAAGGCTTACCCTTGTCCGCAGCAAATACATGGAAGCTTTTGAACGCCTGAAGGATTCCGAACAGGTGATAATAATTGACGGGACCCTGCCGCCGGACAAGGTTTCTGAGGAAATATGGAAAAGTGTTTCCCCGTTTTTTGATCTTTAAGGATCATTCCTAAAAAATCTCCCCGCATGCACAAAAACTGTGCCCGCGGGGATTTTTGTATTTATTGGAAAGAATTTATTATGGCGCTGTAACCTTTTTTTGTCCCAGTGGAATCCTGCTGCGTGACTTTCTTGCTTCACGGCTCATAGCCGCACATCCTGCTGATACGCAGACGGTTTTTATAAATTCCCAGTCGCTTTTCACATCTCCCGGAATACTGAGGTATTTTTCAAAAGCATTTTCAAGAAATCCTAAGCAGCGTCCGGGATTCTTTATCTCAAAAATCCTTGTTTTCATATCCCTGTTTTCGGATATATGAAAGTGGAGCCTGCGCTCATAGTCTATATGCTCTCTGAGGGTCCCGCTGAAATTGGAACTGTGGGGAAAAGTGAAATAATCACCTATATAGTGAAAAGCACGTCCCATAAGAAAGAAGTCCCTGGGGGTGTTCATCCTGCCGAAAAGCCTGCGGACAGTATATCTGACATAATCTATTGTTGCTTCATAGGTATGTCCCTTCAGATATGTCAGCAGATTCACGTCGGGCTCAATACATCCTGCCGCAAACGCTTTTTTGTTTGCAGCGTTTATACGGCTTGCGCTGCTTTCGGTTATGATCTCAGCCAGCAGAAGATGATCTTTTGTTTCCATGGGCTTTCCCTCCCTTGTCATTATTATGCACGTCCTATATTATAATTATAAGAGGGAAAGGTGAAAAATATGTGAATCTTTTCAGACTGCTTTTCCGTCAATGAGCACAAGTGCAGGTTCCGACATGAAGTCCAGAGGATCATTATGGTAAAGCTGAAGGTCGGCGTCAAGCCCCTCCTTTATCCGTCCTGTCCTGTCGCTGATGCCTGCTGCATCTGCCGCATTTGAGGTTATTGCTTCAAGAGCCGCTTCACGGTCCATCCCGCCCTTTACAGCCGCAAGCGCCGAGAGAGGGAGATACTGAAGCGGAGTTTCAGGATGATCGGTGCAGATACATGTCCTGACTCCGGCGGCTGACATTATCCCGGGGTTTTTCAGTTCAAGGCGGCTCATTTCCGGTTTGCACCTGTCACAGAGCAGCGGACCTGCAACCGCAGGAACGTTTTCGTCTTTGAGAATATCCGCAATGAGATAGCCCTCCGTTGCGTGGATCAGCACAGGCTTTATGGAAAATTCCTTTGCGATCCTCAGTGCCGTGAACATATCGTCAGAACGGTGGCAGTGAAAATGTGCGGAGATCTCGCCTTTCAGAAGCGGCATAAGGGACATGCACTTCATGTCAAATTCGGGAGCGTCCATGTTTTCCCTGTCTGCCTCCCATGCGTTCATGTCTTCAAGATACCGCTTTGCCTTGAAAAGCCCCTCGCGGATAACAGCCGCAGTCGCCATTCTGGTAACGGGAGTTTCGTCCCTGTCGTTGTACACCCTTTTCGGGTTTTCCCCGAGAGCAAATTTTATTCCCACAGTCCTGATGATCATGTCGTCTATCCGTCTGCCGGCAGTTTTTACGGCGATGATCTCGCCGCCGCAGGGATTGGCGCTTCCCGGGGCGATCACAGCGGAGGTTATTCCCCGCTTTCTTGCTTCCTCAAAGCATCTGTCCATAGGGTTTACGGCGTCTGACGCACGCAGGTGAGGAGTAAACGGATCGGTTGCCTCATTGCAGTCGTCACCCTCAAAATCAATCCCGTTTTCAATGATCCCGAGGTGAGTGTGCGCATCAATAAAGCCCGGTATGAGAAGACCGCCTTTTCCGTCGATATCTAAGTCGCAGATATTTTCGGGTGTTCCTTCGCGAACTTCTGTGATCTTTCCGTTTTCGGTTCCGACCCAGCCGTCCCGGATTATTTTGCCGCCGTCCATTGTTTTTATGCATACATTATATATCTTCATTTTAAGGCACCGCTGTCTCTGAGGGTCTGAATTATATCAGCCGCGATTTTTTCAGGACTTCCTGCGCATTCAACTGATATGCCGGAATTTCCTTTGTATTTCGGATATCTCTCGCTGTAAAGCTCAAGAAGCTGCTCTTTGGTACGGCTTGCCGCAATGGGTCTGTTGGGATCGTCCTTTATTCTCTCATAGCAGATTTCAAAGGGAACGTCGAGAAATACGACAGTTCCGCTTTTTTTTGCATTTTCTCCGTTTTTTTCACTGAGCATAGCTCCGCCGCCGCAGGAAACAACTCCGCTGAAGCTGCCGAGCTCAATGATAAGCTCAGATTCCATTCTGCGGAATTCCGGTTCGCCCAGCTTCTCAAAAATTTCGGGGATAGTCATTCCCGCTTTTTCAACGATAAGCTCGTCCATATCGCAGTATTTTCTGCCGAGCTTTGATGCGATCCGCTTTCCGACGGTTGTCTTTCCGCAGCCCATGAAGCCGCAAAGAAATATAGCCATATTGTTTTACCTCTATTCTGCCGATTTTGTTTCCGGGATCATCTGAAATCCCTGTCAACGATCTCTGTTGCTTCCTTTATTATAGCGTCGATCTGTTCCTTTGAGTAGCTATCTTTGTCCCATATCTCATGGGCAACAACCGCCTGCAGAACCAGCATGGACATGCCGCCCACAGCCGGAATACCGTGTTCCCTGGCTGTTTTCATAAGCTTTGTCTCGGACGGGTTGTAGATGACGTCAAATACGTTTTTGCAGTTTTTTATGACATCTTCCGTAACAGGGCATGCGTCGGTTTTCGGGTACATTCCCACAGGAGATGCGTTGATGAGAAGGTCAAATTCCCCTGAAATATCTCCGACCATGACTGTTTTTACAGAAACACCGCTGTAATTTTCACTGATCTCATCTGTAAGTATACGGGCAGCTTCAGCAGCTTCCGGGATTATGGCGATCGTCATGTCAGCTCCGTGTCTTGCAGCTTCAATGGCAATCATTCTGCCGACGCCTCCGCAGCCGATAATGAGAACCTTTCCGCATAATGCCTCTTCCGGAACAGAGCGGAGAAAGCCGTCGCAGTCTGTATTGTAGCCTGTCACTTCGCCCTCTTTGCAGCTTATGCAGTTGACGGAATTGTATCTTTTTGCGCTGGCGTCAAGCTTGTCCATAAAAGGTATGACAGTCGCCTTGTGAGGGATAGTAACGTTCATTCCCTCGGTCTCTTTTATGAGAGAGGGAAGCTTTTCATCAAGATTTTCCGGTGCAATATCGGCAAGAGCGTATTCACCTTCCCTGCCTGCCGCCTCAAAAAGCTTCTGATGAATGAACGGGGACATGGAGTGTCCCAGCGGATGACCTGTCAGAGCGTATTTTTTCATAAGTTTTCCTCCGTTTTGAGATTATGCCAGAGCGGCCTCGAGAGTTTTCAGGTTTTCGATGTTTACAGCGGACGCGTCCTTGAGTGTCTTCTTTACAAGACCTGTCAGGACCTTGTTCGGGCCAAGCTCAATGAATTTTTCGATTCCTGCGCTGCTCATTGCCGCAAGCTCGGAAGTGAAGCGTACCGGAGAGATCATGTGCTTTGCAAGAAGGGACGGCATGTCGCTGAAATCCTCAAGAACAGCACCAGTTACGTTTGAATAGAAAGGAACTGACGGAGCCGAGAATCTGATGTCCTTTACAGCGTCATAGAATTCTCTGGATGCCCCCTCCATGAGCTTTGAGTGGAAAGCGGCGGAAACCTTCAGCTGGATTGCTCTTGCGCCTGCTTCCGTGAACTTTTCAGCGGCTCTTGCAGCTGCTTCCTTTTCACCGGCGATGACCGTCTGTGCAGGTGAATTGTAGTTTACCGGAACAACATACCCCTCTGTTTCGGCACAGATCTTTTCGATTTCCTCAGGCGTCATTCTCATGATCGCGTACATAGCGCCCTCTGTTTCACGTCCTGCCTTGTCCATAGCAGCGGCCCTTGCCTTTATAACCCTGAAGCCGTCTTCGATAGTGAGCATTCCTGCTGCTGTCATTGCGGCGTATTCGCCAAGAGAATGACCTGCGACGGCGTCAAAGCCAATGCCGTTTTTCTTTGCCGTTTCAAAGCAAAGCAGAGACATTGCCATAATTGCCGGCTGGGAGTATTTTGTCTGTGCAAGCTCTTCTTCGGAGCTTTCAAATGTAACCTTTTTCAAATCGAATCCGAGAATGTCCGAAGCCGCTTCATAAATAGTTCCGAATTCGGGATTTGCTTCAAGAAGCTCCTTTCCCATACCCGGATACTGTGAACCCTGACCGGAAAATAAAAATGCTGTCATAAACTCTACCTCTTTCTTTATTGTTAAATATCAACAAAACATACTCTGAATAATTGTGCATATTGCGGTATTTCAAATTATCTCTCATAAAAAGACAATTATTACATTGCAAAAAAATAAAAAATCGTTTACAATAAAATATGATTATAAATATGGCATATGTATGTTTTACATATACTAATATACCATAAAAATCATTATAAAACAACGTCAAGGAGGAAATTTTTTTTGCTGGGTATTAAAATTTTGGGTACCGGACGCTATGATCCCGTAAAAAAGGTTGTCAATGAGGACTACATGTCATTTATAGATACAACCGATGAATGGATCAGAACAAGGACGGGTATGAAAGAGCGTTTCGTTTCAGACGGCGAGCCTACATGGTATATGGGAGCTCAGGCGGCGAAAAAAGCTATCGAAGCCGCAGGGATTTCTCCGGAGGACATAGGCGTTATTATAGATACCACCATTTCACCTGATTATTACACGCCTTCAATGTCATGCATTATTCAGAAGGAGATACAGGCTGTAAATGCCATGACAATAGATGTGAACTGCGCCTGTGCAGGATGCGTTTACGGCATAGATATGGCGAAAAGATACCTCCAGTCGGACGAAAATATAAAGTATGCACTGGTCGTTGCCAACGAAAATCTTACCAAGCTTACTGATTATGACGACCGGAGCACATGCGTTCTTTTCGCAGACGGAGCGGCAGCTCTTGTAATGGAAAGAAAAGAGGACACAGTCTATTCCAGCTATCTCGGGGCTGACGGAACAGGTGCAAAGTACCTGTTTGCACGTTCAATCCCTCCTGCAAACGCTTTTATGACAGGCGGCGGAAATGTGGATGACGGATTCCCGGAATCAAACGGACACTATCTCTGGCAGGACGGCAAGGCTGTATACAAGTTTGCAACAAAGGCGCTACCGAGAGCTCTTGAAACTGCGGCAAAGAAGATAGACTTTGATCTTAATGAGCTTGATGTCATAGTTCCTCATCAGGCAAACGTAAGAATCATTGAAACGGCTGCAAAAAATCTCGGTATACCAATGGATAAGTTTTTCGTGAATCTTGACAGGCACGCGAATACATCCAGTGCGTCGATCCCGATAGCGGTTGACGAAGCAATCCGCTCAGGAAGGATCAGAAGAGGGGATAAGGTGGCTCTTGTAGGCTTCGGTGCAGGACTCACATACGGAGCAATTATTTTTGAATACTGATCCCGTAAAACAGACAAAAAGGAGAAAAATTATGAACACCAGAATTACAGAAATGCTTGGCATAAAGTATCCGATCTTCCAGGGCGGCATGGCGTGGATAGCTGAATCAACACTGGCTTCTGCCGTTTCTGAGGCAGGCGGTCTGGGTATTATAGCAGGGGGCTCTGCCCCCATTGATTATCTGAGAGATCAGATAAGAAAGACAAAGGATAATACAGGCAATCCTTTCGGTGTTAACATCATGCTGATGAGCCCTAACGCAGATGATCTGGCACAGCTGGTCATTGACGAGAAGGTTCCTGTTGTTACAACGGGTGCCGGCAGCCCGGGAAAATATATGGAGGGCTGGAAGAATGCAGGAATAAAGGTCATCCCTGTTGTTCCGTCGGTAGCTCTTGCAAAAAGAATGGTAAGGGCAGGGGCTGACGCGGTAATTGCCGAGGGTACGGAATCGGGCGGACATATCGGCGAGAATACTACAATGTGTCTTGTTCCTCAGGTAGTGGACGCAGTTGAGGTGCCTGTTCTTGCCGCAGGCGGTATCGCTGACGGCAGAGGCATTGCGGCTTCATTCATGCTGGGCGCAGAGGGCGTTCAGGTCGGCACAAGGTTCCTGGCGGCTGAGGAATGTCAGATAAATCCTGTCTACAAGGATCTCGTTATAAAGGCCAAGGATACGGATAACGTTGTAACGGGAAGAACAACAGGTCATCCGTGCAGAAATATCAAGACAAAGTTTTCAAAAATGCTTGCAAGCGGCGAGATGAAGGGAACTATTGATCCGGACGAGTTTGAAAAGATCACTCTCGGTTCGCTGAGAAAGGCTGTTCAGGACGGAAATATTGAAGAAGGCTCGTTCCTTTGCGGACTTATTGCAGGTATGGTGAACGAAGTAAAGCCCTGCAAGGATATTATCGAGGAAATGTTTGCACAGGCACAGAAGCTGCTCGGAAGATAAGCTTTGATCCGTATTTTCAGGTACCCTTTTGTTTCGGGAGATGAGACCGCAAAGAAGGTTCTGCGCGGAATGATTCCGGCGCTGCTTCTGCTCATGTTTTCCACAGTTCCGCTGTTTGTGTTTATAGGCAGGGATTCGGAAGCTTCCCGCGATGCGGTGCATAAAATCACATCACCGGAAACCCGGGCTTCAGTGATCGCGGTATTTGCAGCTTTTCTGCTGTGTATAGTTTACATAAGCTTTCTTGGCATAAAGGAATCGGTAAAAAAACGGCGGGATTTCGTCAGATGGGTCTTTTACAGGGGACGGCTTTTTTATGTGGCTGCCGCTGTTCCGACAGGCCGCACCGGTTCACGGTTCGGAAGGATAATGAAGACGCAAAACGCCGCTTCGGCTTTTCTCAATGACAGTGATACGCTGAAAAAGCTCCTTGACGGCGGGATACAAAACAGGCGCATGATAATTTATGAGGCAGAAGACCCTGTGATACTCAGGGAAAATAAAAAGGGTGCCAAAATCCGTCTTGCAGGCGGAAAAAAGGCTTTGATCGGCAGAGACATAACAGACTATGACCAGCTTATGAGCATAGTCAGAGGCATACAGAAATAACAGGAGGTAATACAGATGGCATCAGCTATTATTACAGGTTCGGCAAGAGGTATCGGTGCGGCTATCGCGCTGAGACTTGCACAGGACGGATACGATATAGCTCTCAACGACATCAGCGAAAAGATGTTCGAGAACAATGATATAATTGAAAAAATAAAGGAAAAAGGCGTGCAGTGCGAATACTTTATCGCTGACGTTTCCAGTCATGAGCAGTGCGAAAAGCTTATAAAGGACGTTAAGGAAAGGTTCGGAACGATTGATGTTCTGGTAAACAATGCAGGTATTACAAGAGACGCGCTTATGATGAGAACTACCGAGGAAAACTATGACCTTGTCATAAACGTAAACCAGAAGAGCGTTTTCAATATGATGAAGTTCGGCGGAACAGTCATGATGAGACAGAAAAAAGGCAGGATCATAAATCTTGCTTCTGTTGCAGGTCTTTACGGAAATCCCGGTCAGATCAACTATTCAGCGTCAAAGGCAGCTATTATCGGCATGACCAAGACAGCTGCAAAGGAGCTTGGTTCAAGAGGCGTAACAGTCAACGCAGTTGCTCCGGGATTCATCAAGACGCCTATGACAGACGCTCTTACTGATGAGCAGAGAGACAAAATGCTGGGACTTATTGCAATGAAGCGTTACGGACTGCCTGAGGAGATCGCAGGCGTTGTATCGTTCCTGGCGTCAGATGATTCAAGCTACGTCACAGGTCAGGTCATTGAAATCTCAGGCGGACTTTCAATGTAAAAAACAAAAGGAAAGAAATGGAGAAATTTATGGGAAGAAGAGTAGTTATCACAGGACTTGGGGCGGTGACACCTCTTGGAAACAGTGCTAAGGAAACCTGGGAGGGAATAAAGGAAAACCGTCTCGGTATTTCCCTTATTGATAAATTTGATACTTCAGAGCTGCCGATTAAGGTGGCAGGACAGGTAAAGGATTTTGATCCGCTCAATTACATGGAAAAGATGGAAGCAAAGCGCATGGAGCGCTTTACACAGTTTGCTGTGGTGGCTTCAAAGGAAGCTGTTGAGGACAGCGGCAGCGATTTTAAGGATATTGACCCTTACAGAGCAGGCGTTATAATCGGCTGCGGCATCGGAGGAATCGAGCTTACGCTCAGCGAATATACAAAATTCCGTGAAAAGGGACCTAAGCGTATCTCACCTTACTACGTTCCGATGATGATAAGCAATATGGCTGCGGGAACAGTTGCAATGAGAACCGGCTTCAAGGGCGACAACTTCTCAACTGTCACAGCATGTGCATCGGGTACTCACGCAGTGGGCGAATCCTTCAGAAAGATAAAGGACGGCTATCTGGACGTCTGCATATGCGGCGGTACTGAATCAACAGTTATCGACTTTACTCTTGCCGGCTTCAACAACATGAAAGCACTTTCTAAGTCGGAGGATCCCGCAAGGGCTTCTATTCCTTTTGACAAGGAAAGAAACGGCTTTGTTCTCGGCGAGGGCTGCGGAATGCTTGTTCTTGAGGAATATGAACACGCAAAGGCAAGAGGCGCAAAGATCTATGCAGAGCTTGCAGGCTACGGCGCAACATGCGACGCATACCATATGACATCTCCCGATCCGGACGCAGAAGGTGCGGCGCACGCAATGAGCATGGCGATTGCAGAAGCAGGTCTTTCTCCTGCTGATGTAACATACATCAATGCTCACGGTACATCCACCGGAATGAATGACAGATGCGAGACGATCGCTGTCAAGAAGGTTTTCGGAGAAAGTGCCGGAAAGGTAAAGATAAATTCAACAAAGTCCATGACAGGACATCTTCTCGGTGCGGCAGGCGGAGTTGAAGCCGTTGTAACTGCACTGAGCATTAAGAATGACTTTATTCACAAAACGATCGGATACAAGGTTCCCGATGAGGAATGCGATCTTGATTACTGCGTTGACGGAAATGCTGAAATGCCTGTTAATGCTGCTGTTTCAAATTCACTGGGCTTCGGCGGACATAACGCAACGATCTGCATGAAGAAGGTTACTGACTAAGGAGAAAAGCTATGAGTGAAAAAATGATTGCCTGTAATCTTGACTTTGAGGAAATAAGCAAGCTGGCAGATAAGGTCGAAAGAGGAAGTCTTGCTAAAATCAAGATAAAGAACGGCGACTGTGAGATCGTAATTGAGAAGGAATGCAAAATGCCTCCTCCTCACAATCTGCCTCCGATGCCTCCTCAGATGGCAGTGCCTTCCGCATCAGCTCCGGCAGCGCCTGCTGCTCCTGCTGAGGAAGCTTTGGCGCCGTCCGATGACGAAGAAAGCGGAAATGTTGTAAAATCACCTATTGTAGGTACATATTACAGCGCTCCTGCACCTGACAAGGCGCCTTTCGTTGAGGTGGGAAAACAGGTCAGAAAGGGCGACGTTATAATGATAATCGAGTCAATGAAGCTTATGAACGAGGTCAAAAGCGAATTTGACGGTACAGTCAGGAAAATTCTGGTTGAAAACGGCTCGGCAGTTGAATATGACCAGCCTGTTATGATCATTGGATAAGGAGAGACAGTATGGCTGAAGTACTTTACAACAAAGAGCAGATCAAGGAACTGATCCCCCACAGGGAACCGTTCCTGCTTATCGACGAAATAAACGAACTGGAACCGGGAAAAAGAGTTGTTGCAACAACCTACATAAAGGAAGAGGACTTCTGGTTCAGGGGACATTTTCCGGGTTATCCTGTTACTCCGGGCGTTCTTATGGTGGAAATGATGGCTCAGGCAGGAGCTGCGGCAATGCTTGCGCTTCCTGAAAACAAGGGCAAGATAGGTCTTTTTGCCGGAATCGACAAGGCAAAGTTCAGACGTCAGGTCGTTCCGGGTGATGTTTTAAGGCTTGAAGTTGAGATTATAAAGGTCAAGGGTCCTATCGGCGTAGGTCAGGGAACTGTAACGGTTGACGGCAAGAAGGCTGTTACCGCTGAGATCACATTTGCCATTAAGTGATGCACTGCTGTTAGTTTACAGTATTGTATTAATGAATCTGAAAGTGAGCATAATGTATGTTTAAAAAGATATTGATTGCAAACAGGGGAGAAATAGCAGTCAGAATTATAAGAGCCTGCCGTGAGCTGGGAATACGCTGCGTTGCGGTCTATTCCACAGCCGACAGAAACGCCCTCCATGCAAGGATCGCGGACGAGGCTGTGTGCATCGGACCTGCCGATACAAAGGACAGCTATCTGAATGCGAAGGCGCTTATTACAGCCTGTGAGATCACGGGCTGTGACGCTGTTCACCCGGGCTTTGGTTTTCTTTCTGAAAATGCGGCGTTTGCAGCTATGTGTAAAAAATGCGGAATAGAGTTTATCGGCCCGTCCCCGGAATCCATTGAGATGCTGGGCGACAAGGCTACCGCAAAGGAGACTATGAAAAAGGCAGGAGTACCTGTTATACCCGGCTCTGAGGGTGCTGTCAGATCAGACGAGGAAGCTCTTGCCGCAGCTGAAATGATAGGCTATCCGCTGCTTGTAAAGGCATCGGCAGGCGGCGGCGGACGCGGTATACGTATAGTTGAAAAGCCTGAGGAGCTTCTTGTGCAGATCTCAGAAGCCAGAAATGAAGCTAAAAATTATTTCGGTGACGATGCGGTCTATATGGAGAGGTTTGTAAAAAATCCAAGACATATAGAAATACAGATACTTGCCGACAAACAGGGCAATGTTATCCATCTGGGCGAGCGTGACTGCAGTATGCAGAGAAGGAACCAGAAGGTTCTTGAGGAAAGCCCCAGTCCTGTTATGAATGATGAGCTGCGCTCAAAAATGGGCGAAGCAGCTGTAAAGGCTGCACGGGCATGCGGATATTACAATGCGGGTACTATTGAATTTCTGGTCGAAAACGGGGAATTTTATTTCATGGAAATGAATACCCGTATTCAGGTTGAGCACCCTGTTACTGAATTTGTCACAGGCGTTGACCTTGTAAAATCCCAGATAAAGATTGCTGCGGGACTTCCCCTTGACTACCGTCAGGAGGATATTTCGGTAAAGGGTCATGCCATAGAGTGCCGTATAAATGCGGAAAATCCGAAGCTTGGCTTCCGTCCCTCACCGGGAAAAATAGAAGCTCTGCATATACCGGGCGGTCCCGGCATAAGAATTGACAGTGCCGCTTATCAGGGATATACTATCCCGCCTTATTACGACTCGATGATCGCAAAGCTCATTGTCTGCGCTCCGACCAGAAGCGAGGCTATCATGAAAATGAAATGGGCTCTTTCCGAGTTTATAGTTGACGGAATCGATACGAATATTGACTTCCAGCTGGCGCTTATAAAAAGCGAAGCCTTTGAAACGGGTGAATATAATAACCGCTATCTGGACACATTTAAATTTGATGAATAGAAAGGCAGGCGACATAAATAAATGCTTGAGGATCTGTTTAAGGTAGTTACCACAAGATTTAACGGAAACAGTGAAAAAACTGACAGAAGATCGTCTGCTGATCTTAGCAGGATCCCCGATGATCTGCTTTTTAAATGCCCCAGATGTCAGAATGTTGTTTTTGAGGACGAAATAAAGGCGCTCAATATGGTCTGTCCGGCCTGCGGATATCACGGACGTCTTACAGCCAAGGAGAGGATCTCCATAACTCTCGACAAGGGAAGCTTCATCGAGTTTGACGCCGGAATGCGCTCAAAAAATCCGATCGGCTTTCCCGGATATGAGGCAAAGCAGGTCACTCTGAGAGAGGCAACAGGCCTCAATGACGCAGTTGTTACCGGTACGGGCACAATAAGGGGTATTCCCGTTGTAATCGGCGTTATGGATTCAAGATTTATGATGGCTTCCATGGGAAGCGTCGTGGGCGAAAAGATCACCAGAGCCATTGAATATGCAACCGAGCATAAAATGCCCGTTATTATGTTTACAGCATCCGGCGGCGCAAGAATGCAGGAGGGGATAGTGTCCCTTATGCAGATGGCAAAAACCTCCGGTGCCGTTTCAAGACACGACGATGCAGGTCAGCTTTATATAACTGTGCTTACCGACCCTACAACAGGCGGTGTTACGGCTTCGTTTGCGTCCCTGGGTGATATAATCATTGCTGAGCCAAAGGCGCTTATCGGCTTTGCGGGACGCCGTGTTATCGAAGGCACCATACGTCAGAGACTTCCCGACGATTTCCAGCTTGCTGAATTTCTTCAGGAAAAGGGCTTTGTGGACATGATCGTTGAACGCAGAAAGATGAGAAGCGTTCTTTCACATGTAATGAAGCTTCACGGATATGAATCAAAGAAGGAGGCACTCTGATATGGCTGAAAGAACCGCATGGGATTGTATGACGCTTATAAGAGAAAAAAGCCGTCCTACAATAAATGATTATATTCCGCTTATTTTTACTGAGTTCTATGAGCTTCACGGGGATCGTCACTACGGAGATGACGGTGCGATCCTCGGCGGTATAGCAAGGCTTGACGGCATGCCTGTAACGGTTATTGCCGAGGTCAAGGGAAGAGATCTTAACGAAAACAAGAAGACCAATTTTGCCATGCCTCATCCCGAAGGATACAGAAAGGCACTGAGACTTGCAAAACAGGCAGAGAAATTTCACCGTCCCGTTATATGTTTCATTGATACTCCCGGGGCTTTCTGCGGAGTTGAGGCGGAGGAAAGAGGACAGGGCGAGGCTATCGCAAAAAACCTTATGGAATTTATGCGCCTGAGGACTCCTGTTACTTCTGTTGTACTCGGCGAAGGCGGAAGCGGCGGCGCTCTGGGGCTTGGAGTCTGCGACAGACTTGCTATGCTTGAAAATGCGCTTTACTCTGTAATTTCCCCGAGAGGCTGCGCAAGCATTCTGTGGAAGGATGCTTCAAGGGAACAGGAAGCATGCAACATGCTTAAAATAACTGCGGCTGATATGGTCCGTCTGGGTATTGCTGAGGCGATCATTGAGGAGCCTCATGGAAGTGCTCATTACGATTTGGACAAAATAGCAGAAAATATCAAAGAATTTTTGGTACAAACATTAATAGAAAATTCCAGAAAAGATATTGACATTTTGCTTAAAGAAAGGTACACTAAGTTTAGAAAAATCGGCGAGTTCATTGAATAGTGAATTCTGATAAAAGTTATATTGGTGTTGACCACCTTTATATAAATAATAGACAATTTGGAGGTTTTAAAATGATATTTGATAAGGTAAAAGACATTATCATTGAACAGCTTGACACAGAAGAAGCTGCTGTAACTATGGAAGCCAGCATTGTAGATGATCTGGGCGCTGAGGATTCTCTCGCAGTATACGATCTCGTAATGGCAATTGAAGAAGAATTTGACATTGATATTCCGGATGAAGCAGTTTCAGAAATAAAGACTGTCGGCGATATTGTTAAGTTTATCGAGGACCATCAGTAAGATGCTAAAACAGTAAAGACCTCCCTTGAAACGGAGGTCTTTTTATTTTTTACAAAATTTCTGTTTGATTTTTATAAATTGAGATGATATAATTATATTCAGGAAAACACCGATCTGATTCAGGCAGGCAAGCTGCCGCCGTGAGCGGCACTGTCATATAATGTGCAGGAGATCTCTGCTGTGCCGCATGGGAGATTTTCGTGCCTGTTTGTACTGACGCTTACAGCGGCAGAATGGAGATTATTATGAAGATTTTAACAGTCAGCCGCCAGTTTGGCAGCGGAGGCAGAGAACTTGGAAAACGTGTGGCGGATATTCTCGGGTTTGATTACTATGACCGGGAAATCATATCTGCAATAGCAGAAAAATCCGGATTTGCCGAGGATTATGTTGCCCATATGTCGGAGAAGAAGCCATATATGAATATACCTCTTACTTATGGCAGAACGCTGTACTGCGATCCGGCTTTCGGAGGGAATTCCGAAAAGATCCTGACAGCCCAGAGCGATGTTATAAAGGATATTGCAAAGCGGGGCAGGGACTGCGTTATCATAGGCCGCGGCGCGGATGTGATCCTGAGCGGATATAAGCCGGTCAATATATTTGTGTATGCGGATATGGCTTCAAAGGTAAAACGCTGTATGGAACGCTCCGGTGAAGGACAGGAGCTTACAGAAAAAAAGCTGATAAAGAAGATAAAGGAAGTGGACAGTGCGCGTTCGGATTTTCATTCGCTTATTTCCGACAGCAAATGGGGAAGAAAGGAAAGCTATCATCTCTGCGTGAATACGACGGGTGCAGAGCTGAAGCTGCTTGCACCTGTTATCGCAGTGTATGCAAAAATAATGTTTGAATAAAAAAACAGACGGCTTTTAAAGCCGTCTGTCTGCATTTCAGACGTATTTCACATAGGTAAAGGCACAGAAGCCGCCGTCGTCATAAAAGTCAAGGTAAAGACCGTTTACGCTGTTTTCGGTATATCTGTACTCCGTATAGCCCTCTTCATCGTATCTTTCCTCTTCGACAGGCTCTCCGTAAACTGCTTTGATCTCGTCAAGGCTCATTCCGAATTTTACGTCTCCGGGAAGAACTGTTTCGGGACAGTCGGGAATATCCTTGCAGCTTATGCCTGCTGCCCAGATTATAGAGTCTTCAATTCCCACAGGTGAACTTCCTCTGTTTGTAAGTCCCACAGAGAATACATTCTGAGGATATCCTTCCTTTTCAAGATTTATGGATTTTGCAAGGAGCACGCCCGGCTCTATGGAAAATGACTCCAGACCATAAGCGGAAGCGTTGAAACTCCATCCTGCAGAAACCATGTCTGAATAACGTATGTCAAGCGTATAGACAGTGCCGTCAAACATGAATTTCATATCTGTCCAGGGGACATTTGCAAGCTCGGTTGCCTCTTTGCTTTCATTCTGGCTGTCATCTTTGCTGCTTTCAGCACTGTTTGCCGGTGCTCCTTTGATTTCATTGATATACTGCTCCTTGTCAACGTCCTCGCAGCCTGAAAGCAGCATAAGGGAAGAAACTGCGGCAAGAGCGCAGGATAAGATCTTATTCATATATATGTGTCTCCTTTTATTAATCATTGATATGTTCTTATTTTATCATAATAAAAAATTTAAGTCAATACTGATATTATTTTTCTTAAAATATGTTTCTGAAGTGATATTGCGCCCGGATCCGGCATATAAATATTACAGGCGGTACCGCATAAGCTGTGACTGACAGGGACGGTACTGTTATAAAAACAAAGGAGCGGAAAGAAAATGAAGACCGATGAAAAAAAGAGCACAGCAGTACATAATGTCATAATGGAGAACAGAAAAAGTCTTACGATTTCAGGGGTCACCGACGTTGACAGCTTTGACGAACGCTGTATCTCGCTGTATACCCAGATGGGAGAGCTTGTTATAAAGGGACGCGATCTGCACATAAACGAAGTCAGCGTTGAAACGGGGGATATGACCGTTGAAGGCGATATCTGGGCACTCAACTACGGGGACAAGGATAAACACGGAGCAGTTTCCTTTATAGGAAAGCTGTTTCGTTAGAAGGGCGGAGAAATGGAAGGTCTTGAAAGCTTTTTCACAGCGTCTGAGCAGCTGCGGCTTTTTGTTTTGTCCTGTCTGCTCGGGGTGCCCGCGGGGATATGCTTTGACGCCTTCAGAGTGCTGCGGATGCTTGTACCCCATAACAGGATCGCCGTTGCCGCGGAGGATATAGTATTTTTCTTCCTTTATGCGGTTTTTGTCATGAGCTTTACTGTTTCTGCCGCAAGGAGCGAGTTCCGGTTTTATTTCTGCCTTGGAAATATACTCGGATTTACTGTTTATCATTTTACCGCAGGAAATCTTGTGACTTTTGTTTTAAAAAAAATAATTTTAAAGGTAAAAAAAGTTCTCGGGTTTGTTTTCAGACCTGCCGGCAAAAAGTTTGTACTTTTATGTAAAAAAATACATTCTTTTTTTGTTGGAACTCTCCAAAATGTCTTGCGGAATAAAAAAAATAGTGAAATAGACTTGATTGACGGCGGTGATTTGTTGTATAATAAAAAGCAGAAAAATAGACAAAAGAAGGAACGTGTAGAAAATTGAAGAGAAAGAAGTACAGAAAGACCCGAAAAAGAACGTTTTTCTGGTATTTTACAAGCACTCTGGTGACAGTCGTCGTTTTAGGGTGCGGAACTGCCTTTGCTGTGACAAAGGTCAAATGTGCCGATATGCAGAAGGAGCTCAGCACTGTTGAAAAAAAGACCGGGGAGCTTGAGGCTGAAAATGTCGAGCTGCAGCGTATTCTTGACGATGATGATATGAATGCATATATGGAGAAGATCGCCATTGAGAATATGAATTATGCATACCCGAACGAGCGAAGATATTATGATACATCAAGGAACTGAGCCTTAATGGGCTTTTTATAATTATCACGGAGGGAATTTTAAGTTTATGCAGCTTGAGGTTGGAAAAATTTACGAGGGTAAGGTCAAGGGAATTGCGCAGTACGGAGCTTTTGTGGATATCGAAGGCTCCGGGACAGGAATGGTCCATATTTCCGAAATCGCCAATTCGTTTGTAAAGGATGTCAAGGACTATCTTAAAGAGGGTCAGACCGTTAAGGTAAAGGTCCTGAGCATAAATGATGACGGCAAGGTAGCTCTTTCCATAAAAAAAGCAGGAGAAAATCCGGAGGAGCAGCTGAGACCGGCAAAGCGTCCTGAGCGCAGGCCGAATGTATGGGAGCCTAAGAAGAAGCCGCCTGTTTCAGAGCTTGGTTTTGAGGATATGCTTACAAGATTCAAGCAGAACAGTGAAGAAAAGATCTGTGCGCTCAAGAGAAATACTGAGAGAAAAACAGGTTCCAGAAGAGGAAAATAAACTTACATAGACAAAATATATGAAAATAATAAAAACCGTTTCCGGCATGTATCGGAAGCGGTTTTGTTTTTATGCTGCTGTGCTTCAGGGCGGCTTTCTGCAAAAAGAAAACCATGCATTGGGAAATGCATGGTTAAAGATAAAAGATATAGAGGGGGAATTAAGGATCGTGATAAAGAACAATTACTTGTTCTTCCTTATCCATGACTAAAGTATATCACGTTTATCTTAAAATAATCTTAAAGTGAAACAGAAGTTTCAAGAGCAATTTCCATCATGTCCGTAAAGCTGGTCTGACGCTCCTGAGCGGTTGTTGAAAGACCTTCAAGAGGACAGTCGGATATAGTAAGTATGCAAAGAGCATTCTTGCCAAGTCTTGCGGCGTTCATGTAAAGAGCGGCGGATTCCATTTCAACGGCAAGCACCCCCATTTTCTTCCATTCAGCAAGCGAGCCTGCATCATCATAGAAGGTATCGCTTGAAAAAATGTTTCCCACATGGAAATCAGCTCCGTGGTTTTCTGCCGCGCTGACGGCGCGTCTTAAAAGCTCAAATGAGGCAATAGGCGCATAGGTTCCGGGAAGTCTGTACTGGGCAGCGTAATTTGAGTTCGTGCATGCGCCCATTCCGATAACAATGTCCCTTAGCTTTACTGTTTCGGCGATTCTTCCGGCAGTGCCTATTCTTATGATGTTTTCAACTCCGTATTCAGTATACAGCTCGTGGGAATAGATGCCTATTGACGGAATGCCCATTCCGCTGCCCTGCACGGAGATCTCCTTTCCCTTGTATCTGCCTGTAAATCCCAGCATGCCTCTGACGCTGTTGTAGCAGACGGGATCTTCAAGATAGGTTTTAGCAATGAATTCGGCTCTCAGGGGATCTCCGGGCATGAGTACGGTTTTTGCAATATCCCCGGGTTTTGCACTGTTGTGCGGTGTCGGCATATTTATCATCCTTTCGCAGTTTTTTTTGATTCCGCTGGAAAAGCAGTATTTTCTGCTTTTCCGATATGATTTAAGTATAACAGAAATGCGCCGGATATACAAGTATCAGGACAATTTTTTTCTTCTGTGCGTCAGCGAGAATAATCCCGACAGAACAGGTACCGCAAAGGAGAAAGCCAGTGAAATAAGAAGAGGAGTCCTGCCCAGCTCTGCTGTATTGAATATCAGCTGCACAGAGGGAATGTATATTGCCGCAAGCAGTACTGAAAGAGAGATAAGAACGGATACCACAAGCTTCATATTGTCAAAATAATTTATTCCGAAAAGTCCCTTTTCCTCGGATTTGCATTCAAATACATGTATAAGCTGGGAGAATACAAGAGTTGACAGCGCTCCTGTTCTTGCCGCTTCAAGAGTACAGCCGGTTCTGAGAAGTGTTCCGAAGCAGCCGAGAGTGCAAAGACCTATCATTATCCCCCTGAAAATTATTTTCGTCATAAGTCCGCCGGAGAAAAAGCTTTCGTCGGGCTTTCTGGGGGCTTTTGACATGACATCCTTTCCGCAGGGCTCCATGCCGAGCGCAATGGCCGGCAGACCGTCCGTTACGAGATTTACAAGAAGCAGCTGAACGGGGATAAGAACCATAGGAAATCCCATGAGGATCCCAAGGAACATGGTTATGACCTCGCCGATATTGCAGGAGAGAAGGTAGCGCACGAACTTTCTGATATTGGCATAGATCCCCCGTCCCTGCTCGACTGCTTTTACAAGAGTTGCGAAGTTGTCGTCCAGCAGAATCACATCTGCTGCCTGCTTTGTCACGTCCGTTCCCGTAATTCCCATTGCAACGCCTACATCTGCCTCTTTTATGGCAGGAGCGTCGTTTACTCCGTCGCCTGTCATGGTGACAATGTGATTCTTTCTTTTGTAAGCCTTTACAAGTCTGAGCTTGTGGGAGGGGTTTACTCTTGCGAATACGCGGCAGCTGTCAAGCCGTAAATCAAGATCAGTATCGCTCATTTCATCCAGCTGTGCACCTGTTATGACGGTTTTTCCGTCGGAGATCCCCGCCTGTCTTGCAATTGCCGCCGCTGTGTCACGGTGGTCACCTGTTATCATGACAGTCCTGATGTGAGCCTTTCTGCACATGCGTATGGCTTCCTTTGCCTCCTCACGGGGAGGATCCTGCATTGCAGAAAGTCCGAGAAAGACAAGATCATTTCCGGCATTGTCTCCTGTTTTCATTGCAAGGGCGATCACTCTCAGCGCCCTGGATGAAAGGGAGCTTATTTCCTTTTCTATTGTTACTCTGCATGCTTTGTCAAGGGGCGCAGTTCCCGCTGAAGTCATTATAAATCCGCATTTTTCAAGGAGGATATCCGGTGCGCCCTTTATGTAGGCGATTGTTTCGCCGGAGGGTGAACGCATGCTTACAGACATCATTTTTGTTTTGCTGTCAAATGGTATCTCAGAAATTTTTCTGAATCCCGAAAGCTTTCCTGAAGTAACTCCGCCCTTTGCCGCACAGATAAGCAGGGCGGTTTCGGTAGGGTCACCGTTTACTGTCCATTCTCCGCCGTTTTTCAGTGAGCTTCTGTTGCGGTTTGAGGCAGGGTCTTCTGCGGAAATCGACGCTGTCGTACAGAAAACCGAACACCGCATAAGCTCATTGAGGGGAGCAATGTTCTGCGGATTTATCCTTTTCCCGTCAAGGGTTATTTCACCAGCGGCTTTGTTTCCGTTTCCCGAAACATCAAATTCCTTCATGTCGCTGAAAATATGGCGTACTGTCATTTTGTTTTCAGTGATGGTGCCTGTTTTGTCTGAGCATATTACAGAAGCGCAGCCGAGGGTCTCAACGCTGTGCAGACGGTTCACAAGCGCTTTCTGTCTGAGCATTCTGTTTACTGCAAGGGCAAGTGCGATGGTAACGGTTGCAGGAAGCCCCTCGGGAATTGCCGCAATAGCGATAGTGATACCTGTCATGAGCATGTCAAAAACCGGCTCGCCCCTTATAACGCCTGCAAGAAATACTACAATGCAGATGACGATGCAAAGTGCTGCCACTACCTTTCCAAGCTCTCCCAGACGCTTCTGCAGCGGGGTCTCGCCCTCATCGGCACTGATTATCATGCCGGAAATCCTGCCTATCTGGGTCTTCTGCCCCGTTGCGATAACAAGGGCTTTTCCGTTGCCTCCTGTTATGACCGTCCCCGAATAGGCAATACAGCTTCTTCCGATCGAATTGTCCCTGTCGCTTTCAGAGCCTTCGGTTTTGGAAACGGGCTCTGACTCGCCGGTCAGCATTGATTCATCTGCTGAAAGACTGCTTGACGAGATAATGACGCAGTCCGCCGGTACCTTGTCTCCTGTTTCCATGCCGATAAGGTCTCCCGGAACAAGCTCTGACGCCTGTATGACTGCAAGCTTTCCGTCCCGGTATGCTCTTGCAGTGGGAGCGGTCATGCTTCTGAGAGCTTCAAGGGTCTTTTCCGTTCTGAATTCCTGTACAAAGCCGAGAACGGCATTGAGAAAGACTATGAGAATGATTGTCACTGCGTCATAGACCTCTCCCAGAATGAAAGAGATCACCGTCGCGCCCAGAAGGATCATTACCATAACGTCCCTGAACTGTCCTGCAAAAATTTTCAGCGCCCCCGGTCCCTTTTTCTCTTCAAGAGTGTTGGGACCATAGGTCTCAAGCCGTTTTTTTGCCTCCTTGTCTGTTAATCCTGTCATAAAAAAAGTCTCCTTTATATGTTGTCCTTAAATTCTATGACGGGAAGGTGCGGTTAATGTGTTTTGTGAGACAAACCCCTGCGGAAATTATCCGGAAAACGGCATAACAGGGAGATCGCTGCCATAATTGTTAAAAAACAGACAATTTGTTGTTGACTTATAAATGCAAAAATAGTATAATATAATGGTATAGAGTTTTATTATCTTAATAATATATTGGAGGTCTTTATAATGAGCAGAGTTTATAATTTCAGCGCCGGTCCTGCTGCGCTTCCTGAAGAAGTTCTCCAGCGTGCTGCTGACGAAATGCTTGAATACGGTGACAGCGGACAGTCCGTAATGGAAATGTCTCACCGTTCAAAGGAATATCAGGCAATTATTGATTCAGCCGAAGCGCTTCTCAGAGAAGTAATGGCTATCCCGGATAACTACAAGGTTCTTTTCCTTCAGGGCGGAGCTTCTTCACAGTTTGCTATGATTCCGCTGAATCTTATGACAACGGGCAAGGCTGACTTTATCGTAACAGGTCAGTGGGCAAACAAGGCATATCAGGAAGCTTCAAGATACGGTGACTGCAAGATCGTCGCATCCTCAAAAGACAAGACATTCTCATACATTCCTGAAATTGACAATTCCGAGTTCAGACCTGACGCTTCCTATGTTCACATCTGTCAGAACAACACAATTTACGGAACTCGCTTCTCCGAAATCCCTGAAACAGGCAATGTTCCGCTTATTGCTGATATGTCCTCATGCATTCTCTCAGAGCCTGTGGATGTTTCAAAGTATGCCATGATCTATGCCGGTGCACAGAAGAATATGGGACCTGCCGGACTTACAGTTGTTATAATCAGAGAGGATCTTATCGGTCATGCAAGGGATATAACACCTACAATGTTCAACTACCAGATTCACGCTGACAACGGCTCTATGTACAATACTCCTCCTACATACGGCATCTACATTTTAAAGCTTGTTCTTGAATGGGTAAAGAGCAAAGGCGGACTTTCTGCCATGAAGGAATACAATGAGAAGAAAGCAGCTGTTATTTATGATTATCTTGACAGCTCAAAGCTTTTCAATGCGACTGTTCAGGGCAAGGACCGCTCTCTTATGAATGTTCCGTTTGTGACCGGAAATGACGAGCTTGATGCAAAGTTTGTTGCCGAAGCTAAAAAGGCTGGCTTTATCAACATCAAGGGACACCGTTCAGTAGGCGGTATGAGAGCTTCCATCTACAACGCAATGCCGATCGAGGGCGTTCAGAAGCTCGTTGAGTTCATGAAAAAATTTGAGGCTGAAAATATCTGATTTCTGACCGGAGGCAAAATATAATGTATAATATTCAGACATTAAACAAAATTTCCGCTGTTGGTACTGATAAGTTCAACAAGGCTAAGTATCATATTGCGGATTCTATCGAAAATCCGGACGCTATAATGGTCCGTTCCGCTAAAATGCACGATATGGAATTCGGTCCTGATCTTCTTGCTATTGCAAGAGCCGGTGCCGGAGTAAACAACATTCCTGTTGACAAGTGTGCGGAAGCCGGTATCTGCGTATTCAATACACCGGGTGCAAACGCAAATGCTGTTAAGGAGCTTGTTGTTGCAGGTCTTCTCCTTTCTTCAAGAAAGATTCCTGCCGCTATGGCATGGGTAAAGACTATAAAGGACGAGGGAGATCAGGTTCCGGCGCTTGTTGAAAAGGGCAAGGGTCAGTTCGTAGGTCCCGAGATCATGGGCAAAACTCTCGGTATCATCGGTCTTGGCGCTATCGGTGCTCTGGTTGCAAACACAGCTATTGCACTGGGTATGAAGGTAGTGGGTACAGACCCGTTCCTTTCTGTCGGCGCTGCGCTCAGGCTTGATCCTAAGGTTAAGGTCGTTCCCGGTGCTGACGATGTGTACGCCGAAGCGGACTATCTTACCATCCATGTTCCTTTCAATGCCGACACAAAGGGATTCATCAATTCCGATACAATGTGCAAGATGAAGGACGGCGTAAGGATCTTAAACTTTGCAAGAGGCGAGCTTGTTAACAATACAGACATTATTGCTGCTCTGAAATCAGGCAAGGTTGCATGCTATGTAACAGATTTCCCGAATGCTGAAACTGCAGACGCAGAGGGTATCATTGCTATTCCTCACCTTGGCGCTTCAACTCCTGAGAGCGAGGACAACTGCGCTGTGATGGCTGCCGATGAGCTTATTGATTACATTGAAAACGGCAATATCCGCAACAGTGTAAACTATCCTAACGCTTCTATGAATGCGGCAGGCACAAAGGTCTGCGTTCTTCATAAGAATGTGCCGTCTATTATTGCTAAAATAACTTCTGCTGTTGCTGACGCAGGTCTCAACATTGACAATATGGTCAATGCAAGCAAGAAGGACTATGCATATACTCTCCTTGACGTTGCCGGCAATGTTACGGACGCTGTTGCAGACAAGATCTCAGCTGCTGAAGGAGTTATCAGAGTAAGAGTTATCAGATAATTCAATATAGATGAGGCAGGGGCAAGACTTGCTGGAATCTGTTTGCTTTTATTTGCGGTGACGATTGATATATGATGAAAATGAGGCGCTTTTTATGGAGCGCCTCTCTTTTTTGTATCATTCGATAGCCTTAATGAAATTATGCATTATGAGATGAGACGATGATTTTATTGATATGTATGTAAGCAGGTGTTGAGTTATGGTTGTATTTGCTGAAAAATATGTGGTGCTGGATGTTGAAACAAACGGGCTATCTTCGCTGCGGGATGATCTGTTATCTATCTCAATTTACCAGCCGGATACGAATAAAATGTATAATAAATTTTTGCCGTTAGAACTGAACAGTGATGTTTATACAACAGATATCAACGGCATAACAAAGAAAACCTTGAAAAATGCAACGGCTCTTACACAACAGGAGTTGGATAATATTATTGATGATTTTGATCTGGAAAAAAGAACCGTTTTAACATATGGAAGTATAGATGAAAAATTTATAAAGAATTATTTCAAACGCAAAGAGCTTACTGGTTATGAAAAATTTCATTTTTTTAATTTCAAGAGAAATATTATTTCTTCCCGGTTTTCGGGCGGAAATATTACAAAAGATAATCTTTGCAGATTATATGGAATAGATAACATACAGGAACAGCATACAAGTATGAATGATTGTATTCTCGAATGGAAATTATTTGAGAAAATGAATAATAATAAACTTCTTATAACACATAATAATGTGTTTGAGTTTAATAATGAATATATTATCCCGGTCAGTTATTTATCTTCTTATCCTAATTTTAAATATCATATAAATGATCTTCCTAAGATCAGATGTTCAGCCACTATCATTAAGAGATTAGATGTTGTCAGTAATAAACTGAAGAAGTTTCCGACAAATTTTAACGGAGTCGCGGTTGAACATTTAATCAATTCGATGCTAGAAGCAGAAGAAATCGACTCGACTCAGTTTTTAATTGAAAATAAAAGAAAACTGAAATATATCGGTAAACTTCCATCTGTCTATGATGAAATATATCTTGATTTTAATTTAGATGGTACAGTAAGCGCAGCTGATAAAAAAGATGAAATTCTGGCTGAAGAATTGAATGAATTTTTATTGGTGCTGAAAAAAGAACTTGTTTATCTTACAGATTATATCCGGGAAACTATCTTTGATGGTGAACATATTTTTTCTCAGGAATTGGTTGTGCATAAAGATAAGAATATACTTGCTCTGTGCGATTTGTCAAACAGCAGGGCTGTATTGGAAATAAAAACTTACGGCAGTCTTGATTTGGAAAGATTTGCCTGTCAGCTCTATTATGAATCCAACGGAAGGGATTGCTATATACTGCAGATTGATTGGTCATCTGTAAGTAAAAAGAAAATAGGTTTTATTGTTTCAAAAGTAAAATTTGAAATTGGTGAGACTCAGAATTATAATTTGCATGAGAACAGAATTAACCGATTTAAAGAAAAACTGAATAATGAGGAAATCGATGTTGTCAGTTATATTGATACTTATTCTAAGGTTACTTTGTGCTGCAAGGTGTGTGGTAAAGAATGGACAAAATCATATAATGCAGTAATAAAAAATTCTCATTGTCCATATTGTTATTCTTCAACTTCAATGAAAACTGAAAGTAATCATAAGAAAAAGGGATTAACCAATGAAGCACAGCAAGAAAAACGAATACAAAGCTATGTTGATAAAATCAAAGAGAGGTCATCAGAAAAAGTCACTGCTCTTCAGTATAATGGTTCAAAAGAAAAACTAACAGCTGAGTGTCTGATTTGTCATCATCAGTGGTCGATCAGAGCCGATCATTTGTTATTAAGACCATATTGTCCGAAATGCAGGAAGCATAAAAAAACTGGTGATTAGATTTATTACATACATAAAAAGCCCGGGAGGAACATAAGTTCTTCTCAGGCTTTGTTTTTACAAAAGGGTTTGTATTATTTCTTTTTGAAATTATATTCAGTCTGCGAATCGTAGTTGTACAGGGTGAGAGTTTCATAATCCTTGCTGTAATAACCGTAATAGGTGAAGGAATTCGGCTCTTCGAGTGTGTTTTCGTCGTCAATGATCCTTTCTTCATTGTTGAGCACAAGGGCATAATAATCCTCAAGTGTTACGGAAAATCTTGAAAGGGTGCTTTTCTGTGAAGCCGGATCCAGACCGAGATTTTCGGAAAGAAAGTCAATGGCGTCCTGACCGACTGAGACTGAATAGGTCCCGCTGTAATAATTATTCTTTCTGTCAGCGGAATTGTTGTAAAACTTAAAGGTGTTATCATCTTTAAGCGAGAGAAGCATGCCGCTTGCCGTTTCCCATTTGTTTCCTGTCAGATAATCTCCCTTTTTTTCTGCCTTGCTTTTGCAGGAAGTGACGGAAATGAGCATAACCGCACATAAAACAACTGAAAATATTTTTTTTAGCATAAAAAACTCCGATCTGCCGCTGAAAAAGCACGAAATCCCGTCAGCGGCAAACGGTTTTTCGCATGAATTCTTAAATAAAAAGGCGCCGAACTAAAAAAGTTCAGCGCCGATGGTCGAGGTGACGGGACTTGAACCCACGGCCTCTGCGTCCCGAACGCAGCGCTCTACCAAACTGAGCCACACCTCGGAAAACTACTTTAATATTATACATTATGATTCTTCCTTTGTCAATACCTTTTATTCAAAAAATCTTTTCCGGCATATACGCCGCTGCATCAGGGCGGTTTTCAGGCAGAAAACAAATATTTATGTCACGCACAGGCTCTGCGGAATAAAATGTAGCATGGCGGAAAAAATTTTCTTTTACCAAAGTGAATTGATCCATAAAAAACAGGCAATGATAACTACATAAGAAATTCGTCCGCCTGACGGATAAAAATCAGTCTTAGGAGTTGCTAATCATGTCAGTGAAAAGAGGAGAAATTTATTATGCTGACCTCAGTCCTGTTGTGGGCTCGGAGCAGGGAGGGATCAGACCGGTACTTATAGTTCAGAATGATGTGGGTAACAGACATAGTCCCACGGTTATTGCAGCAGCCATTACAAGTCAGAAGGAAAAGGCAAAGCTGCCGACTCATATTGAGCTGAGCGCTTCCGGCTGCGGGCTTGCAAGGGACAGTGTTGTCCTGCTTGAGCAGATAAGAACAATAGACAAAAAGCGCCTGAAGGAGCGCATGGGAGAGATAAACAACGGAGATATGACCCGTGTAAACAACGCTCTTTCCATAAGCTTCGGTCTTTCGTGAAAAATAAAAGCGGTACCTTAAAAGTACCGCTTTTGTCAGTCCTTATACTTTGAATCTATTCCGAGAAATTCTTCAAGGCTCAGTCCGCTTTCGTAGACCTCGGCAGCCTTTTCCACGCCGATATATCTTATGTGCCACGGTTCATACTGATATCCGGTATATTCTTCCTTGTTTTCGGGGTATCTTATTATGAAGCCGTATTTGTAGCAGTTTGCAGAAACCCAGTCGCTTTCCGGAGTATAGCCGAATGAATCGTCAATGGTGTTGAGGTCAAAGGTGAGACCTGTCTGGTGATCCGAGTGCCCCGGACGTGAAGAATAGGTGTCCACGACTTCGGGATCATCGTATTCGCAGTATCCCTGGTAGATTCTCTCCTGATCGTAGTACGAACGGTAGTCTGACGATATGTAGATGTCAAGCCCCTCTGCGGCGGCATCGGCCTGCATTCGCTCAAAGGCTTCCAGAGCTTCCGGGTCAACGCCCGGATCGTAGTCGGCAGGGAGGGAATAGGTCTTGTTGGCAATGAGGATTCCGTCAACATAGGTAAGACCGTCTTCGTTTACGATTTCGTACTTTGGACTGCCCGATACAGTAGCTTCTGTTTCTTCTTCGGTCGGAGCTTCTGTCTCATTTGCAGAGCTTTCATCTGACGGCACAGTTGCTTCAGCTGTGACCGGTTCAGTGCCGGAGAGACTGCTTTCGCTTTTTTTGCCGTCATCCTTTCCCGAGATGATGAGCACAGCCGTGAGGATAATTATGCCCGTAAGAATAACCGCAATGCTTATAAGAAGTATCATCTGGCGTTTTATGTATTTGTCTGTTTTCTTGCTTTTTTTGCTGTCCATTTTAGTCTCCTTGTATTATCCGAAGGATGTTTTACCATAAAAATATAGCATAATAGATAAAAAAAGTCAATGGATTTCTATATACAAATTGGAAAAAACTATTGCGGGAAAGGAAAAAATGATGTATAATAAATATAAATATACTGGTGTATGAGTGGAAAATATGTGAAATATGTATGATTACGCTATAAATTTTACAATTCACTGACACAAATTAAAAAAAGAGGGGGCTTTTACATATGAAACTCGGAACCAAGATTATTTCAGTGATTTCTGCGCTGGCACTTTCGCTTACTGCTTCTGCGGCAGGGCTTTGCGGAGCTTTCTCCACTACTGCTGCACAGCCGGATGACATTTCATCCTCAATGGAGTGGGGAGCAGTTGAGATCGGCGGAGGCGGCTTCGTTTCAGGTATCGTAACAGGCAAAAATGAAATGTATGCAAGGACAGACGTTGGAGGCGCGTACAAATACAATTATGAGACAGAGGAATGGGAACAGCTGTTTTCATTTATCAATGAAGCAGACAAAGGCTTTCTGAGCGTTGATGCTATGGCTGTCGACCCTACAGATGATGACACCGTTTACTTTCTCTGCGGCTGTGCTTATTTTTCAGGTGCAAGGACAGCAGTTTTCCGTACCCGTGACGGCGGAAAGACCTTTGACGAGATCGATATTACCGATATGATCCAGGTTCATGGAAACGGCTATGGCAGACAGTGCGGCGAATCGATCGCGGTGGATCCTGATAATCCTGATATAATTTACTGCGGCGGTGATGTAAACTCCGGTGAGTCCGCTCTCATATGGTCTCAGGACGGAGGCGACACATGGGAGCCTGTCAAGGGATATGACAGCCTTGGCTACTTTAAGTACACTGTAAACTGGCCATGGTGGGATACGCATCCGGTAAAAGCGGCAACAACAGACGGCGAGCAGGATTATGCTCAGCAGAACGGTGTGTCATCCATTATAATAAATGACGGAAAGGTCTATGTTGCAACTTCCGTTGTGGGCGAAACAAATGTTGTTGTGGCAGATGTGGGTTCTGATGACTTTACTGAACTCAGTTCTGAGCTTCCTACAAACTGGTATCCTTCAAGACTGATACCGGACGGTGACGGAAACCTTTTTATTACATATCTTGACAGCATTACGCTCGGCAAAGTTTTGGGAGGCATTTACAAATACAATTTTAAAACAGGTGAAGTAACGGATATTTCTCCGTCAGGCGAAGGTTACAGCGGTATATCCGCTGACCCTGAGAATCCAAAACGCCTGATAGCAGCAACCTGTGCAAACTCTCCTATGTCTCAGCTGTGGTATGAGGGCGCATGGGATGATGGTAACGTTGCATGGGGCGAACGATTCTTCAGATCGACAGACGGCGGAGAAAACTGGGAGGAGATCACTCCCGGAAACACCAAGGGGTGGGGACAGCCGCTTCAGGCTGACTACCTTCAGGACGGCGGCAGATCATGGATAAGAAACAAAGCTATCCACTGGGCCGGTTCTGCTGTTATCGATCCGAGAGATACTGACAGATATTTCGTAACATCCGGAAATGGTGTGTTCATGTGCGAGGATACATGGGGCGAGCTTCCGAGATATACCTTCCACCCGGACGGAATCGAAGAGGTCGTTGCTCTTGATATGGTAAGCATTCCGGGAAGAAATAATTTTTCTGCAATCGGCGACTATGACGGCTTTGAGCATGCAGATATCAAAGTTTCAGGAAAACAGTATCAGCCTAATATGGGCTCGACCATTGCGATTGCATACTGTCCGCAGAATCCCGATGTTATGATTAGAATTGCCGAAAATCAGAACGATATCGCTCCCGGCTTCTATACGCTTGACGGCGGTGAGACATGGACTAAAATGAACAATTCTTCGGGAGGAAAGGCCGCAATAACCCAGCTTGAGGACGGCAGCTACCGTTTCTTTAAATCAAACAAAGACGACGGTTGCGTAAGCTATTCAGACGACCTCGGTCAGACATGGAATGACTGTACAGGTATTCCAAGTACTTACGGTTCAAAGTCTACTTTTATGTTAGTTGAACCCGACCAGCCTAATGTAGTGTATGCGTATGCAACATACTACAATTCATCATGGTTTTATTCAAAAGATGAACCTGATTTTTCAGACGCTCACTATACTCTTTGCGTCAGCACAGACTACGGCAAGACCTTTACTTCAACTGATATCGCAATGTATGACCAGTGTGACAGTGCCGCAAGAATTGCATATCTGGGTGAGGATAACCTTATTCTCGGTGCCGGATATTACGGTATGTACAATGTAACAGACGGCGGCAAGACAGTAAATAAGCTTGACAGCGTGTTCTACTGCAAGACAGTGGGCTACGGCGCTCCTGAAAAGGAAGGGGACGTAAATACCCTGTTTATGTACGGCAAGCCTGATGAAACAGATCCGGAGGGCATTTACCGTTCACAGGACGGCGGAAAGACCTGGGTGTGCATCAATACCGACAAGCTTTACGGCGGTACCGGAAACGGAAACTTCCTGGTCGGAGATATGAATGAATTCGGCACAGTTTATATGTCAACTGTCGGATGCGGAATAGTTTATGGCAAGCTTTCCGATGAGCCTGTAATTCCCGGAACAACAACCACAAAGGCTGTTACAACATCAAAAACAACCCAGACAACAGTCACAACAACAGTTGTAACGGAAGTGCCTACGGATACACCGACAGTTTCCGGAACAGTTGATCCGGACAAGATGATGTACGGAGATGTTGACTGCAACGGTTCTGTTGAAATTGCGGATGTAGTAACGCTCAACAAATATATTCTTGACAATTCCACTTCTGTTACAGCCCAGGGACTTGCGAATGCGGACTGTGAATATAACCAGAAAGTGGAGATGAGCGACTCTGCAAAGATAGTAAACTTCCTTGCAAAGATCATTACAGAAGATCAGCTGGGACCTGAAAAATAAAATATGTTTATCTCAGACCGCCGTTTTACGGCGGTTTTCTTTTTTGGGGAGAAAAATAATCAGTAAGTTTTTTTTATTGTGCAAAAAATGTTGAAATTATTTTCTGAATGTGGTATAATTAAAGACAAAAGCCGCTGAATGCACCGGATTTCAGTCCGGATGCGGAGCTTTTTATGAAATTACTTTATGTTGCAAGGAGGTCCCGGATGAGCTGTAAATATACATATACGGCTGAAATTTCCCGCAGTATGCCGGGAGAGCCGGCAATTTACCGAGTCTGAAAATTATTGCAGAAAATGAAAAAATCAGACAAAATAAATATCAAAGGGTGAAAATATGAAAATAAGTGGTTCTCAGATCATAATTGAGGCTCTGGTAGAACAGGGCTGTGACTGCGTATTCGGATATCCGGGCGGTCAGGTTATCAATATATACGATGCTCTCTATCAGAATCAGGATCGTATAAGACATATTATTACTGCACACGAGCAGGGCGCGTCCCATGCAGCGGACGGCTATGCAAGAGCAACGGGAAAAACCGGAGTTGTAATAGCAACATCGGGTCCCGGTGCTACAAACCTTGTAACAGGTATTGCTACGGCTTATCTTGACTCGATTCCTATGGTTGCGATCACAGGAAACGTTCCGTGCAGTCTGCTGGGCAGAGACAGCTTCCAGGAGGTTGATATCTGCGGAGTTACTCTCCCGATCACAAAGCATAACTTCATTGTAAAGGATGTAAACGAGCTTGCGGATACTATAAGAGAGGCTTTTCTTATTGCCAAATCCGGACGTCCGGGACCTGTTCTCATTGATATTCCCAAGGACGTTCAGATCGCTGAATGTGAATTTGAAAACAAGCCTGTAGCTCCGGCTTATCCTATGCCAAAGGCAAGCGATGAGGAGATCGAAAAGGCAGCAGAGCTTATTTCAAAGGCACAGAAGCCTTACATCTACTGCGGAGGCGGTATTATTTCGGGAAATGCGGGCGAGGAAGTCCAAAAGCTTGCCGAGGTTATTGATTCTCCTATCGGATGCAGTATGATGGGCGTTTCCGCAATTCCTGTTTCAAATCCAAGATTCCTCGGAATGCAGGGTATGCACGGTCATTATGCTTCCTCTATGGCACAGGCTGAGGCTGACCTTGTTATTGCAGTGGGTGCAAGATTCAGCGACAGGGCAACAGGCAACAAAGCGGTTTATGTAAGAAACTGCAATATTATACATATTGATGTTGAGTCGGCTGAAATCGACAAGAACATTACAAGCCAGCTTGGTATAAACGCTGACGTAAAGGAAACTCTTGCAAGGATCATTGAAAAGCTTTCTCCTCAGAAGCATGATGAGTGGACAGCTGAGATTGAAAAGCTGAAGGAAACCGAGAAAAAGCAGGTTGAAAGCTGCATGAATCCGCCGGAAGGCAGAGACTGCTCACAGTGTACAAGCCACTGTGCAAATACCGGCATCAGTGCGGCAGAAAGACTTAATCCGTTCAGGATCGTAGACGTTATCAGCAAATACGCTGACAATGATACCATAATTGCAACAGACGTAGGTCAGCATCAGATGTGGACAGCTCAGAGATACCCGTTTGAAAAGCCCAGGACCTTCATCTCAAGCGGCGGTCTCGGAACAATGGGCTTTGGCATGGGCGCTGCTATCGGCGCTTACACTGCAACAGGAACAAAGACTGTTCTCTTTACAGGAGACGGAAGCTTCGGCATGAACTTGAACGAGCTTGCAACAGCCGTTTCATGCAATGTTCCTGTGATAATCGTTATTATGAACAACGGAGTTCTCGGTATGGTAAGGCAGTGGCAGACGCTGTTCTTCGACAAGCACTACTCGAACACAACTCTTGACAGAAAGACTGACTTCGTAAAGCTTGCGGAAGCTTTCGGCGCCAGGGGCGTCAGAGTACAGACAATGTCAGAGCTTGATGCGGCTGCAAAGGATGCTTTTGCTGAAAATAACGGACCGGTTGTTATCGACTGTCTTGTTGACTGTGATGAATTCGTTCTTCCTATGCTTCCTCCGGGCGGTTCGATCGACGATATCATAACAGAAATCCACGGAGGTGAGATCTGATGGGAAAATATGTTTTCAGTATACTTGTTGCAAATAAATTCGGCGTTCTGACAAGAGTTTCAAGCATGTTTACAAGAAGAGGCTTCAATATTGATACTCTCACAGTGGGCGAAACCGAGTCCCCCGAATTTTCCAGGATCACTGTTTCCATGAGAGGGGACGAATACGCTAAAACCCAGATCATGAAACAGCTGGGCAGGCTTCACGATGTAAAGCAGGTTCAGGTTATGGACCGTGATGAGACGGTTATCCGTGAACTGCTTCTCATAAAAATAAAGAACGATTCCGAAACAAGACAGGACGTTCTTGCAGCGGTGGACGTTTTCCGCTCGAAGATCGTAGACTATTCTCCCGATGCGCTGTGTATCGAGATCACGGGAGAAACTTCAAAAATCAACGCTTTTATTGAGCTTGTAAAGCCTTTCGGCATAATGGAGATATGCCGTACAGGTCTTGTAGCTCTTGAAAGAGGCAGCCACTGTCTGAGAAACGAATAATATCAGGCAGCATAGCGCCCAAATAAAAATTTATTATAAAAAGGAGTCTTTATAATGGAAAATACTGCAAAGGTATATTATCAGGAAGACTGTGACCTTTCTCTGCTTGACGGCAAGACTATTGCCGTTATCGGTTACGGCAGCCAGGGTCACGCTCATGCACTCAACGCAAAGGAATCTCTCGGCGACAATGCAAGAGTTATCATCGGTCTTTACGAGGGAAGCAAGTCATGGGACAAGGCAGTAAAGCAGGGATTTGAAGTATTTACTGCTGCTGAGGCTGCAAAGCAGGCTGATATCATCATGATCCTCATCAACGATGAAAAGCAGGCTGCAATGTACAAGAAGGACATTGCTCCGAACTTAAAGCCCGGCAACATGCTCATGTTTGCTCACGGTTTTGCTATCCACTTCGGTCAGATCGTTCCTCCTGCTGATGTTGACGTTACAATGATCGCTCCTAAGGGACCTGGTCATACAGTAAGAAGCGAATATCAGGCAGGAAAGGGTGTTCCTTGTCTCGTAGCTGTTGCTCAGGACGCAACAGGCAAGGCTAAGGATATGGCACTGGCTTACGGTCTCGCTATCGGCGGTGCAAGAGCCGGCGTTCTGGAAACAACATTCAGAACAGAAACAGAAACAGACCTCTTCGGTGAACAGGCTGTTCTCTGCGGCGGTGTATGCGCACTTATGCAGGCAGGCTTCGAGACACTTGTTGAAGCAGGCTACGATCCGAGAAACGCTTATTTTGAATGTATCCACGAGATGAAGCTTATCGTTGATCTTATTTACCAGAGCGGCTTTGCAGGAATGAGATACTCCATTTCAAATACAGCTGAATACGGCGACTACATCACAGGTCCTAAGATCATCACAGAGGACACAAAGAAGGCTATGAAGCAGATCCTCCACAACATTCAGGACGGTTCATTTGCCAAGGAATTCCTTCTTGACATGTCTGAGGCAGGCGGTCAGGCTCACTTCAGAGCTATGAGAAAGCTTGCGTCTGAGCATCCGTCAGAAAAGGTCGGCGAGGAGATCCGTAAGCTTTACAGCTGGAACAACGAAGAGGACAAGTTCATCAATAACTGATAATTCGTCATCAAATTTAATAATTATCTCCGATTGTAAACGTAATCGGACTGTATGTATTTGCTGCTTTCCTGATTTACAAAGTCGGGAAAGCAGTTTGCGTTTTGGAGGATATTATGAAAAAATTTCTGATATTTATTTGTTGCATTGCTTCTTTGGGAACTTTAGCTGGATGTTCAAATGATTCTGATGATATCAAAACCGATACGAACATTAAGGTCGATGTGGGAAACATAGATGCCAAAGTTAAAGTTGATGCGGGAAATATAGACGACAGTGTTAAAGTTGATGTCGGAAATATAAAAACGGATATTGATGTAAAATAATTAAAATGAGGTAAATAAAAATGGCTGAAAATTTTTTCTGTGACGGAGTTGAAATG
>JBJEQV010000059.1:0-2646 GCA_051881915.1 Porcipelethomonas sp. | reverse complement strand
CTGGCAATTCTGCCCTGACGGACATAGTTCAGTTTCTTGCTGAAATCATAATACCAGCTTGTGGCTGATTCCGGAGATTTTGCATAATATTGACGAAATTCAGCTGTTACTTCCCTCGGCATCGGTGTGAGAATACCCATAAGCTTTGTATCAAACAAGTCACGGGAGGCAGTTGTGTCAGAAATGATATTTTGTGAACAGGCATAATCAACCAGCGGACAGAGCAGTGTATCAATGTCGGCATCATGACAGTCTGCTTCGGATTCCTGCCAGTCGGTCAGCTGAAATACCTCCATAAAATGATTGCGAATGACATAAACATCTTCCGGAGCAATCAATTCATTTTTCAAGGCGTAGCTTATCAGCCGCTGAATATCATCATAAATCATATGCTTAACTCCTATTCTTTATATCCGTTGGGGTGATTTTTGTGCCAGTTCCATGCACTTGCAATAATTTCTTCCAGACTGTCATGCACCGGATTCCAGCCAAGAATCCTCTTTGCCTTTTTGCTTGAAGCAACCAGTCTTGCCGGATCACCGGCACGACGTTCGGTTTCTATCGCCGGAATAGAATGTCCGGTAACGGATCTTGCCGTTTCAATTACTTCTCTGACAGAATAGCCGATGCCGTTTCCCAGATTGAAAATATCGCTTTCTCCGCCGTTAATCAGATACTGAACTGCAAGAATATGCGCCTGTGCCAGGTCGGTAACGTGAATATAGTCACGAATGCAGGTTCCGTCGGGGGTATCATAATCCGTGCCGTAAATAGAGATTGCCGCTCGCTTGCCGTTTGGTACCTGTAAGATCAGCGGAATCAAATGGCTCTCCGGATTATGTGCTTCGCCGATTGAACCGCTTTCGTCTGCACCGCAGGCATTGAAATATCTCAGGGAAACATAACGTAATCCGTGTGCCTTTGCCGTCCAGTGGAACATCTTTTCCATGGCAAGCTTTGTTTCACCGTATGGATTTGTCGGACAGGTTCTGTCACTTTCCAGTATCGGAATGTTCTCAGGTTCGCCGTAGGTTGCCGCTGTAGAAGAAAACACAATTCTGTCAATGCCATGGCGCACCATAGCTTCCAGCAGTACCTTTGTGCCGCAGAGATTGTTGTCATAATATTTCAGAGGATTGGTAACGCTTTCGCCTACCAGAGAAAATGCCGCAAAATGAATCACAGCATCAATCTTTTCTGAACTGAACAGTTCATCAAGAAAGTCAGCGTCCCGGATATCTCCCTCATAAAACTTTGCCGTTTCCGGGACTGCACTGCTGTATCCTGTGACAAGATTATCAGCAACAATTACATCATGTCATGTTTTTACAAGCTCCAGTGCAGTATGCGAACCGATATAGCCCGCACCGCCTAAAACTAAAATACGCATCGTTATCCCTCCGTTATTTCTATACCGCCTACAGGACGAATCCTCAGAATATAACAGCTTCCGTCACCAAAAATACGGTTCATTTCCTGTGAATACTCGGATGCTTTTTCCTCAGGCACGAATGCCTGAATCGTTCCTGCAAAACCACCGCCGTGAACCCTGACAGCACTCTTATCCCCAAGAATTCTCTGACTTAACATAATACCAAGGGGAATTTCCTGCTGGGTTGGCTGTGAACAGGAGTATAAATTTTGCAATAGAGTTGCTGATGACTCTCCCGACTTCCTTACAAGCGCAAGGAAATTCTCCATGTTTCCCTCTGAAAGAGCGTTCGCCTCAAGTACAGCACGTTTGCTTTCCGCAAAGAAGTGTGCGGCTCTCATGACTGCACGGTCGGAGCATTTTTTTCTAAGCTGCGGAATTGAACTGTAAAACTCGTTTTCATCCACATCTCTCAGAACGGATTTTCCAAACTGTGCCGCAATATTTTCCATTTCAGAGCGCACTGCAACATAATCATCGGTCAGATTGGCATGACTTCCCTTTGTATCAGTAACACACAGGCAGTAACCGGATTTTTCAAAGTTATATGAAAAGCTTTTTATTTCCGGATTTTCAGTATCATGAAAATCAATGGAAACAAGACCGCCCACAGAGCTTACCATCTGATCCATAAGACCGCTTTTTTTGCCGAAGTACACATTTTCTGCATACTGACCGATTTTTGCGATTTCCACAGCACCGGCTTTTCCTTGATTGTAATGGCTGTCAATGATTGTACCGAGCAGCACTTCAAATGCCGCTGATGAGGATAATCCGCTTCCGCTCAACACATCAGAGGTTGTGTATGCGTCAAATCCGGAGATTTTGATACCCATTTTGTGAAATCTGGAGGCAATCCCACGAATCAGCGCTGACGAGCTGCCCGTTTCTTTCTTCTGCACATAAAGATCACTTAAATCCACATAATTCTGCGGATATCCTGCTGACTTTAAACGAATGACACCCTCATTATGAAACGCAACAACAGCAATTATATCCAGATTTACAGCTGCTGCAAGTACACAGCCATGCTGGTGGTCGGTGTGATTTCCGCCGATTTCTGTACGCCCCGGTGCAGAGTAAATCTGAATTTCGTCATGTTCAGGAAAATATTCATGAAATTTTTCGACTGCTTCAAGATAACGCTTTTTCTGCTGTGAAATTATCTGTTCAGAACTGCCGTAGAGTTCTTTTATGACTTTGTCAAAACTACC
>JBJEQV010000058.1:0-58817 GCA_051881915.1 Porcipelethomonas sp. | reverse complement strand
AACGGAGATAAAATCAACATAGAACAGCTTTCAAAGGAGCTTGGCTGTAAGGTAGTGGAGATTTCCGCTTTAAAGGGTACTGGTATAAACGAAGCGGCAAATGCGGCAGTTGAAGCAGCAAAATCGGGGGAAAGAACAATACCACAGCATAAATTCTGCGGCTGTGTGGAACACGCTGTTGCGCATATAGAGGAAGCAGTTCTCCACGATATTCCCGAGGAACAGCAGCGCTGGTATGCAATAAAGCTATTCGAGCGTGATGAAAAGGTATATGAAACGCTTAATTTATCTGGTGAGCAAAAGTCACATATCGAAACAGATATTGCCGCCGCTGAAAAGGAAATGGACGATGACAGCGAAAGCATTATCACCAACGAGCGTTACATTTACATAGGCACGATCATAAAGGGTTGCCTTAAAAAGAAAAACAAAGGCGGTCTGACGGTTTCGGACAAGATAGATAAGGTGGTTACAAACCGTTTTCTTGCTCTGCCGATTTTTGCTGTTGTAATGTTTGTCGTTTACTTTGTTTCGGTAACAACCGTTGGCACATGGGTAACAGACTGGACAAATGACGGTCTGTTTGGTGACGGTTTCCACCTGTTCGGCATAGGTTCTTCCGCGTATGATGAAGCAACTTCCGCTTATGCAGACGAAAATATTTTCACAGATGAACTGCTTGCTATGGCGCAGTCTGCTGCTGATGCAGGAGTTGTAGGCGGAGAAGAAATTCTGGGAACAATTGAGGAAGCTGATTTCGGCGGATTTGATGAGGCGCTGGGTTCATACGGTGACAGCCTTGCAGAAGCAGGATATGACATAAGCACACTTGTGGAAGAGCCTGTGGAAGGACTTCCGGCAACAGAGGATTACGGCGTATGGGTGCCGGGCGTTCCTGTTCTTGTTGAAAGCGGACTTGACGCTATTGGCTGTGCAGACTGGCTGGAGAGTCTTATCATTGACGGTATTGTTGCAGGCGTAGGTGCAGTTTTGGGCTTCGTTCCGCAGATGCTTGTGCTGTTTATCTTCCTTGCGTTTCTTGAATCCTGCGGATACATGGCAAGAATTGCTTTCGTTATGGACAGGATATTCAGAAAATTCGGACTTTCGGGCAAGTCCTTTATTCCTATGCTTATCGGTACCGGCTGCGGAGTTCCGGGAGTTATGGCGAGCCGTACCATTGAGAACGAGCGTGACCGCCGCATGACTATTATGACAACAACATTCATACCATGCGGCGCAAAGATGCCTATTATCGCACTTATCGCAGGTGCACTTTTCAAAAACGCATGGTGGGTAGCTCCAAGCGCATACTTTATAGGCGTTGCGGTGATCGTTATTTCGGGAATTATGCTGAAAAAGACGAAAATGTTTTCAGGTGATCCTGCACCTTTCGTAATGGAACTTCCGGCGTATCATCTTCCAACCGTCAGCAACATTCTTCGTTCAATGTGGGAAAGAGGCTGGTCCTTTATCAAAAAGGCAGGCACAATCATTCTTCTTTCTTCTGTAATCATCTGGGCAGGCTCGGTATTCGGTACACTTCCTGACGGCGGATTCGGTTTCAGCACAGAGCTTGAACTTTCAGACAGTGTTCTTGGTATCATCGGCAATGGAATCTGCTGGATATTTGCACCTCTCGGATTCGGTGAACCCTCTGCTGCGATTGCGACCATTATGGGGCTTGTTGCAAAGGAAGAGGTTGTAGGTGTGTTCGGCGTTCTCGACTTTATGGGCATGACTGCGCTGGCTGGATATTCATTCCTCGTGTTCAATCTGCTGTGTGCTCCATGTTTTGCGGCTATGGGTGCTATCAGACGTGAAATGAACAATCCTAAATGGACAGCTTTTGCAATTTGCTATCAGTGTTTATTTGCTTATGCGGTATCACTTATCATCTACCAGTTCGGACTTCTGTTTACAGGAAGTGTGAATGTTATCGGACTGATCTTTGCAGTGATTATCCTTGCATTTATGGTATATATGCTTGTAAGACCATACAAGGAAAGCAGCAGACTTACAAGAACTGTAAAGCTCAGTTCGTAATTTTCAGAAAGGTCGTGACGATATGGCTACGGTAATAATCGGATTAATAGTTGCAGGTATTCTTTTTCTTTCGGCAAGACAGCTCTACATGGATAAGAAAAAAGGCAAGTCCCTTTGCGGGGGGAAGTGCACGGGTTGTCCGGGAGGCTGTAACTGTCACGGAGCATGCAAAGACAAGACAAAAATCCGGTAAAACTGAGAAAAAGGCAGCAGTCTTTTATGACTGCTGCCTTCTTTTTATTTTCAATCACAAAAGCAGGAGAAATTTTCGTAGTAAATGTTCCATTCATCTGAAACTGTACTTTCTTCTGTGCCTGTTTTTTCAGTATACTCTTCAAGAGAACTGTAACCGAAAAATCTTTTGAATATCTGCCACAGATCCCACAGCTCCTTTTCATGTCTGTAATATATGTTATCTGTGGTGCTGTTGCTGCTGAAGTCGTTATAATTTGTGTAATACTGGTCAAAGGATGAATAATCATCATAACAGGACCAGGAAAGACTGTACAGAACTCCAAGCTGGGCATAGGTCTCCGGGGTGTCGCTCAGACTATATTTCTGAATAATATCATGATCCGGCATTTCCATAATATCGTTTGTGATATTATGGTATTGCTCGATGATTTCGGGATAATACGCTTCGGGGGCGCCGGTGTAAATTTCTGAAGCGATATCCGAATATTCATACGGGATCACAAATCTTGTTCCGTCTGCGATCATTACATAGCATTTGTGTTCATCAAGATAATCCTTTTCGGCGTACTTTATAAGTTTATTGAAATCCTGCGGATAAACTGTTCGTGCTGTATCTTCAGTTGTTCGGCAATTTCCGTATGAAGCGGTAAAGTCCGAATAGTCAGAGGAGGAATAGCCTTCCGGCGGATACAGCCTGATTTCATCATAATAGGAGTAGCTGTAAGGGCTGGTGCTGATTATTATATGCATTTCCTCCAGAAGCTTCAGCGTTCTTGTAAAGCTTTCCTTGACGGGGATGGAGTAATTGCTGATATAGCATACAGTTTTACTTCTTAAAATGTCATCGGCAGTCATTTCCGAATAGTCCTGTGAGTATGCGTCAGCAATTTTAACGGCGTTCTCATAGTTTATTGACGTGTATGAATACTGAGTATAATCTGTCTTTATTCCCAGTTCGTATTTGGTTATTCTTTTATTGTTATCTGTGTACTCAACGTTTTTTATGTCATCCATAAGGAACTGCCTGAAATATTCTGCAAGCTCGTCGGCTGTGTCCAGAGGATAAAGCATTGCCGCTTCTTCAAGAGTGAGCTGATAGTTTCTGTAAATATGAGAGCCGTTTTTCATATTGTATGTAAGCTCAAGGGTGTATCTGGGATAGTCTGTGGAATTTTTGTCAGAATCATATTCATAGTATGTATCAAAGTAATAATAATTGCTGAATTTTCCGCTTTTGTAGGTATCTATTGCAGACTTCTGAACCTTTGTAATGCATTCGATTGCGTCTTTGCTGGTGTAAACAGGATAATCCGGAATATATTTTTCATTTATAAAGTTGTTATATCCCGTGTAATTTACGCTGACGCTTTTTACAGAGCCTGCCGACGGAACATATCCTTCGCTTCCGAATCCCCTTGTAGCCTTTGCAGCGATACAGATAAGCAGGACCGAAAGCATAGTAACACCGAACCTTATAGCAGACATGTAGAACTTTCTGAATCCTCTGTTTGTAATAACCTCGAAGATCATGTAAACTATCGCCGCAAAGAATATCACCGGAAGAATAAATTCGGTATTGCTTCTGGCAATAAGACATATTGCCATTGTAATAGAGGTGATGGTGATATAGTAGAGAAGCTTGAAAGCATAGGGTTTAGATACGCTTTCCGCCTTTCTTTTCCTGTGGAGGAAAAAGGCTGCTGCGAAATATACGGCGGTTACCAGAATATATAATACAAGCCATTTTCCGTAGGTGGGGACATAAGCCTCTGTAGGTTCTGTGATCCGGCACATGTCAAGGCATACTGCAACTACTCCTCCCACAGGACTTGTATAGCAAAGGGGATTCAGAGCCGAGTATTCAAACTCAATGCCGTAAAGGTTATAAAGCATCATTGCGGAAATGACCATTATCATTCCGGGGATAATGATGTTTATGAGGAATATGTTCATAAGGCTCTCAAAGACTGTGCCGCAGCACTGTATAACCAGTACGGCAAGGGTGTAGAACATTATCATTATCATAAGGAGCCCAAGAGCGCCTTTAAGTCCGAACCCAAGGAGATTTTCCTCATAGAGGATCTCGTGGATATCGTCAACGCATGTTCCCGAGATCAGGAATATGGCGATTGATATGACCGCAGCGGCAATGTAGGGGAGAGTATAAAGCGCAAGACCCGAGAAAAAATCGCACAGGAAGCGGTTTTTTGCCTTTATGGGAAGCGCAAATACCATATCCACCTTCGATTTTTTGTAAAGATAGCTGAAATTATTCATTGCGATTATTATACCGCAGAAAATGGCAGCAATAACGCAGAAAACGGAAATTACAATGAACAGATAACCTGAATCAAAGTAGCTTACTGTTTCAGCAACCGCCATAACCGACATTAAAGGAAAACCCAGAAGCTGAAGAATACAGGTTATAATGAATATTTTTTTGTTGGCAGTAAGACCGTTTCTGAAGTAGCTTTTTTCATGAGGGCAATTAAATTTCCGCAGAATTGAAGTCATATCCCTGCACCTCCATTTCGTAAATAAATATCTCCTCGAGTGAAAGAGGAACTATATCCAGCACCAGAGGATTCTTTTCTCTGAGCTTTGCGGTTATCTCGTCAAGATCACCTCTTACAACCAGATGATAGACGCTCTGGTTTTTCTCAAAATGCATAACGTCAAGTCCCATACCCATAAGCTCTTCCGGGGTGTAGCTCTGCGGCATATCCTTTTCTGCCTGTCTGAACACCGCCTGTATCTTGTGAATGCTGCTCTGGATATTGTCAAGCTCGCTTGAAAAAATTATTTTACCGTCGTGCAGAAGAGCCGCTCTGTCACAGAATTCGCCGATCTCTTTCAGATTATGGGAGGAGATTATGGCTGTAAGCTCCCTGTCTATAATAGCGTCTACAAGCATACGCTTTACGATTATTCTCATAGTCGGATCAAGACCGTCAAATGCTTCGTCAAGCAGCAGATAATCTGTCCGGCAGGCAAGAGCCGTGATAACAATAGCCTGACGCTTCATTCCCTTTGAAAAAGCGGTAAGCTTTTTGTCCATGGGAAGATTGACCGTTTCTCTCAGCTTTTCAAAAAGAGATTCGGAGAAATTGGGATAAAAGCCTTTATAGTAATTTTTCAGTTCCTTTAAGGTAAATGAAGAAAACTGTATTGTTTCGTCATTTATGAAGAAAACCCGTTCCTTTATTGCAGGATTGTCAAAAACGGATTCGCCGTCAATAAGGACCTCTCCTGATTCGGGTCTGTAAATTCCCGATATGAGACGGAGTATAGTCGATTTTCCGGCGCCGTTTGAGCCAAGAAGACCAAATGCCGAGCCTTTCGGGATCTCAAGACTTATTCCTCTGAGGATCTCTTCATTCTCGAAGCCCTTGACCGTGTTTTTTAATTCTATCATATTTTCACCTCGTCAATCCTTTCCTTCAGTTCGTTTTTGGTTATGCCTGCTTTCAGAGCCTCCTGCGCCGCTGTGTCGAAATCACTGAGGATGTATTCCTTTACAGCCTTTTCGTTTATGCCTGCAACAAAGCTTCCGCGGCCTGCGGCAGAATATATTATTCCGTTCCGCTCAAGCTCCTGATACGCCTTTGCGACTGTATTGGGATTGATGTTCATATCTTTTGCAAGGCTTCTTACGCTGGGCAATTGTTCATTTTCCTTGAGCACACCTCTGATTATCAGCTCGATTATCTTTTTGTAAAGCTGTTCATAGATGGGTGTTCTGCTTTGAAGATCCAGATCAAACATACTGCACCTCCTCCGGTATAGTGTACTATATTATCTAATACAGATAGTATACAATACTTTTTTATTTTTGTCAAGCATCTTCGGGTTTTTATAAAAAAGAAAACCGGGTGTTTTTCACCCGGTTTCAGAAATTATTCGGTTATTTATTTGTTCTGATTGTTTTCAACTGAGTGCACAGAGCTTGAAATTGTTTTTTCAGCAGCAAGATGACCGTATTTATCCACGAGATTCTTGTCCTTTACACCGTGAGTCAGACAGCCTGCGCCGCCTATACATCCGCCCATGCATGCCATACCTTCGATAAAGTTGTTGGGAAGAGCGTGTTTTGAAGCCCGGAGAAGAGCTGAACGGCAGGCTTCAATTCCGTCGCAGGCAATAGGATCGTATGTCACAGAGAGATTCTGTTCAAAGATCGCCTGTCTTACAGCGTCTGAAACGCCTCCGCTCCTTGCAAATATTCGTCCGTAGTAGGAAGCGTCTTCAAGGGGCGTTTCTTCAAGAGCGGTTATATCGATCTCTCGTCCGTCAAGAAGCGCCTGAAGCTCCTCAAAGGTGATAACGCTGTCTACATAGGGGCTGACGCTGTCCTTTTTGAACTCCATTTTCTTGGCAGTGCAGGGACCGATAAATACAACCTTAGCTTCCGGATCCTTTTCCTTTATGTACTTCGAGACTTCAGCCATAGGTGAAAGGTTGGAGGAAATGTGCTCAGCCATATCAGGAACGTGTTTCTGAATATAATCAACGAATGCAGGACAGCAGGAGCTTGTAAGGAACTTCTTTTCCGCAAGCTCAGCGGCTTCCTTGTATGCAACCATATCTGCGCCCAGAGCAGCTTCAACAATATGGTCAAAACCGAGAGCCTTTATTCCGCTTATGACCTGTCCCAGATGAGCATATGAAAACTGGCTCGAAACAGAGGGCGCAACAACGGCATAAAGCTTGCCGCTTTTTTCCTTTATCATGCTGATAACGTCAAGTATATAGGATTTATCTGCGATCGCTCCGAACGGGCACTGATATGCGCATGCACCGCAGGAGTTGCACTTGCTGTTGTCGATCTCAGCGCAGTTGTCCTTTCCTCTTTTGATGGCGTTGATTTTGCAGGCTTTCTCGCAGGGTCTCTTTCTGTTGGAGATCGCGCTGTAAGGACAGACAGCCGCGCATCTTCCGCACTCTATGCATTTATCCTTGTTTATAATTGCCTTGTTGTCCTTGTCAAAGGTGATCGCATGCTTCATGCAGGCGTCCTCACAGCGGTGAGCCATACAGCCGCGGCAGAGATCATTGACAACGTTGTAGCCGCTTACGGGACATTCATCGCAGGCGATTTCGATAACCTCGATAACATTTGGGTTATCCTTGTTTCCGCCGAGAGCCAGCTTGATACGTTCTCCTAAAATAGCCTTTTCCTTGTAGATACAGCATCTTGTAATGGATTCAGGTCCTTTTATGATAACATCCGGTATCTCGGTGTAGCAGTCAAGAAGTCTGTCCTCAAAAGCAAGTCTTGTTATTTCCCTTAAGATTTTGTATTTGTGGTACTGGATCTTTGTATCAAATTTTCTCATTATCTGCCTCCCTGTAAGTTTGATAATAATTTGTCATTTCAAGAAAAATTATAGCATAAAGAGCATTAAGTGTCAATGAGTTTCAGAGTAATCCTTAAGATACAAAGAAACGGCAGAGCTTTTGCCCTGCCGCTTGAATTTAAAACTTTATCAGTCATAGAAATTGACGCTTACTGCATAAACCTTGCCGTTCATATAGCTGAAGCTTATTGAGTTCCAGCTTGAACCTGTATCGTAGACAGTAACATATCCGCTGTCCGGATCATTGATTGATGCACTGTATTTTGCAGTGACATCTGAAATGCTGCTTCCGATTCCGAAACCGTCAATTGTAAGATTGAGCTTTGAACCTTCATAAACAGAGATTCCGCTTACCTGGCAGTCCTTCGGAGCCGCATCAGCTGTTCCTGTGTTGTCCAGCGAAACTGATGTACAGAAATCATCGGAGGAATAGTAGCGGAAACCGCCTGCCTCGATTTTTTCATCTTCAGCGGTTACGTAATCGAGAATGCCGTCGATCTTTGAAGGGAGAGTAATATCTGTTCCGTTAAGCTGGAGCTTTATTTTGCTCATGTCATATGTTACTTCGCTGCTGTAATTCGCGGGGTCATATTCGTCTGTGAGGGAGCTTTCATCGTCAAACTGTTCCTCATATACCAGGTCATCATCCACATAGCTGTTCATGCCGCCGGTTGCAAGAGTTCCGAGGTCTGAGATTCCGAAAGCATTTCCGATATTGTTGAGCATGCCTTCAATGTCAGTGTTTGCTGCATATTCCTCAAGCTCTGCACCGTCCTCTGTAAAGCTGTATACCTTAGCGCTGTCATCAAATACAGGAAGCTCAGAGCTTACCTTTTCGGACATAACAAGAGATACCTCAGCGTATGTTGTTCCGTCAATTGTAATATCAGTGGACATTGTCTGGCTTTTTCCGTCCGATTCAAGTACAAGTGAGTAAACGCCGGCGCCCAGTGAAGAAAGGTCAGCTGAAATAGTGCCGTTTAAATATTCATCATTTTTTCCGGCTGCTTCCATGTCTTCAAAGCTGAGCTTAATATTCTGGCTTTCGCCGCCTGAAGCTGCGGATATATCCAGAGTACCGTCCACCTTGCCGGATTTTTCTTCAAAACTGCCTGTAACTTTGACGCCTTCGCCGTTAGCTGTAAATGAAGCGTCGATGCCGAGTTCATCGCCGTCTTTTGCACAAAGATAGCCGAGATCTGCATCTTCGCCGGGGATTTCAAAATCACGTCCGCAGATCACACCGTTGCTGTCAACGTAAACATTCATTGTCACAATGGTTTCTCCGCCTTTGATCTCATAATCGCCCAGTTCACTCTGAAGCGAGGAGATCATTTCCTTATATTCGTCCTTTGTGCAGAGTCCCAGATCTTCTGCAAGATCTGTCAGAATCTTGTCATTCTTTGCTTTTTTAAGAGCGTCTGAAGCGATCGAGTAAACTGTGCCTTCGTCAATATCAGCTGTGATTACAGTATACTTCTGTTCAATGCCGTTTGCTTCTTTTTCAACCTTCTTTTCAAGGTCGACATCCTCTATATTTGAGAACAGGACGTCTGAATATGTTGTGATAAGAGTTTCAAGATCCTCTGAGGAAAGATATTCTGCATATGGATTTTCACCGCTGAGCGCACTGTTCATGAGTTCTGAGAAATCAAAATTAACATCAGCTCCTGTTTCGCTCAGAGCTTCATCGTAAACTTCGGAAACAGTGTCAAAGTCAATGGCAATGTAATCGGAAGAAAGCTCAGGGATCTGGAAATACATTGCAGAATCCTTTATAAATCCGTTTGCAGTCACGAGTGAAGCGTCATCGGCATTCAGCGAGTACCTGACAGTTCCCTGACCGTCAGCAACTCTGGAAGCTGAGTTCAGAGAAATATTTTCCGGGAGCTTAAAACCTGATTCGGCAAGAGAAGCACCGGCATAGCTTTCAAGGAGCGGTGTTATTGCATCAGAATTGAGCTTTGCTTTGAGCTGAACTTCAGCTTCTGTTTTGGAAGTATCCATGAGGGAATCATAGAATTCCGAAACACATTCCGCAAGGTCTCCGGAATTTTCGGATTCTACCCACTGATAGTACTCATCGTCATCAAGAACAGCCATTTTAACTGTATTCTTAACAGATGGTACCAGGTTGTATGCAGCAGCGCTTCCGCCGGCAAGAACAACGACAGCTGTAACAGCTGCTATGATACCAACATGCTTCTTTTTCTTTTTTTCCGCACCGCTTACAACATCAGGACCGAAACTTAAATCTGAGGGAGCTTCGCTGCTGAAGGCATCCTGCTGTACCTGAGGTTCTGCCGTATCTGAATTTACAGGAATTTCCTGCTGATTATTTTCATTGAAATCTGACATTTTAAATCCTCCTCTTAGTATATACAATAAATTATATGAGTATCGCATATAACATGTTAACAAATTTATAAAATAAAGTCAATGAATTTAAATGAAGTTTGGAGGTTTGTATATATTGTAATCTCAAAAAAATATTTTTTTTAGATTTTTTATGTATTAAAATTCCGGCAGTGTGCATAATAAAATTATTCTCGGAAAAATCAGAAGAGAATAGAATAAAAGGAAAAGGTGATCATGATGGATTCAAAGAAGAAAAACCCTAACATTCACTGTACTGTAAAGCAGTGTGAATACAACTGCGTATCAGAGGATTACTGTTCTCTGGATATGATCAAGGTCGGCACACATGAATCTGACCCTAAGGTTCCGGAATGTACTGACTGCAATTCATTTGTAAGACGTCCGGGATGCTGCGGCTGATAAAATAATCAGCTGAAAAAAGGAAGACAGAAGTCTTCCTTTTATTTTTACATAAAATAACGTTTATAAAAATACTTCTTTTGACTATACTATTATTGTCGTCTCAAAGGCGGCAAAGAGGTAAGCTCATGAAAAGGAAAAACAGGATTTTTATTACAGCTGTGACAGCAGCGGTTTTGTCAGCTGCGATGCCGGATCTGAGCGCCAAAGCTCTGAGCACTTCAAAGTGCGGATACGGACAGGGCAGGGAGACCGATGAAAAGAACTGCCCTCTTGGAGCATCAGACTTTGATTCGGTATACGGAAAATACGGCAGCTATGCACTGACGCCCGAGGAAAACAGAATCATTCTGACATTTGATCAGGGCTATGAAAACGGATATACAGAACCGATTCTTGACACATTAAAGGAAAAAAACGTAAAAGCAATATTCTTTCTGACGGGAGATTACGCAAAAAAAGAGGATGAACTTGTGAAGCGGATGATAGATGAAGGGCACATACTTGGAAATCACGGTATGACACATGCTTCTATGCCGGATCTGTCACAGGAGGAGCTCAGGGAAGAAGTTATGAGCCTTCACGAATATGTACTCGATAAATACGGATATGAAATGCAGTATCTGCGTCCTCCGTGCGGTGAGTTTTCCGAACAGTCGCTGGCTCTGACCAATGAACTGGGATATAAGACTCTTATGTGGAGCTTTGCTTACGTTGACTGGAAAACGGACGAACAGCCAGACCCTGAAACGGCTCTTGAAAAAATCGTGTCCTCGGGACACAGCGGGGGAATTTATCTTCTCCATTCAGTTTCCAGTACGAATGCCGCAGTACTTGGAGACGCAATTGATGAGCTCAGAGAAAAAGGCTTCGTTCTTTAAAAAAAACCCGGGATAAACCCGGGTTTTTCTTTTTTGCAAATATCGGAAAGGAAAAATATATGTGAACGTTCTTTTTAAGAACGGAATATTCTGGTCTGCCTTTTTTTGGGATAAAAGCAGTAAACCCTTAATTTATAAATCTTATCCTTTAGGAATGATTATATTATATCCGCTCTTTATGAAGTTTTTCCGGAATATAGAAGGAATTTCTGTGAAAATATTTTCCCTTTCCTGTCATATTTATTTGTTACTGCTCACCATTTCAAGAAAATACTCATGTACAGCCGTAGAGTCCGTAAGCTCTGGATGAAAAGCGACAGCCAGCTGATTTTCCTGCCTTGCCGCAACTATTTTTCCGTCCACCTCTGAGAGAATCTCTGCTTTGGGTCCGCAGCTTTCTATATAAGGCGCTCTTATGAATGTCATGGGTATTTGTCCGAGCCCTCTGAATTCAGCTTTTGCGTTGAAGCTTCCGAGCTGTCTGCCGTATGCGTTTCTGCGTGCGGTGATGTTCATGGTTGCGATGTGAACGGTCTCGTCGTTATGGATCTTCTCTGCAAGGAGGATAAGTCCGGCGCAGGTTCCGAAAACAGGCATACCGTTTTTTATCATATCCCTGACAGGTGTCATAAGCTCAAGGTCGTTCAGCAGCTTTCCGATGACTGTGCTTTCGCCTCCGGGAAGCACAAGACCGTCAAATTCCCGGTCAATATCCTTTCTCTGCCTTATCTCAAATGCATCCGCGCCAAGGCTCTGGAGCATTTTGATGTGTTCGATAAATGCTCCCTGAAGAGCAAGTACGCCGATTTTCATTATTTACCTCTTTCAGCCATGAGAAGCTGTATTTCCTGTTCGTTTATGCCGACCATTGCTTCGCCCAGATCCTCTGAAAGCTCAGCAAGCATCTTCCAGTCGTTGTAGTTTGTAACTGCCTTTACAATAGAAGCGGCACGCTTTTCAGGATTTCCCGACTTGAAAATACCCGAGCCTACAAATACGCCCTCAGCGCCCAGCTGCATCATAAGAGCTGCGTCAGCAGGAGTTGCAACGCCGCCGGCTGCGAAGTTAACAACAGGGAGCTTCTTGTTTTCTGCAACGTACTTTACAAGCTCGTAGTCCACCTGGAGATCCTTGGCAGCCTGATAAAGCTCATCCTCGGACATTGATGAAAGGCGTCTGATTTCTCCCTGCATCATTCTCATGTGTCTTACTGCCTGTACAACGTCGCCTGTTCCCGGTTCGCCCTTTGTTCTGATCATTGAAGCGCCCTCGCTGATTCTTCTGAGAGCTTCGCCGAGGTCTTTGGCGCCGCATACGAAAGGTACGTCAAACTTTGTCTTGTCAATATGGTATTTGTCATCGGCAGGAGAGAGAACCTCGCTCTCGTCGATGTAGTCAATCTCAATTGCCTGGAGTATCTGTGCTTCTGCAAAATGACCTATTCTGCATTTAGCCATAACAGGGATGGAAACTGCTTCCTGAATACCTTTTATCATCTTAGGATCGCTCATTCTTGAAACGCCGCCTGCGGCTCTGATGTCAGCAGGGATTCTTTCAAGCGCCATTACAGCACATGCGCCGGCAGCTTCAGCTATCTTTGCCTGTTCCGGAGTTGTTACGTCCATTATAACTCCGCCCTTGAGCATCTGTGCAAGCTCTTTGTTTAAGCCATATCTTTTATTTTCCATTTTTATCTTCTCCTTGACTGATTATTAAATTTACGATATAATGATAATACATAACTGGCATTATTTCAATGTTCAGTTTTAGAATTTTTAACAAGGTCAGTTGAGATATGCTTACATTTGAATTTGATAACAGTGAAAAAAAGCCTCTTTATGAACAGCTTTATATCCACATAAAAAAAGAGATTGAGAGCGGAATTATAAAGTCGGGAGAAAAGCTTCCTTCCAAGCGCAGTCTTGCGGCGCATCTTAAAATAAGTGTTGTTACCGTTGAAACAGCCTATTCGCAGCTTGCGGCGGAGGGATATATTTATTCAAAGCCGGGAAGCGGTTTTTATGCGGAAAAGGTATCAGAAAAGATCTCTCCGGAAACAGGGCAGAAACCGGTCATACCTGCTGCTGCAAAGGAGCGTGAATATAAGTATGATTTTCGTACAAACCGCGTAGATACGGATCTTTTCCCCTTTTCCGCATGGGCGAAGCTTTCCCGTGAGATATTAAGCGCAGGGGGTGACGAGCTTCTTTGCAGCTGTGACTCAAAGGGCGTTTACCGTCTGAGAGAGGCGATCGCATCGTATCTCAGAAGCTTCCGCGGAATGGAGGTTCATCCTGAGCAGATTGTTGTGGGTGCAGGGTCGGAATATCTGACGGGGCTTATCATTCAGCTTCTGGGACGTGATATAGTCTATGGCGTTGAGAATCCCGGCTATGTGAAAACTCACAGGGTATTTCAGGCAAACTGCTCACAGATAGTTCCTGTTCCTGTTGACAGAAGCGGCGCAGATACGGCTGCGCTGGAGGCTTCCGGTGCAGGGGCTGTACATATAACGCCCTCTCACCATTTTCCTATCGGAACGGTCATGCCGGTAAGCAGAAGATATGAAATACTTAACTGGGCGTATGCCGCTCCTGACAGATACATAATAGAAGATGACTATGACAGCGATTTCCGTTTTTCGGGCAGACCTGTTCCTGCGCTGCAAAGTATGGATTATCAGGGGCGGGTAATATATATCAACACCTTTACCAAAAGTCTTGCGCCGTCAATGAGGATCGGATATATGGTGCTTCCTGTGCAGCTTCTTGAAAGATTCAGTAAGCGGCTGGGATTTTATGCGTGTACAGTTCCTGTATTTGAGCAGCTTACTCTCTGCGAGTTTATCACAAGGGGATATTTCGACCGTCATATAAGCCGCATGAAAAAGCTTTACCGTACCCGCCGCGACAGATTTCTGGAATGTGTAGGAAACTGCCGTCTGTCAGAGAGCACTGAAATAATCGGATCGGCGGCAGGACTGCATGTGCTTTTACATTCTTTGAACGGCATGAGCGAAAAGCAGATGACGGACACTGCCGCAGAATGTGATGTGAGAGTTTACGGTCTTTCGGAATATTACTCCTTCGGAGAAAAAAATATTCCCGAGGGAATTGTGGTTGCCGGATATTCGGGCATGAACTGTCAGCAGATCGAAGCAGGAGTAAACGCTCTTGAGAAAGCATGGATATAAGAAAGGCGCCGCATTTTATGTGCGGCGCCTTTGCTGTCAGCCTATAAATAAATTCATTATAAATACGAGTATTAATAATATGAATGAAAGAAGCATTGCCCATGAGCATGCTGCAACGGAGCCGCCTCTCATTTTCTGGTGAGGCATTGTAAACGGCAGTTTGTTTTTTCTTCTGAAAAAGATCAGCATAACAAATCCTGTTGCGGCAATACAGATCTCGATAAGGCCAATTATAAAAGGAATGGAAATTGAATCGCCGCGCATGAACAGTCCTATAACTGTCGAAAGCGTATTTATACAGAAATGAACGCAAATTGACGGAATAAGTGAATTATGCTTTATATCAATATGAGCCATGAATACGCCTACAAAAAATGCAAGTATGAACTGGGCGGCATTTCCGTGTGCCAGCCCGAATAATGCGGCGCTTATAAAAATACCGAAGCGCTGGCTTACTCTTGAACAGGTCTTTAGCACGAATCCGCGGTAAAGGAGCTCTTCTGTTATGGGAGCAACTATACAGGCATAGCAGGCATAGACAATGTATGTCCTGGCAGGCATACTGAAAGTGTCCATCGCCTCTGAAATAAGGTTTATATCCGGACACAGATACTGCAGAGCATAGGTCATCAGAGCTGATGCATACTGAAGCATGAATCCGATTGAAATGTATTGTAAAATTGCCGGTACTGTCAGCTTTTCGGTCTGAAAAAGCGATGAGAATTTTATTTTTTCTGCTTTGCAGCCAAAAAAGAATGCGGCAAGATTGCAGAAAAGGAATATCAGCAGCGTTGCGCCCATATAAGCTGAGGAATTGTTTATATATGCTGACAGGGTTGCGTTGTCAGCATCGGGAAGTTTTCCGCTTAAAACCAGTCTCAGGATCAGTATCAGAACAAATGCCAGTATATTTGTTGCGGCAAAGTGGATAAGTATGACCGAGCCTGCGATGTTGAAATGCTTTCGTATTCGTTTTTTCTCTGCCTTTGAAGGTTCGAGAGGGATACGGCAGCCGGGGATCGTAAGCTGCGGAACTATATCCGTATATTCTTTGTTGTAATTTTCATTTTCTGTCGGATTGCAGAACGGATTCTTCGGATTTATAGGCGGGACTGTTTCATGGCAGACCGATGAAGCACAGCCGTCGGGATAAAACTCATTCATTGAAAAAACCTCCATATTCTATAAATACTATTATATATCAAAAAAGTCAATCAGTCAATTGCAGGTTCAGTTTTCGATAAAATCATGTATCTCCTTCATTACCATATCCACTTCCTTGCGGAAATCGGACGCCGGAATTCTGTAAGCTCCGTTTCCCAGAATTATCATCTGTTCAAGGTTATCGGAGGTCGCAACACGCACTCTGTGTTCTTTGCCGAGCTCGTGGGTCGTTTTTTCGATATAGGCGTCGGCGGTTTCGGCTTCCTTTGTGTAGACGATACTTATGCCGCCGGATTTTTCCACTTCCCTGTGGCTGCCCTTTACCTTGTAAGCGTCAAAAACTAAAATAAGCTCACATTTTCTGAACCCCTGGTAATTGCAGAGCATATTTATAAGAGTATGTCTTGCAAGGTCAAGATTGTCACGGGCGATTTTTTTCAGATCATCCCAGCTGAAAATTATGTTGTAGCCGTCTACAAGAACGTATTCAGGACCTGTGGGAACACGGCGTATATTCAGATTTCTGCGGGGGGGCTGAATGCTTTTCGGCGTTTTCATAGCCTGCTGCTCATTTCTTTTTACAGGTCCGTAGGTTCTTTCGTAAATTTCCATAAGCTCTTTTTCGGAAGCCTCCGCCCTTTTGAATGTAAGCGATTTTTCCGGGGCATGTTCTTCTTTTTTTACGCCGAAGCGTATTCCGCTGTCAGTATGAGCCATAGAGCTTACCTTATCCCATTTTACAATATAGCCCGAACCGTGTGAGCAGAAAACGGAATCGGCAGGATTATCCGTGTCGAGATCGCAGTTGTAGCCTGTAAGTCTGATGACCTCTTCAGCATTGTGACAGGGAGCATATCCTTTCATGCGGCATGTGATGCGTCCCTTTCCGTGTGTGAAGCCGGTTATTTCCGACTGATACCCCATCATTTCCGAAACAGGAGCGGTTCCCTTTATCACGGACATTTCCCCGCAGACCTCAGGAGGAGAGAAGGTGCCGCTCATTTTCTGTATGTCGGAAAGCACCCTTCCGGCATTTGAAGAGGGGACTTCAATACTGAATTCGTACCACGGCTCAAGTAGAACACATTCAGCAGACCGCAGTCCCTGCCTTACGGCGCGGTAAGTAGCCTGGCGGAAATCTCCTCCCTCGGTGTGCTTTAAGTGTGCTTTTCCGGCGGCAACGGTAATTTTCATGTCTGTAACAGGCGAACCGGTAAGTACGCCGATATGTGTTTTTTCCTCCAGGTGAGTAAGAATAAGCCTCTGCCAGTTTTTGTCCAGAACCTCCTCACGGCAGTCCGAAGCAAATACAAGACCGCTTCCGGCAGGCAGGGGCTCCATAAGCAGATGCACCTCCGCATAGTGTCTGAGCGGCTCGTAATGTCCTGTTCCGACCACAGGCTTTGCAATGGTTTCCTTGTATACGATACCGCCCATTTCAAATTCCACGTTTACGCCGTACCTTTCAGAAACAATGCTTCTGAGTATCTCTGTCTGGACTTCTCCCATAAGGCGCACATGGATCTCTCTGAGCTGCTCATTCCACTGTACATGAAGCTGTGGATCCTCCTCACAGAGCTTTCTGAAATATCCGTAAACAGTGTGTACATCATCGCCGTCCGGGAGCAGTACACGGTAACTGATAAAAGGTTCCAGAACAGGAGACTCAGATCCGCTTTCAAAACCGCAGCCTGTGCCCGGAACACTGCCGGAAAGTCCCGTAACAGAGCAGACAGTTCCGGCGGGGGCTTCGTTTATAGTTTTATACTTTGCACCTGAATATATTCTTATCTGGTTTATCTTTTCACCGTCTATGACATCTTTGACTTTAAGGCTTCCTCCGGTAACTTTAAGGTGTGTCAGCCGTGTGCCGCTTTCATCCTCGGAAATCTTGAAAATCCTTGCACCGAAGCTTTCGCCGTAAACGGGAGGGAGGGTGAACCTTTCAAAGCCGCTTATAAATTCGTCCGTTCCCGTAAGCTTTAACGCAGAACCGAAATAGCAGGGCACGACATTTCTGTCATAAACGGCATGCTGTATTTGTGTATCGGAAACAGATCCGTTTTCAAGAAAGCTCTGCATAAGCTCCTCGCTGCAAAGGGCAAGAGATTCGCTGAGGGCATCAGCGCCGCAGGAAAAATCAGTGCATTCGTTTCCCAGACGGTTTTGAAGCTCTGTCATTATCTCATCATGGCTTTTTCCCGGCAGGTCTGTTTTATTGACAAAAATAAAAGCCGGGATCTTATATCGTCCGATCAGCTTCCACAGGGTCTCCGTATGACTCTGTATCCCGTCTACGGCGCTTATAACAAGAACGGCGTAGTCCAGCACACTCAGAACGCGCTCGGTTTCCGAAGAAAAATCAATGTGCCCGGGAGTGTCCAGGAGGGTTATTTCCATATCATTCAGCGTTATGACCGCCTGTTTTGCAAATATTGTGATACCGCGGCTTTTTTCCAGCTGATGAGTATCAAGAAATGCGTCCTTGTGGTCAACGCGTCCGAGATTTCGTATTTCTCCGCTTTTGTATAAAAGGGCTTCTGTAAGGGTGGTTTTTCCCGAGTCAACATGAGCCAGTATTCCTGCTGTAATTCGTTTCATCTGTATTCTTCCTTTATATTTCCTGTGCAAGCCGTATAAGCCGCGGAGCAGCGGATTCCGTATTTTCCGCTAAGGCGGCAAGCTCTCCGGACCGTTCAAGCTTCATTCTGCCTGTCTTGAAGCGGAAATAATTTCCGTCAGACAAAAAGTCATAGAGATATCTTGCGGCAAGCTCTGCGGATATGCATATAATTGCGTAAACACAGCTTTCGGCGTTGATTTTTCCGTATGATGCTGTGTATCCTCTGATGAAGCTGCGAAGTCTTTCATCAATGATCTCTGAATTTTCCGTGCATGAGGAGCGGACAGCGTCCCCGATGTCGTATACGGCAAGTCCTGTCATGACTGTATCAAGGTCAATAAGCGCCGCGGGACGTCCGTCTTCATAGAAAAGAACGTTTGAGCATTTGGCGTCATTGTGGACTACCTGCTGTTTTTCAGAGGAAAGAAGAGCTTCTGAATAGCCTGAAACACGCCTGAACAGTTCGCTGTGCATAACAGGTCTGCCGAGAGAAAAAAGCTTTTCGATTATCAGCGGAGTGTTGTGGAAATCGGGGATAGATTCGTATATCTCCGACCTGTCAGTTTTTGCTGCCGCTTTATGAAATGCACCGAGGATCTCTCCGAATCCGAAGCATAGCTTTTCGTCGTCAAATCTGCTGAAAGCGGCCGTTTTGTCTATAAACGGACACATTCTCCACATATATCCGTCGATAACAGTATAGTTTTTTCCGCCGCTTTCAAGATATTCAGGGATGATAATTCTGTCATTGTCTGAAACAGCATTGCTCAGAAGCTTTATATTATGCATTATCTTTTCGGGACAGCTGAAGACATCTTTGTTTACCCTCTGAAGAATGTATTTTTCATTTTCTGAATATGTTATTTTATATGTATCATTAATATGCCCCGAGGTGATCCTTTCCGACGAAGCATAGTATCTGTCAATTCCGAATTTAACGGTCACATTCATTAAATTATCCAAATTTCATCACCTTATTTTTATGATAACAGATTATAATGTTTATTGCAAGTGTTGCAAATATATAAAATAAATGTTATAATTTATACATGATATATGAAAGGCGGTAATTTTATGGCATTTTTTGAAAACTTATCCAATAAGGCAAAAACCATTTCGGAAACAACTTCTCTGAACGGTGCTATCAAAACCGAGGAAAGAAAAATAATATCACAGTATCAGTACATAGGTCAGCTGTATTTTGAAAAATACGGCGATGCTCCCGAAGCGGAATTTGCAGAAGCTGTTGCCGCTGTAAAAGCGTCAAAGGAAATGATAAAAGAAACTCAGCAGAAAATCGACAGTCTTAACAGCCCGAATAAGTGCCCCGGATGCGGAAATCCATTTAAACAGGGCGCACTGTTCTGTTCTGTATGCGGAAAATCTCTGGCGGCTCCTTCACCTCAGAATACGCAGGTATGCTCAAAATGCGGAAATGTCCTTCCCGCTGAAGCTCTGTTCTGTAACAGCTGCGGAAACAAGCTGAATCAGCCTGCACCTGCACCTCAGCCAGTACCTGTAACGGTTCCCGAGCCTGTACCTCAGCCAGTACCTGCACCGGTTCCTGAGCCTGTACCTCAGCCAGTACCTGCACCGGTTCCCGAGCCTGTACCTCAGCCAGTACCTGCACCGGTTCCCGAGCCTGTACCTCAGCCAGTACCTGCACCGGTTCCCGAGCCAGCACCTCAGCCTGTACCTGTACCGGTTCCCGAGCCAGCACCTCAGCCAGCACCTGCACCGGTTTCCGAACCTGTGGCTCAGCCTGAGCAGAAAGCAGATACAGTATGCAAAAACTGTGGAACAAAAGCTCAGGACGGAGATCTTTTCTGCGATAACTGCGGAGCAAAGCTTGAAATCTGATTTTATATATAATGCGGCGGAGAAATCTGCCGCTTGATTTATGGATATTGACTTTTGCAATTTAAAGTGATATACTAATAAAAACAGATACGGAGGTAGTAAAATGAAAATAGCAGTTGTTGGGCTCGGACTTATCGGAGGATCATACTGTAAGGCGATATCAAGCTATACCTGTCATGAAGTTTACGGCTCGGATCTTGACGAGAATATTATAAAAGCAGCATTCGACTGCGGATGCATAAAAAATAATGAAAATTTTTCTGATTTCAGTCAGTTCGATATGGTTATTGTATGTCTGCATCCCGGACCGGCAAAAAAATTTATGCTGCAATGCGTACACAGAATGAAAAAAGGCGCGATCCTTTCCGATGTATGCGGCATAAAGGGACAGATGGTCGTTGATATTACAAATGCGGCTCTGGAGCATGAAGTATGCTATGTGGGTACTCACCCTATGGCAGGCAAGGAACATTTCGGGTTTGAATTCTCTGACGGCTCTCTGTTTATAGGCGCTAATTTTATTGTGACGCCTGTGGGAAATACGGATAAAAATGCCGTTCTTGCTGTGGAAAAGCTTGCAAAAGACATGGGATTTGCGCGCATTGTTGAAGCGTCTCCATTTGATCATGACAGCATAATTGCATATACATCCCAGCTGGCGCATGTTGTTTCGGGTGCATACGTTAAAAGTCCTACAATGCAGAAGGAGCTTGGTTTCAGCGCCGGAAGCTTCAAGGACATGACAAGAACAGCCACTATGAATGAATCAATGTGGTCATCTCTTTTTATAGAGAACAAAGATACACTTCTGTTTGAAATTGATGAGCTTGTCAGACATCTTGGCGAGTTTCGCGATGCAATCTCAGAAAGCGATTATGAGGGGCTTGAAGAGCTGATACGGCAGGGCAGGATCCTGAAGGAAGAAAATATAAAAAAGCGCATTGCCGAAGATGAATGATATGACAAAAAACACGGGAAGCATTTACTTCCCGTGTTAATTTTTATTTGATAAAAGGATATGCTTAAATATTAGTTGCCAAGATCGTTTTCACCGATTATTTTCGCTAAGCAGTTAATGATCTTTGCAGAATCAGACATCGTAAGGTATCCGTCCTTTTCGCAGTCGGCATTTGCCATGCCAATGTCGGATACTTTTGTTGTATCAGCGTTCAGCAGAAGCTTGTTCAGTGTTACAACGTCAGCTATCGAAATTTCACCGTTTACGTCAACGTCACCATATTTTGATGCTGTTACTCCTTCCGGTACAGGGATCTTGCTGTCAGGTTCGGTAGGATCAGTAGCAGGCTCAGTAGGGTCAGTAGACTCAGTAGTGGGTTCACTACTGGCGGGTTCTGTGGGGTCTGTGGGTGCATCGGTAGGCTCGTCAGTTGGTGCGTCAGTAGGTGCTTCTGTGGGGTCAGTAGACGGCTCTGTCGGAGTTTCTGAAGGCTCTGTCGGATCCGTTGCCGGTTCGGTAGGATCTTCTGATGGCTTTGAGGCAGTTGTTTTATACAGATCTTCAGGAAGTTCATCAAGAGTAATACAGTAATCACTCTGGTAGATCTCAATCAGATCATCAAGAACATTGAATACAGGGTTAGTAAGGAATTTTTCGTTTTCCTCTTTTCCGTCATACCAAGGGCAGAAGTACAGCCATCCTGCCTTTTCAGCAAGAAGATTTTCAAGTGTAGGAATGCTGTCGTTTTCAGCCATAGCTACCATTTTCTTGCTGTTGTATTTCTCCATGATGCCATAGAATGTACTGCTGATCGCACTGTCGTTGTGTGTGAGAACAGGACTGCCTGTTGACCAGTCGGTACAATTGTACTTATCATATGCAACAATATCTACATATTCATCTCCGGGATACCAGTTAGCAGATGTTTCGTAATTGTAGCTGTTCCATTCCCAGATGATATTGTGAAGATCGTACTTTTCGGTAAGGGTCTCGTATGTCAGGATCCAGAGATCCTTGTAAACAGCAGAGCCGGATTTGCCCCACCAGAACCATGAGCCTTCTTCTCCGCCGCTGCCTTCAGCTTCATGGAGAGGTCTGAAGATTACCGGAACATTTGCATCCTGAAGCTTCTTCAGCTGTGTTGCAAGAGCCTCAAGACAGAGCATGTAGTATTCATTTTCCTTTGTTCCGTTTTCAAGAACTTTTGATGTATCAAAGTCGGTTTCGTCCGGCTTGTATGTTGCACTGCTCCAGTCAACGCTGGTCTGACCGATAACAAAACTTGTGAAATCCTTAGGTACGGTTACATGCCAGGAAGCAGTTACAATACCGTTTTTGTTGTTTACCCAGTCAATCATTCTGTCGGCCGTTCCGTCTTCATTGCCGTAAAGAATGTTTGCGCTGTTGAGGAAGTCAAAGCCTCTTATAGCCGGAAGCTCGCCTGTCTTGTCCTTGATGTAGTTAAATTCATATTCAAAGTCGTGAGGACCGTAAGCGTATATCTCCTGCTGTCCGGAAAGGATATGGCTGCCGTAAACGCTTGAAAGATAGCTCATAAGATAATTTGCCTCAGGAGTAGCTTTCGGGTCGCAGCAGGAAGTGTCAGTTGCCTTTATTTCCGGAAGGGATGCTTCTTCAATTGTGATATAGTCAAGATTTGTCCAGCCCCAGCTGCTCTTGACTGTGATTACATTGTCACCGGCATTCAGCTTTACCGAGCCGCAGTTTACCTCGGACCATACGCCTTCAGCTGTTTCGGCAAAGCTTACCTGACCCTGGTCAACACCGTTAACATAGAGATTATGGATCTTGTCTCCGTAAGGTGCGGAGTAGCCGATTTTTACGGTGTACATACCTGTTGTTTCCACATTGACATTTACAGATGCTGTTTCTCCACCTTTTTCAAGGAAAACAAACTTTCCGCCGGACGCACCGTCTCTCCATCTTTCTGAGGAAGAATCCGGAATGACTGCACCTGAAAGTGTACCGTCTTCAAATTCGTATTTGCTTTCAGCAGCGCCTGCAACAGATGAGATAAAAGGCATGTTGAAGGCACATACAGCGGCAAGGGCAGCAGCGCATACCTTGCCTGCAATTTTTTTCTTCATAATATTTACCCCCCATGGTTTATTTGATATACAAAATCTATGCTTATTATACCATAAACGCCAACTGTGTTCAATGATTTTTAGATAATATTATGCACAAATTTAATGAATGAAAATTGGTGCAATTAACTATTCTGTTCCAGATCCTTTATCGTGCGGTCAAGATCTTCTACAATATCGCGTATGTCGTCGTTTTCGGTAAGCTCCAGAATGACCTCATAGAAATATTTTGCAAGCTTGTAGTCAAGCTCGCGGGAAGCGTCCTGACCCATTTTGTATGCTGACTGAACAACAACTGCCGAAGGTCCGGGCTGGATGCTTTCAGATTCAAGAAATTCTGCAAGCTCCTTTGCGGAATGCATCCTGGGCTTTGAACCCATGCAACCTGCAATATATTCGGCTTCGGTCTCGATAATATCATCATCGCAGAATATACGGCTCATTTCAAGCATTTTTGCAGCTTTCTCAAGCTCATGGTTCTCAGCAAAATAAAAAGCGTAATTAAAATATGCCCTTCCGAGCTGAACCTTTTTGACAGCGAAGCGGAGCGCCCTGTCGCAGTATTTGCGGAAATCGTCAAATTTCTGAGTACTTTTCATAATCTCCAGATATTCAAGGATGATATCTGCGTCAACCGGATTGAATTCAAGCGCGGTCTCGAGAGCCTTTTTTGCTTCGTCATAACGCTGTTTTCTTGAAAGGCCGATCCCATAGAGATAATATACCTCGCTTAAATTGCAGTTTACCGAACGGATCTCTTTGTCGGGACTGAAGGTCTGGATATACACGGCATATTCAAGAGGAGTTCCGAAGCTTTTGTATGTTATTTCATCCGTTTCAAGCCATGAGAGCATATTATTGCGTATGATCTTCTCGAGTATCTCAAGTCCTGCCGTATAATTGAGATTTTTATATCTTTTGCGCACATTTTCAAGCTGTTCGTCCACGCTTTTATTTTCCTGACTGAGAAAAGCGGACATATTTCCGTAATAATCGTCATAGGAAATTCGGAACAAAAGCTTTCCGAGCTCACGGTTAAGCTGTTCATAATCCTCATGTTCCTTGTATTTTTCCGACTGCGATTTAAGAAACGGACCGTCCTTCTGCGGATCACCTGTAAGCTTTGACTTTATATCATCGAGTATTTCGTTTATATTCATTTTTTCAGAACCTTTCATATAATTTTATTTAATTATAATTGCATATGCATAATTTGTCAAGGAAATGATGCTCAAAAATATACATTTTAAACAATCTGAGCTAAAATCTGATCCTATATTCCTGTAAAATAAGGTTCAGCTTTTCCGGACTTTCGGAACAGCATGCCATATCCGAATATTTTATTTTGCAATAGCTGTCGGCGGCGGATTTCCAGAGCGGAGATCCGATTTTTTTCTCAATATCATATACCGTTTCGCAGGGCATGATCCTTTCTCCGCTGAGAACGGCTGCCTGCTGGATAAGGGCAATGCCTGCCAGATACTTTTCCCTGCCGTCTTCCATTGAAAGATAAGCCTTGTATTCCTTTTTCCACCGGCGGACAGAATTTTTCTTTTTTTTCTGATAGGGCTCTGAGTCATCATCAAGCAGTATGACGGTATCATAATACCCGTCATACTGTTCATTTTTTTCATCCTGAGGCACCTCAGTGCAGCGGAGCTTTATGCGTCTTGCCGTCCTGAAGGCAAGCTCTGCAATTTCACGTCTGAGAAAATAAACAAGAAAAACAGCAGCTCCTGTCAATGCCGCTGTGATAATATACCTCAGAACATTGCTGTGAGAAATTTCCGCATATTTAATCGGGAGCTGTTCGCCGCTGCTGTCATAGGACGGTTCCGGAGCGGTGTTATTTCCGTTTCCGAAAAGAGAAAATAATTTGCGGAGAAGAGTTTTGGCAATGAAAGAAAAGACTTCCGAAAGAGGAAAGCTTGCAAGCAGAAAGAGTCCTATCATCAGACCCGGAAAAAGCATAAGAAAGGCATTGTATCTGTAATTTTTTTTCGGAATCCGGAGCCTGCTGAGATTTCGTCTTGTAAGAAGCCGTGTGACTGCGTTCTGATTTTTTCTGAAAAGATAGCAGAAGCAGTAAAAAGAATAGGGCACTGTGCATGCAGAAACAGGAATTTCCGGAAAGGAATAGCTCATGACAAAGGAAATGAGCACCTCTGCAAATGAAACTCCGGTAAAAATATATGTGCCTGCTGTGTCGTCATCAGCGGTGAGAAGCAAAAGACAGATAACAGGCAAAACGGCGAGGACAGTGCGGAAAAACAGAGGAAAATCATAAGATACGGCAAATACTGCAGCCGCTGCGAAAAATGCGGTCAGCTTCTGCAAAAATCTCTCCTTTTTACAGCTCGGAGACTTTATAAGGCGGCAGAGCATAAATGCTGCAAAGGAAACGAGCAGAAAGATCAGTGTTTCAGACGGTATCCTTTCCTTTTTCTGTGCGAAACAGCATACGGCTGCAGCAGCTGGTATAAAAGCTGCCGAAAGACCGGCAGCATAAATGTATTCTGAAAGTTCAGGGCGCTGTTTTTCCATTTTCGTCCTCCCTTACAGTTATGCATACAGAGCGGTCAGAGCGGCATGTTCCTCCTGAAACGGCAATGATGATATGGTTTTCTTTCAGAATATCTTCGGGAAGCCTGTCGGCGTCAGCCGTTACAATGACTCTCATAAATCCGGGGGAGATCACTGTCTGAACCTCTGCAGGCGGAACCGCTTCTGAGGATGGGACCCTGGCAAGCATTCTTCTGCATTCCTTCTGAAAGCTCAGACCCCGGGAGGGTCCTGTGTAAAGCAGGGAATCCTCATACCTGCACGGAAGAACAAGCTCTGCTGAAGAATCGCTCAGGAGATACAGGGTCTGGGCTGTGACTCTAAGGCCATGGAGAAGCTCCTTTTTGCTGCTGAAGCTTTCACAGTCGGCAATGACCGAAAAACCCTTTTCTGACAGGCAGTCATACCGGTTTGTCATGATATTGTCAAGCTTTGCGGACTGACTCCAGTTTATTGAGCGTACAGGCTGACTGCCGTCATATTCGTAAATGCCGTTTGTATGAAAGGGATCGCTTATGACTGTGTTTTTTGCGGGGCTATCATCGTTTTCATAAGCCTTGCCGCGGATATCAGCCTCAAAAATATATCTTTCCGGAAGCACGGTTATTTCCGGAAATCTGCATTCCGCCTTCTGCGAAACAGAAAGCAGATCGAGAGGGTCGGACGCTACAAGTGTAATATTCTCTATGCTGAAAACTCCGGGCTGTGTGCATTTTACCTTCCATTTTCTTGTTATGCTGCTTTTTCCTCTCAGGGAGAAAAAGCTTGAAACAAATGCGCTGTCACCGGTTTTTGTTACCTGTGTTTCACTGAATTCAAGAGCGGCGGAAACTGTCAGTTCAGACTTGAAATTCGGCATGGGAAGCTTTTTTGTATTTGTGAGGATCTCGGTAAATTCAACTGTTTCCCCCTCAAAAACCTCGCTTTTTTCAAACTGACAGCTGTATTCTATCCCGCTGAACCCACGGGATTTATATATTTTAGCTTCTGTCAGTATAAGGAGTATCACTCCTGTTATAATTATCAGTACTGCCATAATTCTTCCTTTGGTACGGGTATCAGGTCGGCTGTTTCAGTTATGATCTGTTTTCTTGAATCGACAGAGTGCATGAAGGAATCTGCCGGAATAATTCTGTGCGCACAGACATGCGGAAGCATAGCCTGCACATCGTCCGGTATGACAAAGCTTCTGCCCTGCATGGCTGCCGCCGCCTTTGAAGCCTTTGCCAGATCACAGGCGCACCGTGTGCTTATGCCGAGACTTAGCCGCTCATTGGAGCGTGTAGCTGAAACGATGTCCAGGATATAGTCCAGCACGCATTCTGCAATTTTAACACTGTCGATTTCAGGCTGACATTCCCTGATTTCATCTGCTGAAATCACCCGGCTCAGCTCTTCAAGCTTTGCTGCGCCCTTTTCTCCGGAAATTATATTTTTTTCCTGCTGTCTTTCCGGATATCCCAGAGATATGCTCATAAAGAAACGGTCAAGCTGGGCTTCGGGCAGGGGATATGTACCCCTGGCTTCAATGGGGTTTTGTGTGGCAATTACCATAAACGGAAAGGGGAGCGGCATTGAAACGCCGTCGCAGGTGACCTGTCTTTCCTCCATGCATTCAAGCAGTGCCGACTGTGTTCTCGGTGCGGCACGGTTTATTTCGTCTGCAAGGAGGATATTGGTGAACACAGGCCCCTTTCTGAAAACAAATTCTTCTGTTTTGCGGCTGAAGACATTTATTCCCGTAATATCGGAGGGGAGCAGATCGGGAGTAAACTGTATTCTTTTGAATCCGCAGTCAAGGGATGCGGCGGCAGCCTTTGCAAGAGTTGTCTTTCCTGTTCCGGGAATGTCCTCAAGAAGCATGCTGCCTCCGCAAAGCAGGGAGATGCCGAGAAGCTTTACAGCATCATCCTTGCCGCATATGACCTTTCCTGTATTCTCGCTTAGTTTATCAATTACTGCTTTTACTGACATAAAAATCTCCATTCTGTCCGGCGGTATTAAGCGTTTTTACACAGCGGAAAACTGGCTGTTGTAAAGATCTGCATAAAATCCGCCTTTTGCAATAAGTTCGCTGTGGCGTCCCTGTTCAATAACGTTGCCGTTTTTCATTACCAGAATTATATCTGCATTTCTGATCGTTGAAAGTCTGTGAGCGATGATAAAGCTTGTCTTTCCTGTCATGAGCTTTTCAAACGCTCTCTGAATCCTCTGCTCGGTACGCAGGTCAATGCTGGAGGTTGCCTCATCAAGAATGAGCATAGGGGGATTTGTAAGCATTATCCTTGCAATGGAGATAAGCTGTTTCTGTCCCTGTGAAAGACCTCCGCCCTCCTCGTTCAGATAAGTGTCATATCCGTCGGGGAGACGTTTTATAAAGCTGTGTGCGTGTACAGCCTTTGCAGCCCCGATAATCTCCTCTCTTGATGCGTCCGGCTTTCCGTAGGCAATATTTTCAGCGACAGTTCCTGTGAAAAGCCATGTATCCTGTAATACCATGCCGAACATGGAGCGCAGGCTTGAACGCGTTATGCGGCTTGTATCTTTGCCGGAAAGAAGTATCTTTCCGCTGTTTATCTCATAAAAACGCAGAAGAAGATTGATAACGGTGGTTTTTCCGCATCCTGTGGGACCTACGATGGCAACGCGCTGTCCCGGCTGTACTTTCAGATTGAAGTCAGTAATGAGCTTTGTTTCGGAGGAGTATGAGAAATTTACGTCTGAAAGCTCAAGGGCTCCGCTGCATTCCGTTATTTCTTCAAGTCCCTCTTCGGAGGGTTCGGACGGCTCATCCAGAACGCTGAAAACCCTCTGAGCAGAAGCAACTGCGTTCTGGAGCTCTGCAACAACTCCTGAAATTTCGTTGAAGGGTTTGGTATACTGGTTTGCATAAGAGAGAAAGCTTGTGAGCTGTCCTATGGAAATATAGCCCAGGAAGCCTGCATGACCTATTGCGCTGAGCGCGCCTGCCGTACCGACAGCAGCGTAGATAAGACCGTTTATGAAGCGTGTTGTAGGATTTGTCATTGAGGAGAAAAAGGTAGCCCTGATTCCGCTTCTGCGCATTTTTTCGTTTATCTGACGGAAGCGATCTTCCGCGCGGCTCTCATAGGTAAATGCTTTTACCGTTTTAAGACCGCCCACCATTTCCTCGGTAAGACCGCCCAGCTGTCCTCTGAGATCCGATTGCTCTGCAAACGAGCTGCGTGAAAGGGATGTGATCTTAGCTGCTGCAAAAAGGGAAAGCGGAGTGAGGATCACGACTATCACTGCGATTTTTGCATTGATCGTAAGCATAAAAACAAGTGTTCCCGCAATAGTTATGATACCGCTGAAAAGCTGGGTAAAGCCCTGAAGAAGACCGTCCGAGATGATCTCAATATCATTTACTGCACGGCTTATAAGCTCTCCCTTCGGGGTCTTGTCAATAAAGGAGAGTGGTACGCTGTTGATCTTGTCAAACAGCTCTGTTCTTATATCTCTTATGGTGCAGTAGGATAGACGGTTGGTGCAAAGAGATGAGAGCCACTGAAAAACAGCGCTTATGAGGATAGTGACTCCCAGGGTCAGCGCCAGAATTTTCAGCCTGTCAAAATCCACCTTTCCGGGCGCTGCGATACAGTCAACACCCTTTCCTATCAGAACGGGTACAAACAGAGAGAGTATCACTCCGATAAACGAGAATATTATTGCCATGGCAAGATATGCTCCGTAAGGTTTTACATATCCGAGAATTCTTTTCAATGTTTTTTTCATCTGTTTCACCTCAGCTCATCTGTGTATTGTAAATATCCCGGTAGACCTCGCTTGTTTCGAGAAGCTTCTCATGAGTTCCGAAGCCGGCAGGCTCGCCGTCGTCAAGGACGAGTATTTTATCTGCGTTCTGAAGAGTAGTGGCTCTCTGTGAGATCATTATAACAGCGCTTCCGCTGAGCTTGTCTGCAATTGCTTTGCGCAGTGCAAGGTCAGTTGAATAGTCAAGAGCGCTCATGCTGTCATCAAGAATTATGATCGGAGGGTTGCCCGTGAACGCTCTTGCGATCGTAAGGCGCTGGCGCTGACCGCCCGAAAGATTTTTGCCGTCCTGTGAAATCTGCGTTTCAAGACCGTCGGGAAGCTTTGAAACAAATTCCCACGCCTGTGCGGTTTTAAGTGCCTGTATCATTTCCTCCTCGTCAGCGTCCGGCTTGCCCCATCTGAGATTGTCGGCGATCGTTCCCGAGAAAAGCGACGCCTTCTGAGGAACTATGCCGGTCATTTTTCTCAGCTTCATGGTGTCATAGCTTTTTATATCGTTCCCGAAAATTTTAATGCTTCCTGAACCGGCATCATAAAATCTCGGAATAAGTCCGGCAAGAGTTGACTTGCCTGAACCCGTACCGCCTATAATACCGAGAGTTTCACCTTTTTCCAGCGTAAAGGAAATATTTCTCAGTGAAGCATCCCCGGCGCCCGGATAAGTAAAGCATACGTTTTCAAATTCAACAGCGGGAGCTTCTTTGCAGAAGCTTTCTGAACTTCCCGGTCTGACAGAAGGAGAAGCGTCAAAAACCTCGTTGATTCTGGAGCATGACGAAGCCGCTTTGGTGAAGATAACAACAAGATTTGCAAGTACAACGAGAGCAAGAAGGATCTGCGTCATGTAGTTTACGAAGGCTGTGATCTCCCCCTGAGTAAGGCTGCCGCTGTCCACTCTTATTCCTCCGAACCACAGAATTGCCACGATTCCCAGATTCATGACCGTAAAGGTGACAGGGTTTAAAACGGCAGAGATCTTTCCGGCAGAAACAGCATTTTCAGAGAGAGTCTGACTTGCTCTGTGAAATTCAGCCTTTTCCTCATTCTGCTTTGAAAATGCACGGATAACCCTTACGCCCTCAAGATTTTCTCTTGTGAGCAGGGAAATGCCGTCGAGATTCTTCTGTATTGTTTTGTACATGGGTATGGTTTTTTTCATGACTAAGAAAATAATTGCGGAGATGACGGGAGCTGCTATAAAGAAAACAACAGCAAGCTTCAGGTCAAGCAGCATTGCCATAACAGCAGCACCGATTATGAGAAAGGGTACACGTACGGCAAGCCTTATGAACATATTGACTCCCTGCTGAGCCTGATTTGTGTCGTTTATAAGACGTGTTGTGAGAGAGGATGTACCGAATCTGTCAATCTCGGCATGGGATAAACTGTTTATGTGAGAATACAGAGCGTTCCTCAGCTCTGTTCCGAAGCCGTATGCGCATTTTGCCGCAAGATACTGGCAGGTGAGAGCAAAGCAGAGTCCGCATATCCCCAGAATGACCATGACGCCGCACATTTTCAGTACATAGGCGCTGTCGCCGTTTTTAATGCCGTTGTCTATTATCTTTGACATTACTATGGGAACAATAAGTTCAAATATCGCCTCCAGAAGCTTGAAAAACGGTCCGAGAACAAGTTCTTTGCGGTAATTTTTCAGAAATCGCTTTAGTTTATACATTAACTGATTCTCCTTTTGCATTTATCCTTTATATTGTACACCAAATTTAGCGTTAATGCAACGATAAAGGAAAAAATCATAAATTTTGTATGCTTTTAAAGTAAATTAGTGTATAAACGGAAATTAGCCGTCAAAAATAATTGCGGAGGTGTTAAAATTTGAACAAGAAGAAATCATTTTTAAGCGGAAAAGGCTTTTATGTCGCATTATCCCTGAGCGTTGCAATGATCGGAACGGCATGCTATTATGCGTATACCAGGACAGCAGAGGACATAGCAGGACGTCTTCAGTCGTCATTTACTGATGAACAGGAAGACAGTGAACAGCAGGCAGCTGAGATTCAGCAGGATGTGCCAAAGGCGGTACAGCAGAACGAGGAAAGTAAGGTGTATTCCGAAGCTGAAACGGAAGCTGCGCCCGAGCCGACAGAGGCAGAGGAAGAGTCAGCTGCGGAGTCCGGGGAAGAACAGGAAGCTGAAGCCGAGGAAACCGCAAAACCGCAGGAGAGAAAGCTTGTCATGCCTTTGGAAGGAGATATCCTGAACGAATTCAGCAGCGGAGAGCTTGTGAAATCAAAGACAACGGGCGCATGGCAGACGCACAACGGAATTGACATAAAGGCGGCTGCGGGAGACGCAGTTTCTGCGGCGGATAAGGGAAAGGTCTCTGCCGTTGATTCGGATCCGCTCTGGGGGATCACCGTTACCATCGATCACGGAAACGGAATCATCACAAGATATTGTAATCTCAATGAAGGAGTGACCGTACAGGTGGGACAGGAAGTAAGCAGCGGCGAGGAGATCGGAGCTGTGGGAGAAACTGCGGATATCGAATCCTCCGAAGAATCCCATCTTCATTTTGAAGTGCTGAAAAACGGTTCATTTGTTAATCCTGTTGATATGATGTAAAAAAACACCCTGTAATTCAAAGGAATTACAGGGTAAGTTTGATTTATGTTTTATTTGAGATATCCTTCAAGGCTTTCATAAGCGGAAATGATTCCGTCAATAACGTCGCTGTCAACGATATATCCTGTGTACTGGTTGTTTTTCATTGCGTAGTATCCGTCATCCGGATCGTCGCTTACAGGTATGTATTCGACTAATGCGGTAACGTTGCTGTTCAGAACATAATTTATGGATACTGCCGCTTCACCGTCGGGCTCGGCTTCTGCCGACTGGACTGAAAGGTATGCGTTATTGAACGAATCATAGAAATCCGTAAACGCCTTTACAGCCTCTTCGTCATCACCGTCAATTTCCTTTTCATTGCATGTGAACTGTCTGTCGGATGCGTTCATGGTGATCGAAGCTGTGTGTCCCGGCATTGTTATTTCAAGCTCTGTAACATAGCTTATGGATTCGGAATAGATAACGGTGTTTATCATATCGGATGTAGTATAGCCCAGAACAGATATTGTGCCGTTTTCGGCAACTGCGACCTGACCGCTGTCTTCAAAAAGAACATACTTTCCTTTTCCGTCCTCGGTGTCATTTCCGAAAATAACCTTGATATGCTTTCCCGAGCCGCTCATTTCAAATACGTTTGAAGGATCATCAAAGCCGTATTTGCCGTAATCCTTTTCCTGAAGATCTTCTTCTGTGAATCCTGATACCTTATCACGTATGGCGTCATTGATAAATGTGCTTACGTCGGTGTTATATACGGAATCATCTTCGTAAGGAGCGACCATGCGCCATGTTCCGTCATCATTGGCAACGATATGGAACAGGATGTTCTCGTCCTTCTGACTGCCTTCCCACAGGCAGAATTCCTCAACCTCGGAAGCGAGGAAATCAGAAAAGTACTTGCTTTTCATTGAGTCCTTGTCAAGGCAGAATACAGCACCCTTTTCGTAAGGCACAAGATAAATATTGCTGTCGTTTTCCTTCATCATATAAAAATTCTCATATGTGCCGGATGCGTTTCCAACAAGAAGCGTATATTTTTCATCCGATGCCGTAACAGTGATTTTAATGGGATCGTCAAAACCGTATTTTGAGGGATCGGAATTGTTTTCGAGGATCTTGTCAGCTGTCAGATCAGCCATATTTATTACAATTGCCGAGATGACTGATGAATCGACCGTCAGATTTTCTGAATTCTCAGCGACCCAGCCCCATGTGCTGTCCTCTACGATCCTGAAGTCACCGGATTCATTATGTATCTCGACGCAATCGGCTTCTTCTGAATCGAAGCTGAACATTACGAGCTTATTTGCTTCCTCCTCAGCCTCACGTGTTTTCTTGTTGTTATAAGCAGTGGCGGCAAAATAAACCCCAAGCGCCGCAACAAGAACTGCTGCCATTACTATAATGGCAATTTTAATGCGTTTCATTTACAGGGCTCCTCCTTTGACAGAATTAAGCGTGTCTGCGTTTAAGCCAGATGAGCGTTCCGGAAGCAGCAACTACAACAGGCGCTGCTATAAAGAGAACGAGGATCATGTTGGCGTCGCTTTCGCTTTCAAGATTCATGTAGTCATAGGTCCTTTCACGGGACGGAATCCCCATATCTATGTCGCTGTTATACATCCATGTGATAGTACTTGTATAAAGGTACACGGGAATTATAACGTAATTTTCCGGAAGATTTTCGTCATCGATAAATTCCGCATTTCCCATTACCACAAGCTTTGAATTGTTTCTTGTAGGATCCTCGGAATAGGCTGCAAGATAAAGAATACCCGAGTTTTCCATATCCTTGCCTGTTCCGCCGCAGTTTTCGCCGTATGCGGTATTGTTTGTCTCTATAAGAGGGCATATGTTAAGGGTTCCTGCGTTTTCCGACTGATACTGGTAAAATGATCTTGAAGCCGGCATATATGCCTGGATATCAGGAAATGCTTCGATGACCGGGGATGTAAGATCGGTCAGATCCGCCGTTGCGGATTCATCGGACACTTCCGAAAGATCAACAAGATTTACCATGATCTCGTATTTGTCTCCGGAAACATGTTTTGAGGAATCTGACTCATAGACTCTGTTGTAGTCCATTCCGAGCCCGTATTCATGCATAATGCTTTCGATGTTTGCATAAACGATATTGTCGCTGTTGGGGGACATCAGAAGGGAAAGATTTCCGCCCTTGTCCATGAATCTGCCGAGCTTTTCGGTTTCGGCAGACGTAAAGTCTGTTTTCGGGGCAGCGGAAATTATGATTGCCGCATCCTCCGGAACCTCGGGTTCAGTTGTAAGGTTAAGCTCCTTTGCCTCATAGTTATAGTTTCTGAGGTTTGCCTTGAGTCTTGTGTAATTTTCGTCAAGATTCTTTTCGCCGTGTCCCGTAAGGAAGTAAACAGCGGGCATTTTTCCCTCTACAACTGTTTTGATAGCTCCTGTTATCAGATTTTCACCTTCAAAATATGCTTCGTCAACGTATGTGTTTCCGTTGCTGTCTGAGGTCTGCTTGTATCTGTACATTGAGCGTGCTTCGACCTTTTTTATATTTTCTCCGCATTTTACGACCATGTCGCCCTCGGAAAGATTGAGATACCCTTCCGGGTTAAGCTCTTCGATGATATCGGGATTTTCGTTTACATCAATATCCATAAAGTTTATGCAGTCATACTCCCTGTACTGATCAATCATGTTTGTAAATGCCAGCATGTCATCATCTGCTCTTACCTCGTCCATTTCAATGAGGAGATAAAAATCAATTTTTTTGTCAAGCGATTCAAGATAATCAATCGTGGTCTTGCTCAGCGAATAAAGCTGATTCGGAGTCATGTCTATTTTAACGTCAAAAATAGAACATACTATATTAACAGGGATGAATATTATAAGCAGCATAACTGCCAGGATCCATGCAATAGTTGTGAATTTCAGATTCTTTTTTGATTTTTTCTGTTCCGCCATCGTTCTTACCCCCTGCTCCAGCGTCTTTTTTCAATTGAGATGATATTCCATCCGAGGAAAAGAACAGCTGCCGTAATAAAGAACACAAGATCCGAAAGATTGATGATTCCCTGTGAAAATGAAACGAATCTTTCCTGGGTTGAGAACCAGCCTATTACCTTGGCTGCTCCCGGAAGATTTGTAAAGAGAGCGCTGTCCTTGAAATTATCCACGAAAATAAGAATGATCATTGCGCCTTCTCCGAGTATAGCGGCAATTATCGGACTGTCTGTAAATGATGACATAAGCATTCCGACAGCTATGCAGACTATTCCCCAGAGGAAGAATCCGATGTATCCGCATATGAGGCTTGACCATACGACTTCGCCGGTTGCAAGAGTGATAACCGGGAAGAAAAGAGTCAGTACAAGCATCATAAGGAATACAGTTGAAATTGCCAGGAATTTGGCTATAACTATCTGAAAAACACTCAGAGGACTTGTCATAAGCAGTACTTCTGTACCCGTTTTCCTCTCATCTGCAAAGGTTCTCATTGTAAGAGCCGGGATAAGGAAGATAAAGTAAAAGAAGTTGTTGTAGAAGATATTGGGGAAAGAAAATTTATACATCGTTCCCGCCATATCGGAAATCCCGTTGAAAAATTCAAGCGAAAATACCAGCAGGAAAAGGGATGCGATAACGTAGGCGAACGGAGAGCAGTAATACGACTGAAGCTCCTTTTTATATAATGAAAACATGTTTATTGCTCCTCCTCATTAGTGTTGTCGGCTTCCATTTCCTCAAGCAGCTCGCTGAGCCCTTTTTTTGCGGCAGGCTGGGTCGTAAGCCTTACGAATACTTCTTCAAGGCTCGGTCTTTCGGAGGAAACGTCGGAAATGTCATAATCATTTTTGATAAGACCGGACATAAGCTCTTTTTTCACGTTGTCGTTTTCTATGCGCACCTGATATGTATAGCAGTTTGACTTCATATATATGATATCGTCTATCTTTATAACGCCCGGGATCTTTTCAATAAAGCCTGAAACATCGTCCCTGGGACCATCCACAGTAAGACTCAGAAGAATTCCTTCGCCCATGCTGTCTTCGAGATTTTTTATGGAGTCGATGGCTCTGATTTCACCGTGGCTTATGATGACAACTCTTTCACAGACCGCCTGGATCTCCTGGAGAATGTGGGAACTGAGTATAATGGTATGATCCTTCCTGAGGGAGGTGATAAGATCTCTGACCTCCATGACCTGCTTCGGGTCAAGACCTACCGTAGGCTCATCAAGTACCAGGATCGGAGGATTGCCCAGCAATGCCTGTGCAAAGCCAACACGCTGCTTGTAGCCTTTTGAAAGGTTGCGGATAAGACGTTTTTCCATGTCCTTTATGCGGAGCTTTTCCATGACGTCCTCAACCTGTGCGCTGCGGTCTCTTTTCCTGATTCCCTTTATTCCGGCTGCGAATCTGAGGTATTCCCGGACCTTCATGTCCTGATAAACAGGAGGGATCTCCGGGAGATAGCCTATCTGCTTCTTTGCTGCTGCCGGGTTTTCGGCAATATCAATACCGTTGATAAGAACAGTTCCGCTTGTTGAGGGCAGATATCCTGTAATAATGTTCATTGTTGATGACTTTCCGGCACCGTTGGGACCGAGAAATCCAAGGATCTCGTTGTCATTTACAGTGAAACTGATGTTTTTTACGGCGGCATTGTGTCCGTAAAATTTCGTGAGGTTTTTAATCTCTATCATTTAACAACCTTGCCTTTCGGATTATTTTTTTTAAATTATCTTACGAAGGAATTACCGGTCTGCCTTTTATATTTTATATATGTATATATTGCAGGCGGAACGGAGAATTACACTCCTTATAATTATCTCAGAAATATATGAACGCAATATTAACTGTATGTAACGAAATAATTAACAAACACAAAAATGCCTAAAATTCTGCAATTGTATAGCGGGACGGTATAGCTACATGTAACCATACAGCAGAAATGTGAAAAAGACGTGTGCATAAACTGAATTTAACAGCAAATATTTGTAAAACTAAATCAAATATATAACATCTGTGAAAAAACATGTTGTCAAAATTAACAAAAGCATAAGCTCTGTAATGTGCAGTCATACAAAAATAATTTTGCATGGTGTGGTTTTTTGTGTAAACTGTTGACAACGGAAAAATCATGAATTATAATGAATTTGTAAAAAAATATCGGGTGATTTATGCGCACTCAGTGAAATTTGTGTGAATGGATCGTTAAATCCGGTTTATCAGTACTTGAATATTTTACGTCAATTTTTATTTATGGGAGGAGAAAACGCAAATGATACTTAAGAAGAAAAAAGCAGTTATTGCTGCAATTCTTTCAGCAGCTATGGCAGTAAGCGCTGCTATGCCGGCTGCAGTTTCAGCTGCAGGTGTAAGAACAAAGGCTGAAAAGTACGGTGACGACACATATGCAAAGAGATTCCTTTCTCTTTATGATGACGTTGTAACAAACGGTCAGGAAACAGGTTACCTCAGCAAGAACAATGTAGCTCCGGGCGGATTCGGAGTACCTTATCACGCAATTGAGGAACTTATCGTTGAGGCTCCTGACTACGGTCATGAAACAACATCTGAAGCTATGTCCTACATTGTATGGATCGCAGCTATGAGAGATGCTATTTCCAAGGACGGTACAATCACAAATCCTGACGGAACAACAGAAACTGTTGACAAGACTCAGGATCTTGAAAAAGCATGGGCTACAATGGAAATGATGATTCCTACTACCCAGACAGGTATCTGGAAGTCAAGCCAGCTTTCAGCTCAGTATTCAGAAGAACATGAGGATCCTGAAACATATCCTACAGATCAGAATCCTTCAAATACCGGTAAAAACCCAATCCACCAGCAGTACTATCAGCTTTACAGCAGTGACAACGGTCTTTACCTTATGCACTGGCTTGCTGACGTAGATGACTGGTATGGTTACGGCGGCGGCAACGGCAAGTTCACATTCATCAACACATTCCAGCGTGGTGCTAATGAATCCTGTTGGGAAACAGTTCCGCACGGATGTATTGAAGAACTCAAGTATGGTCAGTCCGGAAGAGGTATAAAGGGTATTTTCAGTACAGAAGATACAATCACACCTCAGTGGTCCTATACAAATGCTCCTGACGCTGAAGACCGTGCAATCCAGGGTGTTTACTACGCAATCAGAGAAGGCGTAGCAACAGACAGCATTGTTTCCAAGGCAGGTAAGATGGGCGACCAGCTGAGAAATAACATGTTTGACAAGTACTATAAGACAATCGGATGTCAGGATCCTAATAACCAGGCTAATGACTACACAAGTGCTCATTACCTCATGTCATGGTATACATCATGGGGCGGCGCTATCAACGGAGACTGGGCATGGCAGATTGGTGCCAGCCACTGTCACGAATTCTACCAGAACCCTCTGGCAGCTTATGCTCTTCTTGCAGATGACAGTCTCAAGAGCGCTATGAAGACAGGCGCACAGGCTGTTAAGGACTATGAGACATCACTTCAGAGACAGCTTGAATTCTATCTGTGGCTGCAGTCTGCTGACGGTCCGATCGCCGGCGGTGCTACAAGCTCATGGAACGGAAGATATGAAAAGTATCAGTATAGTGATTCTTCAACATATGGCACATCCACACCTGCAACATTCTATGAGATGGGTTATCAGGAACACCCTGTATACCTCGACCCGGGTTCAAACCACTGGATCGGTAACCAGGTATGGGCTATCCAGCGTCTTGCTGAAATGTACTATGTAATCAAGACAGAAGGCGACAAGGTAGGCGTTAAGGCCGGCGGTCTTACAACTGAAGCTGCTCTTGAAGCAATTCTTGACAGATGGGTTGAATGGTTCGTTGCTAATGTTAAGCTTGAGGAAGACGGAACATTTGCTATTCCTGCAACTCTTGACTGGTTCGGACAGCCTGCTGACTGGAACGGAAAATATAATCCTGATGCAAACAGCGGTCTTACATGTACGATTACAGCTTATGGTTCTTCTGACCTTGGTTGTGTATCTTCACTTTGTAACACACTTATTTTCTATGCAAAGGCTAAGGGTGTTGAAACAGAGGCTGCTTATTCATCAACTAATACAGATCTCGCAGCTAAGGGTCTTTACGTTGCTCATTCACTTCTTGACCGTGAATGGGAACTCGGTCGTGACGACTGGGGTGTTTCACTTGCTGAAACAAACGGCAGCATGTGGAGACTCTTTGATCAGGAAGTTTGGATTCCAAACGGCCAGGATGGTATTGTAACAGAGAATGGAGTTAAGTTCCAGAACAAGATCAAGTATGTTGGTACAATGCCTAACGGTGAAGAAATCAAGACCGGAATCAAGTTCCTTGATATCCGCAGCAAGTATCTGACACAGGAAGACAAGGGTACTTACGATAACGGTTACGTTAAGAAGTTCCAGGAAGCTTACAACAATGCTTCGAACTTTGAAAACATGGAAGAAGCTATGAAGTCTGTAGAGCTCCACTACCACAGATTCTGGCATGCAGGCGATATCCTCATGGCTCTTGGTACAATGTATGACCTCTATCCGGATATGGTTGCTGACAAGTACAATGACATTGAAGAGGATGAACTTGTTGTAACACCTGATGAAGTTACACTTTCTGTTGGTGATTCTGAAACAATCAAGGCAACAATTAACGGACAGGAAGTTGTTATTGATTCTATGGTTTCTGACAGCGATGCAGTCAAGGTAGACGGAAACACAATTACAGCTGTTTCTGAAACAACAACTCCTGCAAAGGTAACAGTAACTGTTGGCGATCTTACAGCTGTTGTAACTGTAACTGTAACAAATTCAACAGAAGATAATCCGACAGCTGATACAGGCATTAAGGCTACACTCTGGGGCGATGTTGACTGCAACGAAAAGGTTGAAATCGCTGACGTAGTTACACTTAACAAGTATCTCCTTGATGATGCAACACCTGTTACAGCTCAGGGTCTTGCAAATGCAAACTGTGAATACGATGCTAATATCAACATGGCTGATACAGCTAAGATCATTAACTATCTTGCTAAGATCATTCCATACAGCGATCTTGGTAATCAGTAATAAAGGTTTTTCATTTTAATTCCTTTTATAATTCCTATTTAATCCTGAAAGCTCCGGGCGTAACTGCCCGGAGTTTTTCCTTTTTAAAGCTTTCTGTACTTGATTTATTTGTGAGTTCGTGTTATAATAAAATAATAATATATTTTTAGTTACCGGAGGTTGAAAAGTGATACGCAGTATGACCGGATATGGTCGTGAACAGAAGATAATAGACCAGAGAGATATTCTTGTTGAAATAAAATCGGTAAATCACAGGTATTATGAATTTTCCGCAAGACTTCCCCGTGCTTACGGTTTCATGGAGGAAAAACTGAAGACTCTTCTGAAGGGCAGTATTTCCAGAGGAAAGGTCGAGGTTAGCGTTACCGTCAATAATCTCAGCGGCAGGGAAGCGAGCATCCGCGCAGATAAAATTCTTGCAAAAGGGTATGTAAATGCACTCCGTGAGGTCAATAATGAACTCGGACTTGAAGACGATATTTCCCTTTCCAGGCTCATAAAATTTTCTGATATTTTTACAGTTCAGAAGATTGCTGAAGATGAAGAGAAAATCTGGAATGACGTGAAAGAAGTTGCGCAGAGCGCTCTTCTGAAGTTTGTTTCCATGCGTCAGTCTGAGGGTGAAGCTTTGAAGGCGGATCTGCTTGAAAAGCTTGATAATGTTGCTGTTTTTCTCGGAAAGGTAGAAAATGCAGCTCCCATGACTGCTGCTGCATACAGGGAAAGGCTTTTTACAAAGCTTAAAGAGGTTCTCGGTGATGCAAATATTGATGAGCAGAGAATATTGACAGAAGCGGCGATATTTGCTGAAAAAATTGCTATTGATGAAGAAACAGTGCGCCTCAGAAGCCATCTGAATCAGTTCAGAATGCTGCTCGAAACAGATGAACCGGTCGGAAGAAAGCTGGATTTTCTTGTTCAGGAAATAAATCGTGAAGTCAATACGATCGGATCAAAGGCACAGGATCTGGAAATTACAAAATGTGTTGTGGACATGAAGGCGGAAGTTGAAAAGATCAGAGAGCAGATTCAGAATATAGAATAACGGGGGAATTATGCAGTTAATAAATATCGGATTCGGAAATATGGTTTCATCGGCGAGACTTGTTGCTATCGTAAGTCCCGAATCTGCGCCGATCAAGAGGATTGTTCAGGATGCACGCGAGAGCGGAAATCTGATCGACGCGACCTACGGCAGAAGGACAAGAGCCGTTATAATCATGGACAGCGGACATATTGTTTTGTCTGCGATCCAGCCGGAAACTGTTGCAGCAAGGCTGGATGATAATGAGGAGGTGCCAAAGGAAAATGAATAAGGGTCTGCTGATCGTTGTATCTGCACCGTCCGGATGCGGAAAGGGAACTCTTCTCGGAGAGGTCCTTAAAGACAGCGATTATTATTACTCTGTTTCAGCTACAACAAGAGCCCCCAGAGAGGGCGAGACAGACGGGGTGAATTATCATTTTCTCAGCCGCGGGGAATTTGAAGACCTCATAAATACCGGAGGCATGATGGAATATGCGCAGTACTGCGGAAATTACTACGGAACTCCGAAAGCGGAAGTCGAAAAGAAGCTTGCCGAGGGAAAGAATGTGATCCTTGAAATTGAAGTCAAGGGTGCAATGCAGATTAAAAAGATCTGTCCCGACGGAGTTTTCGTGTTCATTCTTCCGCCGTCCATTGCAGAGCTTGAAAGGCGTCTTAAAAAACGCGGAACAGAAACAGACGAAGTAATCGCCGGAAGGGTTTCGGAAGCGGCAGGAGAGATCGGTCATGCTGCTGAATATGACTATGTTATCGTCAATGACGATCTTGAAAAGGCTGTCAGAGATTTTAAAAATATAATTTCAGCCGAAAAAATGAAAACAAAAAATGCTAAAGAATTAATTGATGAGGTGTTAAAAAATGCTTAGACCTGCTATGACTCAGCTTATTTCAAAAAATGACAGCTGCTATTCGCTTGTTATCGGTGTTGCTAAAAGGGCAAGGGAAATTGCCGATGAGCTTTGTGAAGAAGGAAAGCCGCTGGAGGAAAAACCGGTTAAAACCGCTGTTGAGGAATTTGCTGCTGCCAAATACAAGATTGTAGAGTGCAGAAAAAACGAGTCCAAATAAGAAATACCATAGTGTCTGCTTTTATTCAATGTTGAATTCGGCAGGCATTATTTGAGTAAAACAGTTTATGGAGGTGCGGCAGATGAACAGCGGTATCAAGGCGCTTGTTGCAGTAAGCTCGGCTTCATATGCATTTGACAAGCCGTTTTCATATGCTGTCCCCGAACCGCTCTGCGGCAGGATTTTGCCGGGGATGAGAGTGGTCGTGCCTTTCGGAAGAGGAAACCGCAGGCGTACAGGTATTGTGCTGAAAACCGAAAAAATAACTCCTGAGGATATACGGCTTAAATCCGTTGTTTCGGCTGCTGATGAGAAGCCGGTGCTGAATTCTGAAATGATGGAGCTTATGGAGTGGCTGAGGGAAAACACTTTCTGCACTTATTATGATGCGGTCAGGACAATGATCCCGACCGGTATGAATATAAATATAAAGGAAACATATTCTCTTTCAGATGCGGCTGTGTTCCCGGAAGATCCGGAGGAAAGGTCAGTTTTTGAAAGACTTGCGTCGGCGGAGAATATAAACGATGAGGCGGAGCTTATCAAATCTGAGGGGAAAGGGCTTGTTCTTTCGGCACTGGAGGAAAGCGGATTTATCAGCTGCAAAATCTCCGGAAAGCAGAATGTGGGAGACAGCTCCGTCAGAATGATAAAGCTTTCCGGTGAATATATGGATTCTCCCGCTGATTTTACCCTTACTGCAAAGCAGAAAACACTAGCAGGCATCATAGCCGAAAACAGCGATATTTCTCTGAAAGAGGCATGTTATCTTGCCGGAGTCGGGAACAGCGTTGCCGAAAAGCTGTGTGAAAAGGGCGCGGCATATATATATGAGCGCGAAACGTACAGAAGTGTATTTTCCGGTGATACAGGAAAGCGTGAAATCGACGATATTGTTCTGACAGAGAGCCAGCAGAGGGTCTTTGAAAGCGTGATTTCCGGTATGGAAAAGGGAAAGCCTGAATGCTTTCTGCTTCACGGCGTTACCGGAAGCGGAAAAACCTCGGTTTTTGAAAAGCTTATTGACAGATGCATACGCATGGGAAAACAGGCGCTTTTTCTTATACCCGAGATCTCTCTTACTCCTCAGATGGTAAGGCGCTTTCAGGAGCTTTTCGGCAGCGATGTTGCCGTGCTGCACAGCGGTCTTTCCGTCGGTCAGCGAATGGACGAATATAAGCGCATAAAACGGGGGCTTGCAAAAATTGCAGTAGGTACCAGAAGCGCGGTGTTTGCACCATTTGACAATATCGGCATAATAATAATAGATGAAGAGGGTGAACGTTCCTATAAATCGGACAGCGCCCCCAGATACAGTGCGATAGACGTTGCAAAAAAGCGGTGCAGGACCCACAATGCGGTTTTGCTTCTTGCGTCGGCAACTCCTTCTGTAGAAAGCTATTATTACGCTCAGAAGGGGATATACAGACTTCTTGAAATGACGGAGAGATATTCCGGAAATGTGCTTCCCAATGTGGGAATTGTGGATATGAACGAGGAGCGCATGGACGGCAACTCCACTGAGTTCAGCACAGTACTTGTTGACGAAATAAATGAAAATCTGAAAAGGGGAGAGCAGACGATTCTGCTGCTCAACCGCAGAGGGTATCATACTATTATCAGCTGCTGTGACTGCCATAAGCCCGTTTACTGCCCCAACTGCAGCGTTCCTATGACATTCCATAAGGTAAACGGCAGCCTGATGTGCCATTACTGCGGGCACAGCCAGCCTCCTGCTGAAGTCTGCCCCGAATGCGGGAGCACAAGGCTCAGACCTATGGGATTCGGCACGCAGAAAATGGAGGAACAGCTTGAAAACCTGTTTCCGTCCGCCAGAGTTCTTCGTATGGACGCTGATACCACCATGTCCCGTCATTCCTATGAAAAGAATTTCAGGGATTTCGGTCAGGGCAGATACGATATTATGATCGGAACTCAGATGATCGGAAAGGGACTTGACTTTCCGAATGTTACTCTTGTGGGCGTGCTTTCAATGGATAAGGCGCTTTATGCCGGAGATTTCCGGAGCTATGAGAGAACATTTTCGCTTGTGACGCAGGTGGTAGGCAGGTGCGGACGGGGAGGAAAACAGGGCAGAGCTTATCTCCAGACCTTTATGCCGGATCACTATGTGCTGAATCTTGCGGCAAAGCAGGACTATCAGGGTTTTTACAGAGAGGAAATATCTGTAAGAAAGGCGCTTTTGTTCCCTCCGTTCTGTGATATATGCGTGATCGGTCTGAGCGGTGAAAATGAGACGAAAACCGCCTCTGCTTCACGCAAGGTCGTTGAGGCGATAAGAAAGCTTGTTTCGGGAGGAGTTTCGTTTCCGCTTCGTGTTCTCGGACCTGTTCAGTGCACATACGGAAAAATCAACGGCAAGTATCGTTACAGGGTAATCATAAAATGTAAAAACAACGCAGATTTCAGAGCGTTTGCCAGAGATCTGCTGCTGGAAATAAATAAAGATCCGGGGTTTAAAGGTATAAATGTTTATGCAGATATAAACGGTGATATCGGAGTATAATAAGGAGGAAAAGATGGCTTTAAGAAATATTGTAAAAGAAGGAGATCCGATCCTGCGAAAGGTGTGCAGGCCTGTTGAAAACTTTGACGAAAAGCTGTGGCAGCTTCTTGATGATATGCAGGAAACTCTTGACAAGGCTCAGGGAGTGGGTCTTGCAGCGCCTCAGGTGGGCGTTCTCAAGCGCCTTTTCATTATGAATTTAGGTGATGGGTTTATCGAGTGCATAAATCCTGTTATAAAGAAAACAGGAGGCAAGCAGAGAGTTATGGAGGGCTGTCTCTCCTGTCCCGACAAGTGGGGGTTCGTTACGAGACCCAACAAGTGCAGACTTAAAGCACAGGACAGAAACGGAAAAACCTTTGAGCTGAATCTCACGGAGCTTGGCGCACAGTGTGCATGCCATGAAACGGATCATCTGGACGGCAAGCTTTTTGTTGATATTGTTGAAGAATTTGTTACACCCGGGGAAGAATAATACTGTCACGGAGGTGGAATAATGAAGATTGTTTTTATGGGAACTCCCGATTTTGCCGTTCCGTGCCTTAAAGCTCTTGCTGATTCGGAGCATGAGGTGGCCGCGGTTTTCACACAGCCCGACAAGCCAAAGGGAAGGGGATATAAGATGATACCCACTCCTGTGAAAAAATGTGCGGAGGAATACGGGATTCCGGTTTATCAGCCTCTTTCATTGAGAAAGGGGGAGGACGCTCAGAAAGCGCTTGAAATTCTTTCAGAAATTTCCCCTGAGCTTATTGTGGTTGTGGCTTACGGTCAGATTCTGCCAGAGGAAATTCTTGAGCTTCCTGAGCATGGCTGTATAAATATCCATGCGTCCCTGCTTCCGAAATACAGAGGTGCCGCGCCGATACAGCGGTGCGTTCTGGAAGGAGAGAAGAAAACGGGAGTGACCTCCATGATGATGGCGCAGGGACTTGATACGGGGGATATGCTTATTTCTGCTGAAACGGAGATCGGCGCTGACGAAACTGCTTCCGGGCTTCATGACAGACTGGCTGAAATGGGAGCTGAGGTTCTGATAAAAACTGTTGCGGCAGCCGAAAACGGTACTCTTAAACCAGTAAAGCAGAACGATGATGAGTCCTGCTATGCAAAAATGATAACGAAGGATATGAGCAGTCTTGACTTCTCAAAGCCCGCAGAGCAGATACACAATACCATAAGAGGTATTACAGGCTTTACTGTCATGAACGGCAAGCGCCTTAAAATTTACAGAAGCACCATCTGCGGCGTATCGGACGCAGAGCCGGGAACGGTTGCGGATCCTGAGGAATTCACAGTGGTATGCGGAGACGGAAAATGCGTTAAATTCCTTGAGGTTCAGTATGAGGGCGGAAAGCGCATGAGCACTGCGGATTTTCTGAGGGGAAGAAAGCCTGAAAAGGGACAGAAGCTGGGGTAAAACAAAAAGGAGCAAATTATGTATTATCTTCTCGCTTTGATTCCGCTGATCATTGCAATGATTGCATCAGCGAATGTTAAATCAACCTATAATAAATATGAAAAAGTATTGAACAGCAGAGGGCTTACCGGACAGTCTGCCGCACGTCAGATACTTGACGCCAACGGACTTTATCATATAAGCATAGAGCGTGTTCCGGGAAAGCTTTCCGATCATTTTGATCCGGGGGCAAATGTTGTAAGACTTTCGGATTCGACTTTTAACAGCTCATCAGTGGCTGCGGTAGGTGTTGCGGCTCATGAGGTGGGTCATGCGATCCAGCATGCGACAGGCTATTCTCCCATGAAACTGAGGAGTGCTGTTATACCGCTTACAAATATCGGTTCGTCTCTTTCGTATCCTCTGGTTATTCTTGGACTTGTGTTCGGAAATTCCTATGTCGGAAATATAATGATAAATACAGGTATAATCCTTTTTCTGGCGGTTGTGGTTTTCCAGTTTGCGACACTGTTTGTTGAGTTTGATGCAAGCTCAAGGGCTATGAAAACTCTTGAAACGCAGCATATTCTCGAGGGCAATGAGCTTTCCATGTCGAGAAAGGTCCTTACGGCTGCGGCACTGACCTACGTTGCTGCGCTGTTTACGGCAATAATCAATCTTCTCAGGCTTCTGCTTATCGCTTCGGGAAGGAACAGGCGGAACTGATGGAAACAGCAAGATTCAAGGCGGTAAAGCTGCTTGGGAAGACATTCGGAAAAAACGGTTATTCAAATATAATACTCGATTCTGCTCTGGCGGAAAGTGATATGGACAAACGGGAAAAAAAGCTGTGCTGTGCTGTTTATTACGGTGTAATTGAGCGGGCAGTAACGCTGGATCATATTATTTCGTGTTACAGCAGACAGAAGATAAGCAAGCTTCGTCCGGATATCCTGAATATTCTCAGAACAGGGATATATCAGCTTAAATATATGGACTCGATCCCCGACAGCGCCTGCGTTAACGAGAGCGTGAAGCTTGCAAAGCAGATGAAGCTTCAGAATCTGTCGGGATTTGTAAATGCGGTGCTGAGAAGCTTTATAAGGGATGAAAAGAAAATAAAGCTTCCGGAGGACAGGATACAGCGGCTTTGCGTTGAATATTCCGCACCGGAAGAGCTTGTCAGACACCTGCTTGAAAATTACAGCAGGGAAAATGCGGTTTCCCTGCTTGAAAGCTCGGTGGGCAGACCTCCTGTTTCTGTCAGAATAAATACTCTGAAAAAAAGCAGGGAGGAGATTCTGGCGGAGATCGCAGATCTGGAGCCTTCGGAGACAGTCTGCCGGAATGGTTTTCTTATCAATACGGGAAATGTAACTGAGCATGCTGCCTTTGGAAAGGGACTTTTTCATGTTCAGGATATTGCGTCACAGTTATGCTGTGAGGCGCTTGCGCCGAAAAAAGGCGAAACTGTCCTTGACGTCTGTGCGGCACCCGGCGGAAAAAGCTTTACTATGGCAGAGCTTATGGAGGACGAGGGGAAGATACTCTCCTTTGATATACACGAAAACAGGGTGGGACTTATAAGGAACGGTGCTGAAAGGCTGGGGATCAGAAGCGTTAACGCCGGTCAGGGAGACGCTCTTGTGCATAATCCGGAGCTTGAGGGTGCGGATAAAGTCCTGTGTGATGTTCCGTGCTCCGGGCTTGGCGTTATAAGACGAAAGCCGGAGATAAAGTATAAACCCTTTGCAGAGTTTGAAAAGCTTCCTGAAATCCAGTATGCGATACTGGAAAATGCAGCCTCCTATCTGAAAAAAGGCGGAGAGCTTGTTTACTCTACATGTACCGTGAATCCTGCCGAAAATGAAAACGTAACAAACCGTTTTCTTGCGGAGCACAGGAATTTCAGGGGAGTGCCGGTCCTTGAAAACATGGGCGAGCCGTTCGGGGGATATACAGCAACCCTTTTCCCGAGGCATTTCGGCAGTGACGGTTTCTTTATTTCAAAGCTTGTAAGGACGGAGTGAAACGATGGAGAAAATTGATATACTTTCCCTGACGCTGCCCGAGCTTGAAACGGAAATTCTGATGCTTGGCGAGAAAAAATTCCGTGCAAAACAGATCTTTCAGTGGCTTCATGTTAAAAAAGTCAGAGATTTCAGTGAGATGAGTAATATTTCATTGGAATTACGCACAAAATTAAGTGTTAAATTTTGTTTTAAATCACTAAATATAGCGAGAAAGCTTGAATCTTGCATAGATAATACTGTAAAATATCTGTATAGGCTTTCTGACGGGTGCTATGTGGAAACTGTTCTTATGGAATACAGCCACGGTCTGAGCCTCTGTGTTTCCACACAGGTGGGCTGCAAGATGGGCTGCCGTTTCTGTGCGTCCACGATAGCCGGGTTTGAGAGAAATCTTGAGCCGTCCGAGATTCTGCAGCAGGTATATGAAACGGAACGTGACTGCAAAAGAAGAATTTCGGGAATAGTCCTTATGGGGATCGGAGAGCCGCTTGACAATTATGCAAACGTTCTGAAATTTCTGGAGCTTGTTTCCGCTCCCGAGGGAAACGGTCTGAGTTTAAGGCATGTTACTCTTTCGACCTGTGGGATCGTTCCGAAAATAAATCAGCTGGCAGAGCTGGGACTGGGAATTACGCTTTCGGTCTCGCTTCATTGTGCCGATAATGAGGGGCGCAGTGAAATAATGCCGGTGAACCGTACATATAATATAGAGGAGCTTATGTGCGCCACAGAAAACTATGCCCGGAAAACAGGAAGACGGGTCACATACGAGTACGCAGTTATAGACGGCGTAAACAACGAAAAAAAGGATGCGCAGAAGCTTTGCGGACTGCTCCGGGGAATTAACTGTCATGTTAATCTTATACCGGTCAATTCCGTTAAGGAGAGAAATTACAGATCAAGCCGCGAATCGGCTTACAGATTTCAGAAATATCTTACTGATATGGGGATCAACGCAACCGTCCGGAGGACTCTGGGCAGCGACATTGACGCCGCATGCGGACAGCTGAGACGGGAAGCATCTGAAAAATAAGGGAATAAGAGGTGAAGGATATGAAGTATGTCAGTGCAACGGATATCGGCCTTGTAAGGGATGAGAATCAGGATATAGTACGGGTCGATGAATTTTACGGGAATGTTCTTGCGGTTGTGTGCGACGGAATGGGCGGCGAACGCTCCGGACAGGACGCAAGCAATATAGCGATAGATGAGATATTCAACCGATTTTCGTCGGATGTGGCTCCTGATATGGACACAATTGCGGTACGGCAGCTTATGACTTCTTCAATATCCGCCGCAAATTCCGTTGTATATACCACAGCAAGAATAAATTACCGCAGCTTCGGTATGGGGACAACCTGTGTTGCCGCTTATATTGACGACACTTATATATATATAGCTAACGTAGGGGACAGCCGTGCATATTATGCCGACGAAAGCGGTCTGCATCAGATAACTTCTGATCATACTCTTGTGAATATGCTGCTGAAGCAGGGCAAGATCCGGCCTGAGGAGGTTCATACACACCCAAAAAGAAATATGCTTACGAAGGCAGTCGGAGTGGAAAAAACTGTGAAACCTGACTTTTTCCGCATGAAGCGTGAGGAAAAGTTCAGACTGCTGCTGTGTTCTGACGGATTGTCAGGCTACTGCAGCGATGAGGAGATCTATAAGGTCATGACTTCCGTGCCTCTTGAGGAGACGCCCGGTGCGCTTATAAGGCTTGCGCTGGACAAGGGCGGAAGAGACAATATTACCCTGGCGGTTATAACAGACTGATAGATATATACAGGAGTGAATAGTTGAATGGAAAAGGATAAGAACATTGGAAAGAAGCTTGACGGACGCTATGAAATAACCGAGCTTATCGGCGAGGGCGGAATGGCGGATGTCTACAAGGCGGTTGACGTTATTGACGGCAAGGAGGTCGCTGTCAAGATCTTAAAGAAGGAGTTTGCTGAAAGCGAGGAGTTTTTAAGACGCTTCAGAAACGAATCCAAGGCCATAGCTGTGCTTTCGCACCCGAATATCGTAAAGATCTATGATGTGGGATTCTCCGAGAAAATACAGTTTATCGTAATGGAATATATTGACGGGATCACGCTCAAGGAATACATGGAGAGCGAGCAGGTCCTGAACTGGAAGGATTCCGTACATTTTGTAACACAGATATTAAGAGCCCTGCAGCATGCCCATGAAAGGGGCATTGTCCACAGGGATATAAAGCCGCAGAACATTATGATGTTTACTGACGGCACTATAAAGGTCATGGACTTCGGTATTGCAAAGTTTGCAAGGGAAGAGGGAAAGACCGCAACGGATCAGGCTATCGGAACTGTGCATTACATCAGTCCCGAACAGGCAAGAGGCGACGTTACAGACGCCAAGAGCGATCTTTATTCGGTTGGCGTCATGCTCTATGAGATGCTTACGGGACAAAAGCCTTTTGATACGGATAATCCCGTTTCAATTGCTGTTATGCATATGCAGAATATCGCTGAGCTCCCGAGACACATAAATCCGAATATCCCTGAGCCTATCGAGGAGATCATTGTTCATGCAATGGAAAAGAATCCTGAGGACCGCTATCAGACGGCTACCGAAATGATAAGGGATATTGACAGGTTCAAGGCTGATCCGGATGTGAATTTCGGATATATCAGAAAGGCGCCCGAGGAGAGCACAAGATATTTCAATGCTGTTCACGATCCTGATATGGGCGGCTTTGAGGATGAAGAGGAATACGAGGACGATAATATATATGACGACCGGTCCGTCGGAGCATACGGCGAATATGATGAGGATTACAGCGATTTTGCTGCGGAGGAAGAAGAGGAAAAGAGCCGCTCGCTTTTTGTACCTGTCCTGTCGGCAGTTACGGTCGTTGTCATAATGGTTGCCGTTCTGCTCATCACAATGGTTGTGAAGGATATGTTCAACGGTGACGGAGGCGCTAAGACGGCTGAATTTGCCATGCCGAACCTTGTGGGAATGGATTATAACCAGGCTGTTGAGGCTTATTCCAAAAACATCGACATTCAGGTGGACGCTCAGGAGTATTCAGAGCTTGAAAAGGATAAGATCTTCGAGCAGAGCATACCTGAGGGTGACGGTGTAAAGAAGGGCGAGATAGTAAAGGTAAAGGTAAGTCTCGGACAGAAAACGGTCAAGGTGCCGAACGTTATAAATTATCACTATATTACCGCAGGTGAGGCACTGAGAGCTGAGGGACTTGAGGTGGAGTACAAGTACCAGGCAAATAAGGACGTTGATGAAGAGCTTGTCTTTGATACCGAACCGGCAGCCCTTGAAGAAGTGACTCCGGGTACAACAGTTCTTGTATATGTAAGCAAGGGTTCTGACGCAGAGGAAATCGAAATGGAGGACTTTGTAGGAAAGAACATTGATGACGCAAAGGTACAGTGCGGAATCTGGGGAATAAGCGTCAAGACAGAGAAAAAGGATTCCAGCAAGGAAAAGGGAACGATCCTCAAGCAGAGTATTGAAGCCGGAGAAAAGGTCCCTTCTGATTCAACCATAACCTTTACCGTAAGTACGGGCAAGGAGCCTGAGGGCGACGTTGATATGACCATATACTTCCCTGACGATGCAACAGGAAGATTCCAGCTGATCGCTTATCATAATAATACACCGATCTATGAAAGCTTCACTCTTTCTGCCGATTATACAAAGGAAAATCCTCTGAAGATCACATATAAGGGTACGGATGTTGACGTTACGATCGTTCTGACAAATGTCAGCAACGGACTGACAGCAATGCTGGGTGAGTATAACATGAACTTTGAGGAAGGCACGTTCTCGGTAATAAGCGAGGATATTTACGGTGCATTCGGAACAGTGGACGGACTTTATATACCGCCGACTGATCCTCCTTATGTAGCGCCGGAACCGGAGCCTGAACCGGAGACGGCTGCCCAGGCAACGGAAGCGCCGGCTGAAGAAGACGGCGGAGATACAGAGGAATAATTATGGCAAATAAAGGTTTGATAACCAGATCTGTCGGAGGACTCTATACAGTAGAGTCCTCCGACGGCATATATGAATGCAGGGCAAGAGGGGTTTTCCGCAACAAGGGGATAACTCCGTGTGTCGGTGACAGTGCAGTTTTTTCAGACGGAGTGATCGGGGAGATCGGAGAACGAAGAAACTGCCTTATAAGACCGCCTCTTGCAAATCTGGATCAGCTGATATTTGTGGTTTCCATGGCGGAGCCTTCTCCGAATCTGCTCATACTGGACAAGTTCATTGCGGTAGCAGAGTATCAGGGGATAGAACCGGTTATAGCGATCACAAAGGTGGATCTTGAGGACTGCGAAAGGATGGCGGATATTTACCGTAAGGTGGGTATAAGAGTCTGTATTGTGGATTATGAGACGGAAGATCCCGCCGGTGAAATAAGAGAGCTTTTAAAGGACAGGATAAGTGCTTTTACAGGCAACAGCGGCGCAGGAAAATCGACACTGCTCAACAGCGTCTGTGATGAATTTGAGATTCCCACAGGGGAAATAAGCCGTAAGCTTGGCAGAGGACGCCATACGACCCGTCATGCAGAGCTTTATAAGCTGCCTTTCGGCGGATATATTGCTGATACACCGGGTTTTTCAACCTTTGAAACGAACAAATACAATATTATACGAAAAGAAGAACTGAGCAGCTGCTTCCGGGAATTTGCACAGTTTGAGGACGGATGCCGTTTCAGGGACTGCTCTCATACAAAGGAAAAGGGCTGCCGTATTATTCAGGCGGTGGAAAACGGAGAGATCGCCAAAAGCCGGCATGAAAACTACTGTACGATGTATGATGAAGCAAAGCTTATAAAGGAATGGGAGCTTTAATTTATGCAGAATAAAAAATGCTATATTTTTGCCGGTGCTCCCGGCTCTGAATGCAGTGAAGTTGCTTTTTCAGAGAACCGTTTTGTTATATGTGCGGACGGAGGCTATGAACTTGCAAAACGCCTTGGAACAGAACCGGATGTTGTTATCGGCGATTTTGACACTTATAAAGGGGAGATTCCCGGCAGCTGTGAGGTGATCAGATATCCTGCCGAAAAGGACGATACAGACACAATGCTGGCAGTAAAGCTGGCGCTTGACAGAGGGTACAGGCATATAGTAATATGCGGAGGACTGGGCGGAAGACTGGATCATACCATCGCGAATATCCAGACGCTCAGATACATAATGAAGCAGGGAGCATACGGAGAGCTTGCGGGAAACGGAAATTTTGCATCGCTTCAGGGTCCCGGTGTAAAGGTTTACAGTAAGATGAACGGATATTCCTTTTCCATGTTTTCGTTTACTGATGAATGCAGCGGCATTACCGCAACAGGATTTAAGTATCCGCTGAAAAATGCAGTGCTCAGGAGCAGCTTTCCTCTGGGAATCAGCAATCAGATCACAGGAAAATCCGGAGTAGTATCTCTTGAAAAGGGAGTTCTTCTTGTGATTTTTTCAAAGGACATGAACGAAAAACGCTGAAATGAATATAATACAGTATAAAACTTTAACGGAGGCTGATCTTATGAAGGTTGTAATTGTAAAAAGTCCGAAGATCCTTTCGGGTATACTCAGGCTGATATTCAAGATCAAAAAGGAAGAACCGGCAGAATAAATGTCAGAGCGGTCATCGGGACCGCTCTTTTCATTGGCGCAGAAGATGAGTATGGAATAGGAAAGTAAACATACTCAGACGGTTTCCCTAATATAATTTTATATGTATAGCTTAAAGGGGAGGCTGTGAAATTGGAAGAATATACAGACAGTATGGCGGAAAGAAACGATGAAACAAAGGATGAGGCTGAGAGGGCTGAAGATCTGATTGAGCTTGTCAGAACAAAGCATTCGGAAAACTGTGAGCGCACAGAAAAGTCAGAGCGTCTGAGCGATGTTCTGGTCATGCAGATCATCGTCTGCATGCTTATACTGCTTTGTATAGCCGTAATAAACTTTTTCAATTCTGATCTTATAAGTTCGGCAATGTCTGAATTCAGGCGCATGACAAACGGCGAGACCGAGGAGATTTACCGCAGAGCGGCAGAAATGGTCATGAAATATATCCGGTGATAGGGTTTGAATTTTTCGGCAGAAAAATATTTTTTCGCTTTGGATTTTTTGCGGTTGTGGCTCTTTTTTGTCTTCTGGACGCAACAGGGCTTGCGCTGATCTCTGCCGCAGCATGCGCTGTTCATGAACTCGGGCACCTTTTTGCGGCGGTTTTTTTTGATGTTCCGATAAAAGGCATTACATTCTGGGCAGGCGGGATCAGAATAATATCCGGTAAATCGGTAAGACCATTCAGACACGATATATCAGTGCTTCTGGCAGGGCCTTTGTTTAATTTCCTCGGGGCTTTGCTTCTGCTTTATTCAGGAAGCTGTGAAGCTGCGGCAGTGAATCTGGCGCTTGGGGTATTCAACCTTCTGCCTTTTTCAGAGCTTGACGGCGGAGCGGCAGTAAGACTTGCCATAGAAAGCCGTACCGCCTGTGCAGGAGCAGTCATGAAATCTGTTGCTGTGTGCTTCGGGCTGGTTATTTTTATATGGCTTTCAGTTTCGGGAAACGGTAATGTAACCTCTTATCTGACGCTTGCTGTTCTGACGGTATCTGAGCTGTCAGAATAAAAATTTGTTGAAATATGGGGATTTCTGTGATAAAATGGATATAAGATATCATGTAAAAGGAAGCGTTAAAAATGAAGGAAAAATTCAGGCAGATTTTCAGCGTAAGGGACAATATGATGTCTCACGAGGAGATCCACAGAATGATGATCGACAACACGAGGATAAGCGGTTCCAATATGTGCATTCTCATGCTTGCCATTGCTATTGCCAGTATCGGACTCAATACCAACTCGACAGCAGTAATAATAGGTGCAATGCTTATATCTCCGCTTATGAGCGGAATAATAACAATGGGTTACAGCGTTGCTGTAAAGGACCTGTCCATGCTGTGGCATGCTCTCGGCAGATTTGCGATTCAGGTGTTTATCTGTCTGTTTACGTCAACGGCATATTTTGCGATCTCACCGCTTTCCGCAAGTACATCTGAGCTTATTGCAAGGATCCACCCCACAATATGGGATGTTCTGATAGCCGTATGCGGAGGCCTGGCAGGTATGATCGGCTGTACGAGAAAGGAAAAAACAAACGTAATACCCGGAGTTGCAATAGCAACAGCTCTCATGCCTCCGCTCTGCACTGCAGGATACGGTATCGGTACGGGGCAGCCGGATTTCTTTGTGGGGGCGATACACCTTTTCTTTGTAAACACGCTGTTTATTGCGATTACTTCGGGGATCGTCACAAAGGCTCTGGGCATCAGCAGCAGAACGGATATGCCAGAAAAGAGGATCAGGAAGCTTAACAGGAAAATTGTGACCCTTGTCATTTTTGCTGTTGTTCCGTGCCTTGCAGAAGCTGCGTATACAGTTTACAGCAGCTCTGTTGAAATGCATATAAAAAGTTTTGTTGAAACAGAGCTTGTCGGGGATGAGCTAATGATAGTAAAGCAGGAGGATGATATTTACGAAAAAACGGTGACTCTTGCGGTGATCGGAAGAGAGATTTCAGATGCGGAGGAAAAGGAGCTTAATTCAAAGCTTGCGGATTACAACCTTGAGGATTTTTCTCTGAAGATCGTGCAGAATACATAAATGCATAGGGCGGAATACCGCCCTTGATTTTTTCTGTACTTTATAGTAAAATAAGAGGGAAATGAGACGCTCTGAAAAACGGCGATGTCTTAAATCTTTAAAAGGACAGGAAAAAATGCTTAGAGAAAAAATTGAAAAACACCTTCTGTCGGTCCAGAAGCCTGCAAGGTATATAGGCGGAGAATCCGGAAGCGTTATAAAAAACAGGGACAAGGTAAGCGTAAGATTTGCTTTCTGCTTTCCCGACACCTATGATATAGGAATGTCCCATCTGGGAATGAAGATACTGTATTCGCTGATAAACGGCCGTGAGGATTACTGGTGCGAGCGTGTTTTTGCGCCGGATACGGACTTTGAAAAGATCATGAGGGAGAATGATATCCCTCTTTATGCCCTTGAAAGCCTGGAGCCTGTAAAGGACTTTGATTTTATCGGATTTACCATGCAGTATGAGCTTTCGTATACCAACGTGCTCAATATGCTTGATCTTGCCGGAATACCCGTTCTTGCTTCTGAAAGGGACGACAGTCTTTTCAATATCGTTGTTGCAGGCGGACCCTGTGTCTGCAATCCTGAACCCCTTTCAGATTTCTTTGACCTCTTTATTCTGGGCGAGGGAGAGGAAGTAAACTTGGAGCTTATGGATCTCTATAAGGAGATGAAAAGAAAAGGCGCTTCAAAGAGAGAATTTCTCAGAAAAGCGGCGGATATAGAGGGAATATATGTTCCGTCCCTTTACGAAGTGAGATACAGCAGTGACGGCACGATAAGCTCTGTTGACCCGATTGACGGCGTAACGCCTGTTGTAAGGAAAAGAATCATAAAGGACTTCGACAGGGTTTTTTATCCGGAGGAATTTGTTGTTCCGTTTACAGATATTGTGCATAACAGGGCATCGGTTGAAGTGCTCAGAGGATGCATAAGAGGCTGCCGCTTCTGTCAGGCAGGATTTCTTTACCGTCCGTTCCGCGAAAAGACCGCTGAAACTGTCTGTAAGCAGGCGAAGGCTTTGTGTGAAAGCACAGGCTATGAGGAGCTTTCTCTGGCGTCCCTGAGTACCTCGGACCATTCGGAGATTGACGGGATCATAAAGGGACTTATTCCCTATACCGAAAAGGAGCATATAAACCTTTCCCTGCCGTCTCTGAGAGTTGACAATTTCTCCAAGGAGCTTATGGAGGAGATAAAAAAGGTGAGAAAGAGCGGACTTACATTTGCTCCCGAGGCAGGCACTCAGAGGCTCCGTGACGTTATAAACAAGAACGTTACCGAGGAAGAGGTCATGAACACCTGCCGTACAGCATTTGAGGGCGGATATGCTAACGTAAAGCTTTATTTTATGCTGGGGCTTCCCACCGAAACGGATGAGGACGTTGCCGGGATCGCGGAGCTTGCCCGGCGTGTCGTTGACCTTTATTACAGTACTCCCGGCAGACCAAAGGGCAAGGGAGTTCAGGTTTCGATCAGTACAGCCACATTCGTTCCGAAGCCCTTTACTCCCTTTGAATTCGAGCCGCAGGCGACCCGTGAGGAGATCATGCACAAGCAGGAAGTCCTTATGGATAATATTTCGTCAAAGAAGATCAAGGCAAGCTGGCACGACCCGTCCACCAGCATACTGGAGGGCGTCCTTGCAAGAGGGGACAGACGTACTTCCCGTGCCGTATACCTTGCATGGAAAAAGGGCTGCCGATTTGACAGCTGGAGCGAGCATTTCCGCTTTGATCTGTGGCAGGAGGCTTTTGACGAATGCGGTCTTGATATGAAGTTTTACGCAAGCAGAAAGCGTGAATACAATGAGATCATGCCCTGGGATCACCTGGATTATTATGTTGACAAGAGCTTTTTTGTAAAGGAAAATCAGAAGGCGAGATGTGCGGAAACGACTGCACACTGCCGCAGCAGATGTTCAGCCTGCGGAGTAAGCCGCAGGACAGGAGGTGCTTGCTTTGGTTAAGGTAAGAGCCGTTTTTGAAAAGAGGGGCAGGGCAAAATATATTTCCCATCTTGATCTGAACAGATGCATGCAGAGAGCGTTCAGGCGTTCGGGACTTCCTGTGTGGTATACGGAGGGGTTTAACCCGCATATCTATATAACCTTTGCTCTTCCTCTTTCTCTGGGGTATGAAAGCTCGGTTGAGATCATGGATTTTAATATGACAGAGGAAGTTTCGGCTGAGGAGACAGCGGAAAAGCTCAACAAAGCCATGCCGGAGGGACTTAAAATCGTAAAGGTTTACAGTCCCGAAACAAAGCATACTGCTATTAAGTCGGCAGAATACAGGATCCGTTTCGGGGGAGACTGTGAAAAGCTCAGAAGCGAATTTGAGCGCTTCATGTCGCAGGATGAGATAAACACTGTAAAACGCACCAAAAGAGGCGGAGAAAAGCTCATTGACCTGAAGCCCGATACCGGGATAAAGGAACTGACATGCAGAAGCGGTGTGCTTGAAGTCGTGCTGAGGCTGCCGGCAGGAAACGAAAAGAATCTTAACCCCTCCCTTATAACGGATATGTTTACCGGGTTCTGCAATACGCCGGCAGAGCTGCTGTCTGTGGAGAGGACAGGGATTTTTTCGGAAAATAATGAACTTTTTTTATAAAAAGGTATTGCAATTTTTCTGCTTTTGTGTTATGATATTAGAGCATTTAAAATCCGTGGGGGTAATTGTGCCTCTGCGAGAGTTTATGCCATTAAATGACATTAAACAGGGCGGTCCGCTGCCGGTCAGCAGAAAGCTGAGGTAAGAACGCCGGAAAATCAGGAGGAAAACAAAATGAATGCACTTGAAATCATCAGCAATTCAAGCGTAAAGAGCGATGCTCCCAAGTTTGAAGTAGGTGACACAGTTAAGGTTCACGTAAGAATCAAGGAAGGCGACAAGAGCCGTATCCAGGTTTTTG
>JBJEQV010000057.1:0-14416 GCA_051881915.1 Porcipelethomonas sp. | reverse complement strand
GTCTTGACGTAAATAAGCGTGCGCTGCGCCGTCAGGCTGAGAATGCTGAAAATGCACCGACCGGTACTGTTTCACACATGCGCCGTACTCTTAAGGCTGTGGGCGTTATCATGCCTTATGACGTGACTTTCCAGTACATGAAAGAGAATATCGAGGGTGAAAATGTCAATACAACTCTTGCTAAACTGTTTGCTCAGCGTTTCGCCAATGACACCGTGGAGCTCGCTTTTCTGGGTGACGAATCCAGTGATGATAATTTTATCAATATCAATGACGGCTGGCTTAAAATCGCAAAGAATGACAGCGCCACACATAAATACGACACAGAAAACAGCACAGATTATCTCAATACTGTTTTTCCCGGACTGCTTTCTGCAATGCCGGACAAGTATTATAATCTTTACACCGAGGAGGATAAGTCAAAGATCAAGATCTTCTGCTCACCGACAGTAAACAGAAAGTACAAGCAGCAGCTCCAGGCAAGAAATACTGCGCTGGGCGATGCCCTTATCACTGGCGGCAAAAACGTAAGCTATGACGGCTTTGAGATCGTTCCGGTGGCATTTATTCCGGATGATGTTCAGATTGTTACACCTTATGAAAATCTTGTTTACGGTGTTTATGGTCAGAGTCTTGAGGTGTACCATGAGGTGAAGCCAAGATTTACTCGTTATGAATATACTCTCCTTGCTGATTTCGACATGGAGATCAACAATCCGGACGCACTTGTAATAGGCAGTAATTTTACTGAATAAGGAGGAATTTACAATGCCAAAAAAGAAAATTGAGGAAAATCACGTTATAACTGAACCGGACTTTTCAGAAGCTTCTGATTTTACAGAAAGTGAGGATTCGCCCTATGAGCCGGATATGGCTCCGCTTGCAAAGGAAAAAACAGAGGTGTCGGACAATACCGAAAAAACAGGTGTGTTTGTAAAGCTTACAGGCGGCAGCTCATTCACAACAGGAGATTATTTCTTCCGTAAGGATGAACCTGCTCCAGTGCCGGAGGAACTTGCTGAAAAGCTTCTGAAAACCGGATTTTTCGAGAGGGTGTAACATGGCTGTCAGACCATGGGTACTCCCGCAGGAAGTCCGCGACTATACCGATATCAGGGCGGTTGCAGAGCGTACAGATACACGCCTTGCTGTTGATATTTCAAGAGCGGAGCAGTATGTAATAAAACACACACACAACGATTTTTCGGAGTATGAGACCATACCTCAGAATGTAAAAACAGCCGTAATTCTCCTTAGTGAGGCTTACGGCTATAATTCTGTCGTTTCCGCAAAGGAGCTAAAGTCTGAGACCTTTGACGACTACAGCTACACTGTGGAGAGCAAAACTATAAGTTTCGGCGGTCTGGACCTTGAATCCTTGCTTTCGGAGTATGTCAGAGAGAAGCCGAAAAACAATGTTACTATGCGTTTAAGGAGGCTGTGAGATGTCATTTGAAAAAATGCTTGATCACAAATGCGAAATTTATCACCTGAAAAAGTCCGATATGTCTCCCGGATACGGACTTCCGCCGGCTGAATCATTTGAATACGGTGAAACGCCTGATGTTGAGAACGTTTCCTGTCATTTCGGCATCGGTTCCCTGTCCTCGTCTGTTGAGCAGCAGCGTCCGCAGAATAATCTTGATGAAAGAATAAAGCTTACACTTCCGGCGGATACTGATATCCGCATCAATGACAGGATCGTGAACTGCGAAAACGGTATGGAATATACGGCGGAGCTTCCAAGAAACATACGAGGACATCATATATTTGTTTACATTCACCGTATTTCGCAGCAGAGGGCTTTGTGATGACCGACAGCAGCGAAATGCGCACTTTCTTTGAAAAGTGCAAAGCGGCAGGAGGCGGAGATTTCAGGAAGGAATGCGGCGAAATGCTTGAAGCAATCGGAACAGAATTTCTCAGGATTATTCAGGATGAAATAATCAGGAGAAAAATCGTGGATACAAGGCTTCTGCTGAGCAGTTTTCATAAAGGGAGCAGCGATAATGTATGGGAGCTTAACGAATCAGGACTTATGCTTGAAGTCGGTACGAATGTTGAGTATGCAGCTTATGTCAATGACGGACACTGGACCTGCAGCAAAGGCGAGGCAATGCGCTTTGTGCCGGGGCGCTGGAACGGTGACAGATTTGAATATGACCCTTCTGCAAAAACAGGCATGATGCTGAAACAAAAATGGGTTGAGGGAAAGCACTTCTGGCAGGATGGTCTTAACATAATCGAAAAAATGCTTCCCGGGATCCTTGAAGCAAAAATTCAGCAGTGGCTTGACAGATATTTCGGATAGGAGGATGAAAATTATGCTTGAACAGGAAGTTGCCAGCATAGCAGGCTTTATTATAAAAGCATCGGATGACATACGTCCGTACTATTGCGAAGTTCCGGAAAATTTTCTTGTTCCGGCAGTTTACTTTCCTATGCCGGAATTTGTAAGCAGTCCGGATACTCTCAGTACATACAGTACGAAGTATTCATTGTTTGTAAAGTTTTTTCATGTATCTGATGAAAAAGCATGTGCGGCTGCATATCCGGCATATACGGCTGTAAACAGCAGCAGGGGCAGGATACCCCTTGTCGATATCAGCGGAAATCCTGCAGGACGCTTCATTAAAATAACAGGTTCGGCGGTCTCGCGGGTTGATGACGGGGCGTATCAGCTGCAGCTTGAATGGAGATCACGTTCCCCTTTCAATGAGGAGGAATATGATCTTGTACGCAATTTCTATTTAAACGGAGGTAGGATATGAAAAACAAAAAAGAGCCGGAGGTATCGGTTATGACCGAAGCACCGGTCAAAGAAACAAAATTCCCCGTAAGCAGGCTTCGTGAAAAATGTCTTGAACTTTTCGGAGTTACGGTCAGCACATTTGACGGAGCGGCACACGGACTTGACGGTGAATATACCGTATCAGAAATGAGAACAGCCATATCAGCATGGCAGAACAGGAGGGCAAAATAATCATGGCAGGAGGAACTTTTGACAAAACAGTCGGCAAGGTAAGGCCGGGTACATATATCAATTTTACTCCGGAATCACAGGGTGCGATCGAAGCTTCGGGTTCAGGCGTTGTAGTAATACCGCTGATCGGGCACAGCTACGGTCCGGCGAAGGAATTTATAAGACTTTCGGCGCAGTCCCCGGATTCCGACATTGATAAGCTGGGTTACAGTGTTTATGACGATAATCCTTCAATGCTCCTTATAAGAGAAGCGTTCAAAAATGCGTCTGAGGTTGTTGCGTACATCCCGACCGCAGGAACAAAAGCTTCAGCCAGCGGCGGAGGTCTTGAAGCTAAGGCAAAATACGGCGGCACAAGAGGAAATGATCTCAAATATTCGATCGCAGAAAATCCGGTTTCCGGCTTTGACGTGACAGTTTATCTTGACGGGTCAGTTGTTGAGCAGTTTGAGGGCATTGCCGATGCAAAAGCTTTGAACGGCAGCAGATACATTGAATTTACAGGTGATTCTGTCGAGGCGGCAGCAGGAGTTTCGCTCAGCGGCGGTACGGATTCAGTGTCCTCCAATTCAGATATAACGGCGTTTCTTGACGCTGTGGAAACGGTTGATTTCAATACGCTGTGTTTTCCGGTTGAAGAGGAGTCACTCAAGGCAGCCTGCAAAACAAAGATAAAGTATCTGCGTGAAAATGCAGGCAAAAAGGTCAAAGCAGTCATTGCCGATTACAAGGCGGATTATGAAGGAATAATAAATGTTACAAATTCTGTTGTCGTAAACGGCGTTCCCCTGACTCACGCCCAGGCTGCCGCATGGGTTGCAGGAGCTGACGCCGCTGCTTCTGAGACCCAGAGCAACACATTTAAGATCTATGAGGGCGCTGAATCAATTGTTGACGCAAAAACCCATGAACAGTCTGTGGCAGCTATCCAGAACGGTGAATTTTTCTTCAGCTATTCTGATGAGGGGGATGTTGTTGTTGAATATGATATCAACAGCCTTGCGACCTTTGATGAAAACAAGAGCCAGAGCTACAGGAAAAACAGAGTTATAAGGGTGCTTGACAGTTTTGCAAAGCAGCTTTCCCTTGCTTTTCCACCGAACAGATACAGCAACAGCGAAACAGGCTGGGACATTATGGAGAGCCGCGGAAGAGAAATACTTCAGCAGTTTTATGATGCCGGTGCCATTACGGATGTGGATCTGCAGAATGATTTTTCTGTTGACAAGAGCAGGAGCCAGGGCGACAGCACATATTTCATTTGCGCCGTAAAGCCCGTTGACAGTGCCGAGAAGCTTTACTTTACAGTCAGCACAAAATAATAAAAGGAGATGAATACATATGGATAAATACAATCACGATCCCGTTATGATGACAGAGGGCAAGATGATCCTTGACGGTGTAACAGTTTCTGACGGCGTCAAGTGCGAAATAAAATTCACACCGGATGTATATACAGGGAAGGTGCTGGGTGAGAAAACACCGAGCTCCCGATGGAAAGGCTATACCATTTCCGTATCTGTTACACGCCGCCGTGAAACTCCATGGGCTAAAGATATAATAAAAAAATATATTGCAACCGGAGAAACACCGGAATTTACGATCCAGGGAATAATGGACGATACAGGCTCCGATTATTACAGAAAGTACGGCAGTGATTCTGTTACAGTGGTCGGATGTGTACCTACGGGGGATATTACTCTTCTGGGAATTGATGCGGACGGCTCTGAGCTGAACGATACCATAACATTCAACGGAAAAAATGTTATTTTTAAATAAAAGACTTTCAGGAGGATTATTATAATGAAAAATTTAAGCTATTTTATGAGAAAAACCGAAGAAAAGATCGTTGATGTTCCGGCTCCCGAGAGCTTCAGAGATGAAAACGGCAGCCGCATAGACATGGAAGTCAGGGTGCTTTCCACGGCACAGATCAGAAAGATACAGGATCATTACCGCAAGCGTACAATTGCTCTTGACAAAAAGGGCAACCCTATTGTTTCAAACGGTGAGGTCGTTTTTAAAACAGAATATGACTCAAACAAGGCCATGCGCCATATTCTTGCGGAAGCACTTGTATACCCGAGCATGAAGGATGAGGAGCTCATGAAGTATTATAACTGCTATGACATGGCTGATCTTCCTCTTTACGTATTTGATAATATGGGGGATTACAACTATGTGTTCGGCGCTGTAATGACGGCCATAGGACTTTCCGGAACAAATGAAGAGGACAAGGAAAAAGAGGAGCTTGATACAGCAAAAAACTAATATCCTGCAATGGTTCTACTGAATACTGGGCGCATGTTCTGTGGCAGCGGCATGGGCTTCGCATGGAGGAATTTGAAGCGATGCCGAGGAAAACACAGCTTTTCTATATAGCCTCAGAACAGCGCGAGAACAGTGAGCCATGCAGGACAGAAACAAAGCTTACTCTGGCAGGGATAAAGAGAGGAGTGAGATTCTGATGCCGTCACTGAAGACTGTATTTGCACTCGAGGATAAAATGAGCGCAGCGCTCAGCAGTATAGGAAATACAGGGAACAATATTCTTTCCGAGCTTGAAAGGGCAAGTCAGGGCGTTGACACAGTAATGAACAAGACGTCTGTAAGCATATCTAAAGCGGCCGGCTCGCTTTCTCAGCTGTCAGGTTCGGGAGCAGGCGTGGTTTCCCAGTCGCGTCAGATCGCAGACGTTATGGCTGACGAGGCTCAGAAAATGCAGACGCTTGCGGCAAGATACAGAACGAAAGCAGACAATCTTTCATCTGCTGCCGATTTTTCAAGGAAATTTGCCGACAGCCTTAAAACTGAACTTGAACAGACCGATAATCTTACGGACGCAATGAAAGAAAATGCGGCTGCTGCACTTGATGAGGCTTACCGCCTTGAAAGTGCGGCTTCTGCCGCTGAGGAAAAAGCGCAAAAGGCTGAAAAGGCGGCACAGGCAGCAAGCCGTACAGCGGAAGCAGCAGTCAGAGCCGCAGCAGCTGAAGAATCTTTTTCAGATTCTGCTGAAAAGGCGGCAGAGGGAAATGATAAGCTTAATGATTCATTAAAGCATTCCGAAAGTGAATTTGATGATTATGGTAATGCAGCCAGGAATGCAGGAAAGGACAGCGGCGACTTCGGCGATAAAAGCAAAAGCGCTGTTGAAGATCTGAAGAGCGTACTGACAGGAGCCGGAATAGCAATGGCGCTGCGTGAGATAGGGCAGGAATTCATGAACTGCAGCAATGCGGCGGCAGAGTTTGAGACGGGCATTGCTAAAATTTCAACCATCGCTGACACATCTCAGATATCAATCGGAGCTATAAGCTCTGACATATCTGCCCTTTCATCCGAAACCGGGCAGTCTGTAAACGGATTGTCAGAGGCTGCATATCAGGCTATGTCGGCATCTGTTGATACTGAAAGCGCCGTTGAATTTGTTGAAAAAGCCAATCAGCTTGCAGTCGGCGGCTTTACTCAGCAGGCAACAGCCGCTGACGTTCTTACAACGGCGATCAATGCATACGGGCTTGAGGTTTCTGAAACCACAAGAATATCCGATATGCTTATTGAAACGCAGAATCTGGGTAAAACTACTGTTGACGAGCTTGCACAGAGCATGGGACGCGTTATCCCCCTTGCCTCTGCGTATAACGTTGGTATGGACAATCTGTCTGCGGCGTATGCGGAAATGACAAAGAACGGTATTGCCACTGCCGAATCAACCACTTATATAAAGTCAATGCTCAACGAACTGGGCGATACGTCAAGTGAAATTTCAGAAGTATTGACGGAAGAAACAGGAAAGTCCTTTGCACAGCTTATGCAGGAGGGCAATTCGCTGGGTGATGTTCTGCAGATCATTGGACAGAGTATTGATGGTGACGCGACTGCATTCAATAATCTGTGGAGCAGTCAGGAAGCTGGTATCGGTGCGCTTTCCCTGTTCAATTCCGGAGCGGAGGCGTTTAACAGTACGCTTGAACAGATGAAGGATTCTGCCGGAGCAACATCCAAAGCCTACGAAACCATGACAAGCACAACGGAATTTGCTTCAAAGAGGATGACCAATTCCTTTTCAAATCTGGAAATAGCGATAGGAAAACAGCTGAATCCCATTATGGAAAGCTTTTACGATACAAGTGCTGACATTCTTGATTCCGCAGCAGGGTTTGTTGAAGAAAATCCGGCTGTGGTTGCGGCAGTTTCAGCCGTTGCAACGGGAATAGGCGCTCTGACCGTTGCTGTCGGAGGATTTGTATTTGTGACAAAGGTTGCGGTTCCGGCTGTACAGTCGCTTACCGCTGTAATGAACGCAAATCCTGTTTTTGCAGTTGTTTCAGCCGTTGCAGCAGTGACTGCAGGAGTAGCTGCATTTACGGCTGTTATAGGTGAAAACAAGGAAACTGTTGAAGATTATAACGGAACACTTGAAGAATGCCATTCAGAAATTTCCCGCACAGAAGCTGCTTATGAAAAAGCATGCGGAATGTATGGAGAAAACAGCAGTGCAGCACAGGAACTTCGTGATCAGCTTGAAACGTTAAATGCACAATATGAAAAAGGCGGAGGAGCAGTTGCAGAATATGCAGAATCCGCAAAAAATGCTGCTGAAAAAATCAATGAATTAGCGGAATCTGAAAAGAGCGCAATGGAAGAACTGGATGCAACCAATACTTCTGGATACATAGCTGTTTCAATGCTGGAATCTCTTTCTGATAAAGCAAACCTTACAAATACAGATCTGGAATTAATGTCAACCTATGCAAATTATCTTAATGATACATTTAATTGCAATATTGTTGTGGATTATGATACGGGTGAGCTTACAGGGTTTGATCCGAAAATTATTGCAGAAAAAATCAACTCAATGTATAAAGAGAAAAAAATTACTATTGCAATGGAAGCAATCAGCGATGTTGATTTTACAGATAATTATAAAGCAACTTCGGATGCATATGTAAATGCCGCCAAGGAATATCAGAATACTCTTGATAAATACCAGAAAGACGCTGAGGCGGCATATAAGGACTATTTGGATGCCTGTGATGATTATGCAGATGAAAATGGCTCAATGTCTTCTATGATGGATGCACGTGAAAAATGGCAAGAATATCAAAAGCCAATTGACGATGCAAAATCTTCTCTTGATGAATGTAAATTGTCGTTAGAAGAAGCAGATACAAAGCTTAAAGAGAACTGTGATATTATTGATGAATCAGGCGAACTTTATCAAATGGTTAAGGAAAATATCACAGAAACATCTGATGTGCTTGCAGGACTTGGAGATACGGCGGAAGAAACACTTTCAGCTGAGGAAGAAGGAATTCAGGCTGCTGAGAGTAAACTGTCAGGTATGTCCGACGAAATACTGAATTTATGCGAGGCTTATGATGAGGCATATAATTCTGCTCTTGAAAGCTTTCAGGGACAATTCGGATTGTTCGATGAAGCAAATGCCAATGCAGATGCAACAGTTGAAAAAGCACAGACCGCACTTGACTCTCAGCTTTCGTACTGGAATCAGTACAGTGAAAATATTTCATTCCTGGCTGATACGTCCGCTGAAAGTCTCGGCATTACTCAGGAGAATTATGACGCTTTGATGTCGTATGTCAAAAGCGGTGATGAACAGGCTGCAGGGCTGGCACAGAGTATGGTTGAAAATATAAAGCACGGAAACAGCGAGTCTGTAGCTGCTCTTGCTGAAACTATCGGCGAAGTTGAAAGCAAACAGACAGAAATAGCTAACACAACAGCGGAATGGACAACTGATTTTGACAGAAAGCTTCAGGAATACGTTGATTCTGCTACAAATAAAATAAACAACGATCTGAATTTGAAGGCGGTAGCAAGGGCAAACGGCGTTAATACTGTGAGCGCTTATGCTGATGCAATATCAGAGCATAAAGATGATGCTGTGGCGTCGGCTCAAAGCGTGGTCGATGCTGTACGAGCAGTATTTGATAATTCAAATATTACATACTCTGTATCTGAATCTGAAAGTTCATCCTCGCCCTCCGTTTCAGTTAAAGGTAATGCCTACGGAACAACAAATGCGGAAGAAGCATTTGTTGCTGGTGAGGAAGGTCCTGAGCTGATACTCGACAAGGGCGGAGCAACGGTATTCCCGGCATCGGAAACAAATAAAATAGTTTCCGCCGTATATGATACTTACGGCTCACAGGAACGGCAGATCATTCGCGATCATGCACCGCTCAGAATTCCTGAGCCTTCAGATACATACAGCGCCGTGCCGCAGTCATCATCAAAGCGTGAGATCTCGCTTGATATAAACGGCAAAGGCAGTATTAATATATCCGGAGGCATGAGCAAGGAAGAGGTCGTAAGTATTCTTTATGATTATCTGCGCCCTGTTCTTATGGATATCATATCAAGTGAAGTCTTTGAGGAAGGAGTGGATTCGTATGAGTTCTAAAGGCTATGAATTCTGGCTTCATGCAAACGGCGGAACTGATAAACTTCAGCTTCCGGTCAATCCTGAATCCATTACGGTGAAATGCAGCGCGGATAATCTTACATACAAGGTCGATTCCCTTGGTGAAGTTGTTTTCCCTGTCAGTTCAAGGAAAGCAATGACAGTTTCTTTTTCATCCTTTTTTCCCTCCCGTAAATTCAGCGGCTACAAGCTGAAAACCCTCAAAAGTCCCACATGGATAATCGAAAAAATAAAAAAGTGGATGGAAAGTGATAAACCGGTAAAACTTATTGTTACTCAGTGCAAAATCGATATGTATTGTGTTATCGAAAGCTTTGAATACTCTGAAAAAGGCGGCGATGTAGGTACCTATAATTATTCGATTTCTCTGAAGGAATACCGCGCCGTACAAATCCAAAAAGTAAATGTAAGCAAGACTACCAAAAAGGCCGCTGTTGCCAAGACCGGTACCAAAAGAGTTTCCAACAAAACGGCGCCAAAGACTCATAAAGTAAAAAGCGGAGATTGTCTGTGGAATATAGCAAAAAAATATTACGGTGACGGTTCGCAGTACACTAAGATCTATGAGGCAAATAAAAATATCATAGGTTCAAATCCGAATCTGATAAAGCCGGGTCAGGTGCTTACAATACCCTGAAGGAGATGATTTTGTGGAGAATATATGCCTGCTGCTATACCGAAGCGGAAATACATACGACATATCCGAGCTTGCGGAAACTATCAAGTGGAAAGGACGCAAAGGCTCGGCGGCAAGATCTCTTGAAGTATCGCTTGTGGATAATTCTTCATTCAAAAGCGGCATAAATGTTACAGAGGGAAATCAGATTATTTTCAAATATGGAAAAGACGAGCTGTTCAGAGGAATGCTGATGGCACAGCAGCAGAGCAGCAGCCGTAAAATGCCGGTAACAGCATATGACAACGGGATTTACCTTGCTAACAACAAGGACACGTTTATATATGAAAACAAAACGGCGCATGACATATTCATAGATGTCTGCAAACGCTTCGGCATAAAGTATTCCGATGTTGCTGCAACATCATACAGGATCCCGAATCTTACAAAATCCAAAACAACCGCATGGGACGCTATTCTTGACGCACTGAGTCAGGATTATGAAACAACGGGGCAAAGACATTATGTGATGTCTTCAAAGGGTGTTTTAAGTCTTGTTAAACGCCGTGAAAACATGCTTGGATGGGTGCTTGAAAGCGGTGTTAATCTTTTATCCTACAATTATAAAAGAAGCATTGAAAATATAAAGACCCGTCTGAAAATACTGTCAGATGAAGATCAGGCTGTGGCTTTCGGAAAAGATGAATCTCTTGAAAAAAAGATAGGCATATTTCAGGAAATTGAAAATAAGGATGACAGCCTTTCAGACGCTCAGCTTGGGGATCATATAAAGGAAACGCTGAAAAGCATAAGCACTCCTGAAATAAGTCTTACAGCTGAAGCTATAGGCATTCCTGATGTCATATCGGGAAGAGGAGTGTATGTTAAAATCCCTGAGCTTAATATTTCATCGGGTTTTTATGTTGATGAGGACACACATACGTTTAAGGACGGAGGACATTCCATGTCGCTCAGACTTAATTCGGTCAATGAATAAGGAGGAATTATGGAAAATAATACAAGCCTTAAAGCTTTGCTGGGGAAGCTTTCTTCAGGCGGCTGTGCACTGGTTCAGGGGGAAGTAATATCTTCCTCTCCGCTTAAAATAAAGGTATATAATGATGACAAGCTTGTTTTAGGCGAGAGGGTTCTTGTTGTGCCGGGAAGAATAGGAGTACTCAGTGTCGGAGAAGCTGTCCACATTATTGTGTTTGGCAGAGGCAAGCAGTACTATGTTTTGGACAGGGTGTGATGCTATGGCTTCTTTTATTGAAATACCTATTGATGAAATCGGAGATATGCAGGAGTCTCCTTCAAAAACATACTGCCTTGATCCTGACTCGGGAAGGATATCCGGATATATTGACGGAATTGAAGCAGTAAGACAAGCTATACGGAAAGCCCTTGCAACAGCAAGATTTAACAGTCTCATTTATGACGATCAGTACGGAAGTGATCTTAAAGCACTTGTTTCTGACGGTGAAGCTTCCCGGGAACTGATAGAAGAATCAATTCCCGGGATTGTAAAGGATGCACTTCTTCCCGACACAAGGATAACAGACGTTTACGATTTTGATATAAGCTTTGATAATGACGGGATTTATATTTCATTTACGGCTGAGACGATTTTCGGAACAACAGAAATAACGGAGGTGAGCATGTAAATGTTTGAAGACAGGACATATGAAAATATGATGCAGGAAGTGCTTGATAATGCACCGGAGGACATTGACACACGTCAGGGAAGCATATTCTATGACGCTGTATCGGGAATAGTACTTAAAATGGCAAAACTCTATACTGATATGGATCTGGTTTTCAGTCTCAGTCAGATAGATACGGCATGCGGAGAATATCTTGATGCCAAAGCTTCGGAATACGGCATAGTACGGCACAGCGCTGTTCCGGCAAGATATTATGCAGTGTTTTCAGGTGCTGTTCCGGCTGCCGGCGAACGCTTTTTTTATAACGATCTTTATTTTGCTTTGAAGCAAAATGAGGCGGAAGCATATTATCTTGAAGCTGAGATGCCGGGAAACATACCGGCAGTTATGACAGGAAATTACGCTGTTCCCGTGAATAATATTCCCGGGCTTTCTTACTGCCGTTTTGGAAATGCAATGGAATACGGTTTGGACGAAGAAGATGACGAGAGTCTTCGCAGAAGAGTCAAAGACAAGATATCAGGCACCGGTGAAAACGGAAACAAGCAGCAGTATAAAATATGGTGTGAAAGCATTGACGGCGTGGGCGCTGCGAAAATAATCCCTTTGTGGAATGGTCCGAACACCGTAAAAGGAATTCTTATAAATACTCAGGGACTTCCGTGCAGTCCGGAAATCGTCTCCTCTGTACAGGACTATATTGATCCGGGCGGTACAGGGCTCGGCGAAGGAGCAGCCGCAATAGGCGCACATTTTACGGCGGTTGCCGCGGGGAAATATACAGTTGATTTGTCAGTGGAGCTGGAAGTTTATGAAGGTACTGATGAGTCGGATGTAAGATCAGAAGTAAAAGCGAAAATAAAGGAGTACTTTAAAAAGCTTGCGGTTTCAGACGGTGATATTATTATCAGAATTTCGGAAATCAGAGCAGTACTCAGCACAGTAAGCCAGATTATTGATTACAGCAGTCTTTATATCAATGGCGCAAGCTCTAATTTAGAGGTGAGTTCAGAAGATGTGCCTGTTCTGGGGGTGACAGAAATTGAATTTATTTGGCAATGATTTCGAAAATTCATATGAAGAACTGATTACATTTTATCCTGAGCTGTACAGTGATGTATACGAAATGCAGGAAATACTCAAAGCTCAGGGTAGGCTTGCTGATGACGTTGTATCAGGGATAGAACATATATTCAGTAATCAGTTTTTGGAAACTGCCGATAATGAAGTTATCTCAAAGTTTGAAAAGCTTCTGGGGATTAAAGGCTCAAAAGAAAGCATTGAAGCACGGCGGGCAATGGTAAAGGCATACATGATCGGAACAGGGAAAATTTCGGCTTCACTTATACGCGAAATGATCAGAGCATATACCGGTGCGGACGTTTCGTGTGATTTTGATTCCCGTGATGAGCATGGCAATTATATCTTGAATATTACTGCTGAACGCGGAAACAGCAGCTTTCTGAATCTTGCAGATTTATACACGGCACTTTCCGCAAAGATTCCGGCACATATTCAGTACAGCCTTGATATATGCTGTCAAAGTAACATTGAAATAGTATGTGAATGTGAAGTGTGCAGTAATATTTTACCTGACTGCGGTGTGTATTTGTGTGGTTTTGAACCGGGAGGTGTGCCATGTTTTTAAAAGATAAATATGTGTCTGATATCGCATTGAAAATATCAGAGGATATTTCAAAAGCTCAATATAAGCTGAATGATATCTGGTATGACGCAGAAATTGTGAGCAAAAACATTAAAGATGACTGCCTGATCGCAGATATAGCGTGTGCTTACGACAATAAAGGCACAGTTCAGGGAATCAGATTTATTGACCCTTCCGGGACAGTTATTGCCGAAAATAACGATAAAATTTTCAAGGATTCCGGAAACCGTCTTTTGTTTCGCATTAAAATCAAAATTACTGAAAGGAGCGTATCCTGATTATGTACAATCCTACCGAGTGGAAAGATCATCTGAGATCTTCACAAAGCTTTAAAATCACTTCTAATGATGATGGTACTTTTAATATAACTCCTGCCGGAGAGGTGATCCAGCAAGGCACAAAAATGTCGGCTGAGCATTTTAACAATATTGAAAATGGCATTTCGGAGCTTGATATTAAAATGGATAATATCAAAACTTTAAACCTCTGCCACAACACAAAAGGCACATGGGCGAAAAACGGTCTTACCTTTACGTACAACGAAGACGGTTCTGTTACGGTCAATGGTACAGCAACTGCGGCTACTTATTATGTCTTTGAAGCGATCCCGTATGAAAATATTAATTATATAGCTCACGGCTGTCCTGCCGGAGGAGGAAACAGTTCTTACAGTCTGGATATTGCTGTGGACTCAGCGAGCGGTACGAGACTTTACAATCTGCATGATTACGGAAGCGGAGTGATCATACCGGACAGTTATAGCAATGCCGCTACAATAATGCCGAATATCGCCATAGCAAGCGGTCAGACAGTTGATAATCTGACGTTTTATCCTATGATTGAACCCGGGACTGTAAAGCATGAATATATCCCCTGTACGGGAACGAAAACGCAGCTTAATGAATGCGTGGCACAGTTGCGCAGAAATACTTCCGAATCATTTTCGGATATCAGAAATAACATTGCGCTCAACCGGACAGTGATAGGTGCACAGCAAAAGAATCTGTTAAAGGCGGTAAATAGAGCTTATATAAAC
>JBJEQV010000056.1:0-14424 GCA_051881915.1 Porcipelethomonas sp. | reverse complement strand
GTAAAGGGGTCTATTGTTCTTCTGGGCGGTGCGCCGGGTATAGGAAAAAGTACGCTTTTGCTTCAGATATGCCAGTATCTGGGCGAAAATTATTCTGTTCTTTATGTATCGGGAGAGGAATCTGCAAGACAGATAAAGCTCAGAGCACAAAGACTTTCGGTGGATACGGAGAGCCTTTATATTCTGACTGTTACGGACGCAGAGGCTATATGCGATACTATTGATTCAAGCCGTCCTGATATCGTGATAATCGATTCAGTCCAGACTATGAGTATAAGCGAAATATCGTCAAGTCCCGGAAGCATAACCCAGGTCCGGGAATGCACAAACCTTTTTATGAATACGGCGAAAAAGCTGGAAATCCCCATTATTGTTGTGGGACATGTAAACAAGGACGGCGCTATTGCAGGTCCTAAGGTAATGGAGCATATAGTGGACGCTGTTCTGTATTTTGAGGGTGAGAGAAATTACAGCTTCCGGGTCCTCAGAACGGTCAAGAACAGGTACGGCTCGACTAATGAGATCGGCGTGTTTGAAATGCAGGATAAGGGACTGCGTGAGGTGGAAAATCCTTCGGAAATGCTGCTTTCGGGAAGACCTGAAAGCGTTTCGGGAACCTGTGTTACGTGCATAATGGAGGGGCAGCGCCCGATCCTGACGGAGATTCAGGTTCTGGCTGCCAAAAGCGGATTTTCAGCTCCCAGGAGAATGTCAAAGGGCTTTGACTTTAACCGTATGACGATAATTATTGCGGTGCTGGAAAAACGTGCAGATCTTTTTTTCGGTACCCTTGATGTTTATATGAACGTTGTAGGCGGATTCAGAATAGATGAAACAGCAGGCGATCTTGCCGTTGCATTATGTCTTTATTCGGGTCTGGTTGACAGACCTGTTGACAGGAAAACAATTGCGATCGGTGAAATCGGTCTGGGCGGAGAGGTGAGAGCGGTCTCGAATATTATCCAGCGGGTAAGGGAAGCGGAGCGCATGGGGTTTGATACCTGCATTGTTCCTAAGCAGTCGCTGCCGGTTCTGAAGGAGTGCGGTGTGAAAATAAGGATCATCGGTGTTTCGGACGTAAATCAGGCGTTTTCGTTTTTTAACAGAAAGTAAGAAACTGTAATTATTGAAAAAACGGACAGTTTATGTTATAATAGAGATTACAATCAGCTGTTATAATTTGTTTTAAAGCCCTTGATTTATACGCAAAACAAGCTTTACTCCCTGCATATCGGGCTTATATCAAAAATTTTTGGTTTATGAAATAAAAGAGATGCCGCTTTGGCCATAATTCATGCGGCAGAACGGAGTATCAAAATGAAAATTGTTCTTGCATCTGCTTCCCCGAGAAGAAAAGAACTTATGAAGCTTGTGGCGGAGGAGTTTGACATACGTCCGTCGGAAGCGGACGAAACACTGCCGGCTGATATATCTGCCGGAAAGGCTGCCCAGTATCTTTCTGTGAAAAAGGCTGAGGCTGCCAAAATAAATGACGGCGAGATAGTCATCGGATGTGATACAACTGTGGTCATAGACGGGACTGTGCTTGGGAAACCGTCATCCGAAGAAGAATGCTTCCGTATGCTCAGTATGCTTTCGGGTAAGGTCCACAGCGTATACACGGGGGTTACACTGTGCGGATTCGGAAAAAAATATTCGTTTACGGAGAAAACGGATGTTGAATTCTATAAGCTGAGCGACGAGGAGATACTTGAGTACATAAAAACAGGCGAACCTTTTGACAAGGCAGGCGGCTACGGAATACAGGGAAAGGGTGCGCTGCTTGTAAAAAGGATCAGCGGCGATTATTTTAATGTTGTGGGTCTTCCTGCCGCAAGACTCAGACGTGAACTGGACGGATTTATTCGTTTTTGTATTGACAAATAATTCTTAATAAAGTATAATAATAAAGTAATTTGTAAAAAGGAGTATACGGTATGAAGATTCACTTTTCCACAAGTGAATATGCAGTTTTCAGGGTCGTGAAGGTCTCATAGGCTTTTGCTGCTTTGTGCCGACGTGCTTTTTGTTATTAAACCAGGCAGCCGTAAGCAGAGGATTTCAACTGCTATGGCTGTTTTATTTTTAGTGAACGGAGATGTTTAAATGGGTAAGGAACTTGCAAAGCTTTATGACCCAAAGGAATTTGAGGACAGAATCTATAAATACTGGAATGACAGCGGATGCTTCAGAGCTGAGATCGACAGCAAAAAGAAGCCTTATACTATCGTGATACCGCCTCCGAATATTACGGGACAGCTTCATATGGGTCATGCACTTGACGAAACTCTTCAGGATATTCTTATCAGATGGAAGAGAATGTCCGGATATTCGACTCTCTGGCTTCCGGGAACTGACCATGCTGCCATTGCAACAGAAGCAAAAATTGTTGAAGCCATGAGAAAAGAAGGCGTTACCAAGGAGGATCTGGGACGCGAAGGCTTTATGGAACGTGCATGGGCATGGAAGGAAAAATTCGGCGGAAGGATCGTTGAACAGCTGAAAAAGCTCGGCTCTTCCTGTGACTGGTCAAGAGAGCGCTTTACAATGGACGAGGGCTGCTCAAAGGCAGTTAAGGAAGCCTTTGTAAACTACTACGAAAAGGGACTTATTTACAGGGGCGAGAGGATCATAAACTGGTGTCCTCACTGCCGTACCTCTCTTTCTGACGCTGAAGTCGAATACGAGGATCAGGCAGGACATTTCTGGCATCTGCGCTATGCTTTAGCAGACGGAAGCGGATATCTGGAGCTTGCAACGACACGTCCGGAAACGCTTCTTGGCGATACTGCCGTTGCGGTAAACCCCAATGATGAGCGCTATAAGCATCTTGTGGGAAAAATGCTCATTCTTCCGATCGTTCACAGAGAGATCCCCATTGTTGCTGATGAATATGTTGAAATGGATTTCGGAACGGGTGTTGTTAAAATTACTCCTGCCCACGATCCTAACGACTTTGAAGTTGGTCAGCGCCATGATCTTCCGGTTATCAACGTTATGACGGATGATGCAAAGATCACCGATGATTATCCGGCTTATGCAGGAATGGACAGATATGAGGCAAGAAAGGCGATCGTTGCCGACCTTGAAAAGGAAGGTGCGCTTGTCAAGATCGAGGATTACAGCCATAATGTAGGTACATGCTACCGCTGCGGAACAACGGTTGAACCAAGGGTGTCAACACAGTGGTTTGTAAAGATGAAGCCTCTTGCAGGTCCTGCGATCGAGGCGGTAAAGAAGGGCGAGACGAAGTTTGTTCCCGAGCGCTTTGAAAAGATTTATTTCCACTGGCTTGAAAATATCCGCGACTGGTGTATTTCAAGACAGATCTGGTGGGGACATCAGATCCCTGCGTTCTATTGTGATGACTGCGGCGAAATGGTTGTTACAAAGGAAAACGAGGCTTTTTGTCCGAAATGCGGAAAGAAAATGCGTCAGGATCCGGATACTCTTGATACATGGTTCTCATCGGCTCTGTGGCCGTTTTCAACCTTGGGCTGGCCCGACAAGACAGAGGATTTTGAATATTTCTATCCTACAAATACCCTTGTAACAGGTTATGATATTATCCCGTTCTGGGTAATGAGAATGATGTTCTCAGCACTTGAATATACAGGACAGGTACCTTTTGACACCGTTCTTATTCACGGACTTGTCAGGGACGAACAGGGACGCAAGATGTCCAAATCCCTCGGAAACGGCATTGATCCGCTGGAGGTAATTGACAAATATGGCGCGGATGCGCTGAGATTCATGCTTGCAAACGGAAACTCTCCGGGAAATGACATGAGATATATTGACGAAAAGGTCAAGGCAGCGAGAAACTTTGCAAACAAGCTCTGGAACGCTTCAAGATTTATTATGATGAATCTTCCGGACGGATTTGAGCTTAAAGGACTTCCGGAAAGCCTTGCTCTTGAAGACAAGTGGATCATCAGCAAGTTCAATACTCTGGCAAAGGAAGTAAATGAAAACCTTGAAAAGTTTGAACTGGGTATTGCTGTTTCCAAGCTCTATGATTTCATATGGGATGTTTACTGTGACTGGTATATTGAGCTTACAAAGCCCAGAATCCAGGCAGGAGGAGAAACAAAGGAGACTGCACAGGCTGTTCTGGTATGGGTAATGGAGGGAATGCTCAAGCTTCTCCATCCGTTTATGCCTTATATTACAGAGGAGATCTGGCAGGTTCTTACAAATGAAAGCGGTCCGATAATGGTATCAGAGTTCCCTCAGTATGATGAGTCCCTTTCCTTTGCAAAGGAAGAGGAGGATTTCGGAAAGATCATTGATGCGATCAAGGCTGTGAGAGCAAGAAGAACGGAAATGAATGTTCCGCCGTCAGTAAAGGCAAAGATTTTTATTGAAACACAGGATCGTGAACTTTTCACGGGATGCAGTGTATTCTTTGAAAAACTTGCCTCGGCTTCTGGAATCGAAGTTGCAGAAAAGTATGATATAGAGGATGCTGTTACTGCTGTAACAGATACTGCAAGACTTTTCATTCCTTTAAACGAGCTTGTTGACAGGGAGAAGGAGCTTGCCCGTCTTGAAAAAGAAAAGGCAAAGGTTCAGAAGGATATTGATTTCCTCAGCGGAAAACTCAGTAATGAGGGTTTCCTTGCAAAGGCGCCTGAAAAGCTTATTGAAGCTGAAAAGGCAAAGCTTGCAAAGGCAGAGGAAAAGATGGCTAAGATCGAGCAGTCGATGGCTGCAATGAAATAAATTAAAATACTAAACTGCGGAAGATCCGTTTTTTCGGATTTTCCGCTTTTTATTTTACATCTGCACCAAAAATCACTTTCCGGATTTTATGCAAAAAGCCTATGACATTTTTATGACGGATATGTTATAATTATATATATGGAAGAGTCTGAACCGGGGCTGATATTGCAGGAGGTGCATTATGCAGTTTGAAGTTGATGAATATGTTATGTACAGGTATTCGGGAATATGCCGTATTGACGGAGTGGAAAAGAAGTGTTTTGACGGAGTGAATGAAACAAGCTATTACAAGCTGAAGCCGATCGACAACGCTCATTCCTCGTGCTATGTTCCGGTAGAGAGCGCGGGAGAAAAAATCAGAAAGCTTCTTACGGAAAAGGAAATATATGCGCTTATTGATTCAATGCCCGAAGAGGATGAAATATGGTTTGACAACAGCAAGGAAAGAAAAGTCATGTTTTCAAAGATTCTCAGAAGCGATGATTATAAAGTAATAATCGGTATGACAAAAGCTCTTTACAGGCAGCAGAAAAAGTACATTGAAAATGGAAAAAAGTTATCATCATCGGATGAGATGGTAATGAAAAACGCTGAGAAAATCATGTATCAGGAGTTTTCTCTTGTACTTGGGATAGATACTGACAAGATAGAAGAGACCATCACGAACAGAATAGGGAATGCTTGACATAACAGGATTTATGGGTTATAATAAATGCGTAAATTAGTTTTGACGAGCCGTTTTAAGCTGACGACTGCTGTGTTTTATACAGGGACGCCGGCTTTTTTGTTTGCGGCGGAATGGAGATCACAATGAATTTTGAAGAAGCTATGAGTTTTATAAACAGCTTCAGCAGGACGGGGAAAAAGGTGACCGACCTTTCAAGAATAAAAAATCTGCTTGACAAAATCGGAAATCCTCAGGATTCCCTTGAATTTGTTCATATCGCAGGGACAAACGGAAAGGGCTCGGTCCTGGAGTACTGCTCAGAGGCACTTATAAAGTCTGGCTATAAAACGGGACAGTTCACATCTCCTTTCATGGAATGTTACTGCGACAGGATAAGAATAAACGGAGTTAATATCCCTGAGCAGGAGATTGCGGATATTTGCGAAACATTCAAGGATCACGCGGATGCTCCCTTCTCTCAGTTCGAGATCTCACTTGCCATTGCCTTTTTGTATTTTAAAAAGGAAAAGTGCGATGTTGTATGCCTTGAAACCGGTGTCGGCGGACGGCTTGACGCTACCAATATTATAAAAAGTCCTCTGGTCTCTGTTATAACTTCAGTTTCACTTGATCATACTCAGATTCTCGGGGACACAGTGGAAAAAATTGCTTATCAGAAAGCAGGGATTATCAAAAAAGGATGTCCCTGTGTCCTTTCGGCATATAATGAGCCGTCTGTTGAGAAGCTTGCAGGGGAAACAGCTGTGGAAAATGACAGCAGGCTGATAATTCCGCAGTCAGAGAAAATCAAGGTTGTAAGCGAGGAGCTCTGCGGTACGGAATTTATTTATAAGGATAAAGTTTACAGGCTGAAAATGCCCGGGTTTCATCAGGTCATAAATGCTGTTACGGCAATTGAAACTTTAAATATTCTTCGTGAAAAAGGCTTTGATATTCCGGATGAATGTGTGAATAATGCGCTGAAAGAAGCGTTTGTTGTTTCACGAACTGAGGTTCTGAACCTTGACCCGGAAGTTATAATTGACGGAGGACATAATGCAGCAGGGATTGATTCGCTTATAAATGTACTGAAGCTCAGGAAGAAAAAGCGTATAGCAGGAGTTGTGGGAATGGTAAAGGGAAAGGACTGTGAATATGCGGCAGAAAGGCTTTCTGAGGTTTTTGAACGGGTTTTTTGTGTTGACGGATTTACAGAAAATGCAGTTGAAAGCTCGGAACTTGCAAAGCTTTTCAGCTGCTGCGCAAAAGCATCGGATTTTGCTGAAGGAATGAAAGAGGCAATGGAATATGCCAAAAAAGAATCCGCATTGCTTGTTGTCTGCGGTTCTCTGTATCTTGCGGCGGCTGTCAGAAGCTATCGGGATAAGCTGAAATCCCTCTGAAATAATATTAAAAAGCAACGGCATGGAAATTTTGTTTCCATGCCGTTAAAATTATAATGTACAGTTTATTACAACAAAGTCAGAATCGCAGATATAGCGTTCATCTGATTCAGATCTTAGCTGAGTTATGCTTTCGTTTACATATTCAGTTGTGGCATATTCGCTGAGGTCGGTCTGCGGAGCTGTCCTGCCGATAAATTACCATGTGCCGGACTGGGTCCATACATATTCGCTGTAAATGTCATTATCCGTAATGTCCGAATTTACGAACCAGAGGTCTCCGGGTTTGTTTCCATTTTGGGGAAGTGCTGTGATGCTGTCAGCTGTCCCCTTAATTGTAATAACGCTTCCGATCGCTTCAACAGCGTCCTTTATTGCATTTTCGGTTTCGGATTTGGAATAATAATTGCTCAGGTCTGTTGAGTCCGTGTATGGCAGGTCTGAGAAGGTTTTTGTTCCGTCGCCGATCTTTATTTTTGTGGCTCCTGATGCGGTAAATTCCACACAGAGCATACCTCTGGGGATCACCGATTCTTCTTCCGCCCACTGTGCTGTTGAATTTGCAACATGAAGTATTTTTGCATTTAAAATTTTATTGTTCATTTTTTATCCTTTCTTTTATAAGCAGCTCTGTATTATATCAATTTCGCTGTAATCGTTTCCTGTGCATACATAAACAAGCTTTTCCGGGTCAAAACGATAAATATTGTTGCTTTCCTTATCAATATAAAGACTGTTTCCGTTTCCGATTGATGGGAAATCACTCATATTTCCGAAAAAAAGCTCCTTTACCGAGCCTGTACCCAGAATGCCGGACATTGAATTTTCGGGAGTAATTGTACCGGCTGCCGTACCTAATGGGCTGATACTGCCTGAGATAGAAGCAGTGCTTTCAATTGTACCGTTAATTTTCATTGATTCCCGCCGCCTTTTCAATATCCGCTATCGTTCCGATAGCATCGAGGAGAGTGAATTTTGATCTGCCTATAAACGTATATGCGCTTCCGTCCTGTTTAACAAGCATGATGTCATAATAGTAAATAAATGGTTCTGTTTTAAGAGTATCTTCCGGATTTACCGAAATGGTAATCGTTCCGTCTGAGGAGCATTCCGAGCCTTTTATGATCTTTTTTATATAGGATTTTCCTGTTGAACCTTTGACTGAAAAAAGGATTATATCCTCACTTGCGGGGATGTACGCTTCTTCAGAATCATCAATAAAAGGTTTGACGCATATTTCAAAGCTGTTTCCTCTCGTTACTGAAATATCATTAGTTTCCGGATCTATTTTAAACATTTTATACCTCCTGATTTCTTGTTAATTTTATCTGTATCCTGTCGATCGGTTTATTGAATATGCCTGCATATCCGTTTTCATTAATGTTGTTGTATTCCGTGACCCACGGGAGAAATTCTCCCCCTGATGTGGCTGTACGGTAAGTGACCTTGTAAACAGATGACAGAGCACTTATTTGTACTGCGTCAATATCACGCCCTGTTATACCCGCATATTTTGAAGTGTCGGAAACGGAACAGCCTGTTACCCAGGGAAGCCATCCTCTGTTTTTTAAATGAGCTCTGTAACGCAGACCACATGCCTCTGAACTGACCGCCAGTGCCTGGACAGGTTCTCCTTTTATTCCGCATACCGTGTTTTCTGAGGCCTTGCTGCTCCACCTGCCTGTACTGTATGTATAGTATGATATTCGGCTTTGTCTGCCTGTGATTTTTCTGACATCTTCTTCGGATATTCCGAAATATCTGTAGAAGTCGGTCCACTTTGAGTTGTAATTCCATATCGATCCGGTTCCCCTTATTTCATCGCCATAATATTTATTTCCGGTCCTGACGTCAAGGTGGATTGCTCTGTATTCCGTGGAAATATTTGCAACTCCTCCGAATCCTATGCCGCACGCAGCGCAGCATACGATTTTTGCGCTTATTATACCGTTTTTTCCGACGCAGATAATGTCAGCGGCAGTGCCTTTTGTGTGCTGACCATATCCGTTTCCGCCGACTGTCTTGTCGTGTTCGTATGTTCTGTATCCGCTTGTAACTCTGATTGATGTACAGTTCAGCGATGAAAACAGCTTCTCAAGCATGAAAATGAGTTTGTCATCTATAAGGATTGCATCGCTGTAAAGCTTTGTGCCGTCTGTACTTGCAAATTCTTTTACCTGAAAATGTTCTGAAATAAATCTGTTTTTTTCCTTGCAGTATGAATATGTTTTTACTGACATATAAGCTCCTTTCTGTAAAATGTTCTGATATGGTATAAATCCGACATATATTTCCTTTCCTAATTAAATTATACATGGGATTTTTTAATGTGTCAACTGAAAATTAAAGTGTTCTGATTTAATGTAACTTGTTTTTGTTCTTTAATATATATTAAATTCAGAAAAAACTGCTTGCATTTTGTAATTAATAGTGATATAATATTAAAAGTGCACATAGTACAAATTTAATTAACAAAACGAATGTAAAATTATATGTAAAATGCAAAAAAGAGGGCGATTAAATGGAAAATACTATAATTACTATTGAAAGGCAATATGCAAGCGGGGGTATTGAAATCGGAAAAAAAGTTGCGGAAAGACTTAATGTTCCTTGTTACAGCAGCGAAATTCTTGAACAGGCTGCCAAAAATTGCAGTATCCCTCCGGAGTATGTGGAAAGTACACAGGAGGATGTTTCTCAAAGCCTGCTGTACAGACTTTCTGTTGCCGCAAAAACCGGAAAGGCTCCCGATGAGGTCGTTACAAAGGCAGATATTCTTTATAAGGAAATAAAGAGGATCATTACTGAAATGGCAGAGAAAAGCAGCTGTGTAATAATCGGGCGTTGTTCTGACTATATACTGAGGAACAGAGAAAACTGTCTTAATGTTTTTATACACTCCGGATTTGAAGCAAGAATAAAGCGTGCTGTGGAAGAATACGGCGTCAATGAAGACATTGCTGATTATATTATACGCAAAAATGACAGAAGGCGTGAATCATTTTACAATGCAAGCACGGGACGCACCTGGGGCGTAAAAGAGAATTATCATTTATGCCTTAACAGTGAAAAGTTCGGAACAGACAGCTGTGTCGATATGATAATTAATTCGCTTGAATACCTGAAATAGGTGATCCTGCGGTATAATCTGAACAGATATGTAAAAAAACAGAGCATAATTTAAATGCTCTGTTTTTTTCTGTTTAAAGTGTTTTTTATTTTGTGATATTTTGGTGCAAGGAATTCCAGTACAGCGCAGTATTTGTCCACAAAAACTATGACATAGCTTTCTCTGTATTTTGGAAATCTGAGAGTTGCCGGCCACATATGCTTTATTATAATATCGTTTTCAAGAGAATCTGTACTGAAAAGCTTTTTGGCATTCCGGGCGGCAATTAGCGGATGTTCGGAATGATGTGACTTTATACAGGAATTTTTTCTGTCATAGTAAAACATGTCATGCATGAGTCCTGCCCTTGCAGCTGAAACAGCATTAAGCCCGAGAAAGCTGCATATAATGTAGTTGTAGTAGGAAACATTGAGACTGTGCTGAAGGCGTGTTGTACAGATATGATGCTTGTACTCCCCGAGTTTCTGGATGCTGTCATTTTCGTATATATCGGAAATCAGGCTGTAAAACTGCAGCTTTTTTATATCTTTTTTTGAACCTGTTGCTCTGAGCATAGGCATTATCACCTCAAAAATTATTATATAACATGCTGCAATTATAATTCATATACGGGTAAAAGTCAATGATAAAAATTTGTAAAAAAATAACCGGACAATGCATGTCCGGTCGTTTTTTATTTGATTACGCTAAGGAGAACTCCGGCTGCAACCGCAGAACCGATAACACCGGCAACGTTCGGACCCATAGCATTCATAAGCAGGAAGTTAGTGGGATCAGTCTGAGCCCCGACTTTCTGTGAAACACGGGCTGCCATAGGAACAGCGGAAACGCCTGCCGAACCTATAAGCGGATTTACCTTTCCGCCTGTAACCTTGCACATGATCTTTCCGAAAAGTACGCCGCAGGCTGTACCGATACTGAAAGCTACTACGCCGAGCAGAATTACCTCTGCAAATTCAAGATTGAGGATCTTGTCTGCCTGTGTTGTAGCGCCGACTGAAATACCAAGGAATATTGTGATAATGTTCATAAGAGCATTCTGTGCTGTATCAACAAGTCTGCTGCATACGCCGCTTTCCTTTATAAGGTTTCCGAGCATGAGCATACCTACCAGCGGAGCAGCTGAAGGAACGAGAAGCGCAACGATCAGAGTAACAGCAACAGGGAAAATAAGCTTTTCTGTCTTTGAAACTGAACGCAGCTGAGGCATTTTTATTGCACGTTCCTTTTTGGTTGTGAGCAGCTTCATGATAGGGGGCTGAATAACAGGAACAAGTGCCATGTATGTGTATGCAGCAAGTGCAATAGTACCTGTGCTTATATCAAATCCGCCGCCTTTAAGCAGCCTGCTTGATACATATATAGCGGTCGGACCGTCAGCTCCGCCGATGATCGCAATGGATCCGCATTCGGCAGCTGAGAAGCCAAAGAGTGCCGCACCGATAAATGTAAGGAAGATTCCGGCCTGTGCAGCGGCACCGAGCAGAAAGCTTTTGGGGTTAGCGATAAGGGGAGCAAAGTCGGTCATTGTACCGATTCCAAGGAATATGAGCGGCGGATATATCTGTAATTTTACGCCCATATACAAAATGTCCAGGAGTCCTCCCTCATGGAGTATCCTTCCATAGTCAATATCCGTTACATTGTTCCAGAGCTCAGGATGATACATCCCTGCTTCCGGAAGGTTTGTAAGAAGCATGCCGAATGAAATAGGAAGCAGAAGAAGAGGTTCAAACTGCTTTGCGATTGCAAGATACATAAAGACGAATGAAATAAGAATCATTACGCCGCTTTTCCAGTCCATATTTGCAAGACCGCTTGTAGCGGCGAGGTCTTTTAAAGTATCCCAGAAAATACTGAAAACTTCGCCCATAAATAATTAATCCTTTCCTGAAAATTGCAGTATGGTTCAGAACGGGTTTGTATTGTTCTGAAGTCCTGCAAGAGACCATGCAGATCTGGATGATCTGTTTTTAGCCGCTCTGACTGATCTGAGTCTGTAATTCTTTCCGTCCGCCTCGCTCATTGCGGCAACAGCGGCGGCGATCACGGCAATTATTTCGTCATCATCGGATGCGGGTTCTGCTCTGGAAACGGTACTGACCGGTTTTGCAGGTTCAGCTTTGGGTGTTTCTGCGGCAGGTCCCTTAGGTTCCTTTTTTCTTGAAAAAAACTTTCCGTATGCCCATACAAAAAGTATGAGGATAATAAGTCCCAGAAAAACAACGCAAAGACCGGTTATAACAATCGCTGCAACATTGCTTGCGTTCAGATTTCCTGTGACCATTGGAAGTAATGTGTTATAAAATGCCATTAAATCCATAAATACAGCACACTCCAATCTAAAATTTGTAACATACATTTTTTATTATACAACATTTTTTTCTGTTTTACAAGAATAAAAATAAAAATAATCCTGATAAAGTGCCAAAAGTTATAAAAATAAGCTTTCAAAGGTCAAAAAGTTTTAATTATTTTGGCTCTATAACTATTTCTCCTATTTCCGGACGGTTATTAAACCTTGAGGCAACAGGATAATTGCCGATTCCGGATGTTATGAACATATATCCCTTTTCGTTTCTGAAAAGTCCCTTGTCATAGATTTTCTCGCTGCCGTATCTGAGTTCGGGAAGCACGGTATCATCATAATAAGCAGGGCCTAAAAACGGAATCTGAATAATTCCGCCGTGAGTATCACCGCATACGGTAAGGTCTGCGCCGAAATCGGAATAATCATCAAATCTCGGGATATGAGCAAGAAGAATATTATATGTATCCTTGTTCAGATCAAATTCGTTTTTCAGATCAAAGGACGGTGAGAACCAAGCATTGCTTATACCGTAAAGAGTTATTGCTGTATCCTTTATCTTTATGGTTTCCGATTCCTGATCAAGAACGTTTATACCGTTTGCTTCCATTTTGGAAACGTATCTGTTTGTCCGGTCATCGTGCTCTCCAAGTACAAAATAAAGCCTGAAACCTTCGTCTATGATATCCGTCATCAGATCCATGGAGATCTGTTTTTCCTCGTCTGTTGCATCGGTTGAATGCATATCACCCAGAACGCATACAATATCCGGATTGATTTTTTTTATTTTTGATATTATCTTTTCGTTCGGAATTGCAAGAGGGCCTGCGGAAGCATGCTGGTCGCTTATAACTGCAACAGTTATTTTGTTTTTTACTTTGTCTGAAACTATGGTTTCCTTTGTTATTTTAAGTGTGAAGTTGTTGAACCACCATATAACAAGCAGAAAAAGCGCAAGCTTTACGATTCTTCCGAAGCAGCTTTTTTTCTTTTTTGGGGGAGGGGATTCCTCAGGCAGCGGAGCCGGATCCGTTATTTTATCTTCATTCATGCGGCTTTGAATCTCCTTGGTTTGTTATGTGTACATCAAGCTGCCTGAACGGTATTGTAATATCGTTTTCAGTAAATGCCTGATTTACCATTTCTGTAAAATCGAACTTTACCTGCCAGTAATTTTCAGTCTCTGTCCACAGGCGGACGATGATCTGAAGACTGTCCTCTGCCTGTACACCGAGACGCGCAAAAGGTTCAGGATCCTTTAAAACAAGATCATAGCTTCCGGCAAGTTCCATTATAATTTTCTTTGCCTTTTCAACGTCATCGGAATAGCTTATGCCGAATTCAAAGTCAACGCGCCTTACAGGCTGTTCGCTGTAATTTACTATCTGTGAATCAGAAACCATTCCGTTTGGAATATAAACTGTTTTGTTGTCATTGGTGAGTATCTTGGTGTAAAGAATGCTGATGCTTTCAACTGTACCCGAGGCAGAGTTTGTTTCTATAAAATCGCCGGATTTGAACGGCTTTGAAAAAAGTATAATAAACCCGCCAGCAAGATTTGAAAGGCTGTTCTGAAGGGCAAGTCCTACTGCAAGTCCCGCAGCGCTTATTACTGCAATGATTGATGTCATCGGAATATTGAGAATTGAAAGAGTAATGATAGAAACGATCATGTACAGAAGAATTTTAATGAGTGAGCGCAGGAAGCTGACAGCTGTCCGGTCAGTATTGGTTTTTTCCATAAACCTCGTGAAAATTTTCAGAAGCAGCTTTGAAATAACTATGCCTGCTGCAAAAATAAAAACTGCAAAAAGCAGGGAAGGAATGGAATTTTTTATCCCGTTTCCTATTTCGGAAAGTATCTCGCCGACCCTGTCCTGTTCTTCCCGGGTGTTCATAGAGGCATTGGCAAGAAGATCTTCTATTATATTTGTAGCCTCGGTTTCTGCTTCTGTAACTGCGGCTGAAACTGTTGTTTCCATCATTCTGAGCTCCTTTCTTGTTTTTAAGTGTATACCTTATAATTATAGGATGATTCAGCTGAAATGTCAATAAAAACATGTCAAAAAATATGCTGCTAAAATAAAAAATTGCTTGACAAATTTTAATCCAAATGATATAATTATTAAGCTGTAAATGCGGGTGTGGTGAAATTGGCAGACACGCCAGATTTAGGTTCTGGTGCCGAGAG